>DAHXON010000047.1:0-23551 GCA_027364875.1 Chloroflexota bacterium
GCATCCCGCTGGCCACCTTGCTGTACAAGCTGCAGCTCGCGGGGAACATCCAGGGCGTCATCCTGGCGAACCTGGTGCCGACGGTTCCTTTCGTCGTCCTGGTCATGATCCCGTTCATCGAGCAGATCGATCCCAAGATCGAATCCGCCGCACGGATGTGCGGGGCCAGCACCCTCACGATCTTCGTCCGGATCCTCGGGCCGCTCCTGCTGCCCGGGATCCTGGCCGCCGGAATTTTGGTCCTGGTCCGGACGGTGGGCATGTTCGAGCTGACCTTCCTGACCTCCGGCCCGGGCAGCACGACGCTGATCGTCGTGCTCTACGACGCCGTCTTCGGCGCCGGTATTCGCGCGCCGCAAGAGGTGGACGCGATGGCCGCGATCTACACGGGCTCCATGCTCGTGCTTCTCGTCATCGCCCTTCGCTTCGTGAACCCAACGCAGCTCGTTACCCGCGTGGCCGACTGACGCTCCGGTCTCGATCCTGAGGCTCGCGTCGCTCCCTGGTCTCGCCACGCCATCAACACGCCATCAAAAGGAGAAGCATGATCCGGACTGCTGTCGCCCCCGAGCGGGCGGGCGACCTGATCGGCCTCGATCTCGCCAACCTCGCCGCCGGCGAGGCGTGGGAAAGCCCGTGCGAGCGCGAGACCGTGGTCGTCGTCCTCTCGGGCGTCGTCGACGTCGAGGTCGACGGCCGACCTCTCGGCGAGGCCGGCGGGCGCGCTAACGTGTTCGAGGCCCCCGGCTTCGCGATCTACGCCCCGCCGAAGACGGCTTTGAGGATCGTGTCGCGCTCCGAATCCCATCTCGCGATCGCGACCGCGCCGGCCGGCGAGGAATCGCCGGCCCCGGCTCGGATCATCCGGCCCGAGGATCAGCGGTTGGGCGAGGTGGGCTCCGGCAACTGGTCCCGAACCGTTCGGACGATCCTGGGGCCCGAACACGCCGCCGGCCGGCTGCTGCTCGGAGAAACGATCAACCCGCCGGGCAACTGGTCGTCGTATCCGCCTCACAAGCACGATCGGCAGGCTCCGCCCGACGAGGTCAAGCTCGAGGAGGTCTACCTGTTCAAGGTGGACCCGGCCGGCGGCTTCGGGGTCCAGGTCCACTACGGCGACGACGCCGATGAGGCCTTCATCGTCAAGGACGACGGCGTCGCGGTGATCCGCAGCGGCTACCACCCTGTCGTTGCCGCGCCCGGATACTCCCTCTACTACCTGTGGATCATGGCCGGCGAGGGCCGGCGAATGATCCCGCACTTCGACCCTGCCCATGCCTGGGTCCAGGACCCCGCCCGATGAACGGCGTGGCGTTGGCCGCGCTCCTCGAGGCGGGCGCAATCGAGACCTCGTGCGTGGAGATCGGAGAGGGTGCCGCTGGACTGCGGGCCGCCTCTTCCGGCTGGGAAATCGTGGCCTGGGCAGCGCGGGCGAGCGCCCTGCCGGCGGGCCTGGCGGGCAGCGGTTCCGAAGCGGCCGGCGGGGCTCTCCTCGTCTCCCCCACCGACGCCGCCGGCGCGGCCGCTCTCCGGCGCCACATCCCGTGGCTGCGGCCGCGGTTGCTGGGGCTGGCGACGTCCGCGGGAACCGGCGACCGTCTCGGAATCGCCACCCCGGGCCACGTGGCCGCGTTCCGAGCCAACCCGGGAATTGCCCCCGTCCTCGCCCAGCAGTCCGCTCGAGAGCTGGGTCGGACCGGCCGCTCGTTCGGCGACGTGGTCGACGCCGCCACTTTCGGGGTACTCGCCTCGGGCTGGCGCGACGGCT
This sequence comes from Chloroflexota bacterium, assembly GCA_027364875.1. Lineage (GTDB taxonomy): Bacteria > Chloroflexota > Limnocylindria > Limnocylindrales > CSP1-4 > Fen-1039. Next base: position 1,769 of record DAHXON010000047.1, read on the forward strand.
ACGGGGCCGACGCGGACCATCTCAAGACGATCGAGGACCTCGATGGAGGCATTCGCGCCGGCTGCACGATGTTCACCTCCGACCCGATCGACCTCGTTCCGCGCCTGCCGGCCGACGCGCCGGCCTCCGCCATCGAGACCGCTTTCGCGCAGGTGCCGTGGGCACTCCTCGAGGACGACCGAGCTTCGTTCGAGGCCCGCTACCCGACACGGCTGGACCTCGACGCGGGTCCGCTCGAACTCTCGCGTGAGGCTCTCCGTTCCGCGGCCGCGCGCTTCGGCGCGGCAGTGGCCCACGTGACCGCCATGTACCGGCACGTCCTGGGGGCGCGCGGCGAAGGCGGCTTCGAGTTCGAGGTCGCCGTGGACGAGATTGACCATCCAACGACGCCCGTCGACCACGTCTACCTGGCCACGGAGCTCGGCAGGCTCGGCGTCAAATGGGTGAGCCTGGCTCCCCGTTTCGTCGGCGAATTCGAGAAGGGCGTGGACTACGTCGGCGACGTTGCCGCGCTGTCGCGGGACGCGGCGACGCACGCCGCCATCGCGCGCGCTTTCGGCGGGTACAAGGTCAGCATTCATTCGGGCTCGGACAAGTTCTCGGTCTACGACGAACTGGCCCGGGTCACCCGAGGAGCGATGCATCTCAAGACATCGGGCACGAGCTACCTCGCCGCTCTGTCGGTGATCGCGGAGACGGAACCGGACCTGATGCTCCAGATATGGCGGATCGCGATCCGGGCCTATGCGACCGCTCGCGCGAGCTACCACGTCTCGGCCGATCTGGCGGGCCTGAACGTCGAGACCGATCCGGCGCGAAGCGAGCTGGTGGGGCTGGTCACGACGCCGCGCACCCGCGAGATCCTTCACGTCACCTACGGCGCGGTGCTCTACGGCGACGGCCGGCCCGAAAATGGGCTTGGCCCGGCCGTACACGCCGCCGTCTGGAAGCATCGGGCACAGTACTGGACAGACCTCGAGAAGCACATCGGCAGGCATCTGAGCCCGTTTGCCGGCCGGGCTACCGGGGCAACATCGGAGGCGCACAAATGACTGGCACCGCGGCCGGCGGGACGGCTCTTTTCGACCTGACCGGACACGTAGCCGCCGTGGTCGGCGGGGGCGGCGTCCTTGCGGGCGCGCTGGCCCAGGGTTTCGCCTCGGCGGGCGCGAAAGTCGCCGTCCTGGACCGATCCGGCGATAGGGCCGAGGCGCGAGCGGCGTCGATTCGAGAGCTGGGCGTGGAAGCGACGGCTGTGGAGGTGGACGCGACCGATCGCGATTCGATCGTAGCCGCCCGCAGCGCGATCGAGGAGCGGCTGGGCCCGGTGGACATCCTCCTCAACGCCCCCGGCGTCAACAGCAGCACGCCCTTCTTCGAGATAGAGCTCGAGGAGTGGCACCGCATCCTGGACACCAACCTGACCTCGTATCTGCTCGCCAGCCAGATCTTCGGCAAGGGCATGGTCGATCGGGGCAAGGGCGGGACCATCATCAACATCTCCTCGGCTTCGTCCGAGATCCCGCTCTCGCGCGTTCTCACCTACTCCGTGTCCAAGGCGGGCATCAACATCCTGACTCGATATCTGGCCCGCGAGCTCGCGCCTCATCACATCCGGGTCAACGCCCTGATGCCCGGCTTCTTTCCCGCCGAGCAGAACCGCAAGCTCCTCGACGAGACCCGCATGGAGGACATCCTGCGGCGCACACCGTTCGGGCGTCTGGGCGAACCCGAGGAGCTCGTCGGAACGGCCATCTGGCTCGCCTCCGACAAGGCGGCGGGCTTCGTGACGGGCGCGCTGGTCCCCGTCGACGGAGGCTTCCTGGCCACCTCGATCTGAGCCCGCGGGGCGCCGCGCTGAGGCGGGCCGGCGGAGCGCGCCGGCCTAAGGCTGGCTGTGGCTCCGGACGACGTCCGCTTCGTCCGCCGGTGCGGGCACGGCACCGGCGCCGTCGACATTCGGGGCCGCCGGATCCGGCTGCTCTTCGGGCGTCCACATCGGGATCCCGCCCGCGTTCGCGGTGGTGCCATTCGAGCCTGCCGGAGCACTCCACTCCGTCGACGCCGGCGCGCCGGGGCCCGGTTCTTGCGCGCCCGGACCCAGCAGCGGCAGCTGGGCCCAGAACGTTGCTCCGCCTTCGGGCCGGTTGTAGACGCCGATGATGCCGCTGTGCTGCTCAACGATCCATTTCGCGATCGAGAGACCCAGGCCAGTGCCTCCTGCGGGCGCATCGTCGGCTCGCCAGAACCGCTCGAATAGACGTGGCAGGTCCTCCGGCTTCACGCCCGGGCCCTGATCCTCCACTCGGAGGGTCGCCACGACGGTGTCCGGCTGGATGCGGACCGTCACCGTGGAGCCCTGGTTCGTGTGCCGGATGGCGTTGTCCGTGAGGATGGTCACGAGCTGCCGGAGCCGGAGCCGATCGCCGAGGACGAACGCCGGCGAGGCGTCGACTTCGACCTTGACGGCCTTCTCGTCGCCCAGGGCGGTCAGCATCGACGCCGCCTCGACTGAGACGTCGCCCAGATCGACGGGCAGGCGCTCCACCTGAACGACGCCCGAGTCCGTTCTAGCGATCAGCAGCAGGTCTTCGACCAGGGCGGTCATGTGCTGGACCTCGGCGTCGATGTCGCCGAGCGCCTCGCCCACGTCCTCGACCCGGCTGCGCCGGTTGCGTTTGAGGTCCTCGACGCTGGCTCCGATGACGGTCAGGGGCGTCCGCAGCTCGTGGCTGGCGTTCGCGGCGAACTCGCGCTGGCGCTGCAACGCCGCCTCGCGGCGAGTCATCGACGCCTTGATCGGGACCAGGGCGCGGCCGGCGTAGAGGTAACCGGCGAGCAGACTCAGCAGCAGTGCCGCGGCGCCTCCCACCAGCAAGACCACGAGCAAGAGCCGAAGCAGGTCTATTTCCTGGGATCGATCAGCGGCCGTCTGCACGAAGAACTGGTGAGCCAAGCCGTTGTTGTCGACGAACCGGCCAGCGACCGTGTAGACCCTGAGGGGCACCCCCTGAGCCGTCACGACATCCCTGAGATCCGTACCCTTCGTGCCACTTGAAGCGACACCGGCGGAAACGGGAACGCCAGGAGGCAGCGGAACGGTACGCACGAAGATCGAGGGCTCGCCGTCCGGCTCCACAGCCCATCCAAGGATGAACACGCCCGCATACCGGGTGCCCCACTGCGGGTCCAGGGTCCTCGGAGACGGAAGCTGGCTCTTATCGAGCGGTCCGGCGTAAAGCTGCGCGAAATCCTGCAGCTTGCTGACACTGTCGCTGACTATGAGATTCGAGACGGCGGTGTAGATCGTGACGCCCAGTGCCGCCAGGATGACGGCCGTGACCGCGCCGCTGACCAGCATCAGCCGAACGCGGGTGCGCCGCAGTATTCGGGCGTCCTCGTCGTGAGCGGCCTGATCGGCGTCGCTCAGAGGCTCCCGTGCGTCGGGGGCGGTCGGCTGGGCTCCGCGGAACCATGGCCGCCGGAGCTGTGGCCGGCTCAGGCGCGGCCAGCCGAGCCTGGGGATTCCCACTCGCGAAACCGACGGAAGGAACTTCACGATTTAGCCTTCTCGGAGCCGATAACCGACCCCGCGGACCGTCTCGACCTGGTTTGCCGCGTCGTTGCCGAGCTTCTCGCGCAGCAGATGGATGTACGCCTCGACCGTGTTGGGCGTGAGCGCCACGCCGTACGGCCAGGCGTAGTCGAGCAGTTGATCGCGCGAGAGGACCTGGCCCGGGCGCCGGAGCAGGCACTCCAGGATCGAGAACTCGCGCTGGCTCAAGTCAACAGGCTTCCCGGCAACCAGGACCCGCCGGGTGCTCTCGTCGAGCTCGATGTGGCCGGCCCGCAGTGACGTCGACTTGCGCGTCGGCGGGCGCCGGCCGAGCGCTCGGAGCCTGGCCAGAAGCTCTTCGTAGGCGAACGGCTTGACCAGGTAGTCGTCCGCGCCGGCATCGAGCCCCGCGACGCGGTCGTTGACCGAGTCGCGGGCCGTCAGCATCAGGATTGGCGTCTGAGAGCCCTTCTTGCGAAGAGCCCGCGCGACCTCGAACCCGGATTTGTCGGGCAGTCCGACGTCGAGGACGATGGCGTCGAGGCCCAGGTCGGAGGTCGCGATCTCCAGGCCCTCTTCGGCCGTCATGGCGGTCTCGACGACGTGCCGATCCTGGCTGAGCAGCCGTTTCAGCAGTCTGACGAGGCGAGCGTCGTCCTCGATGACGAGCAGGTGCACGTGAAGCTCCTATGGGTTCGTTATCAGGACGTCCTTGGCAGTCAAGGTCCGTCCGCCCAGAGCGCCGGAAGCCGAGGGGTTGGGAGTCTCGGACGCGAGAGCGCTCGTGTCGATCTGGACCGTGACGCTGGATCCGACTTTGACCTGGTCCGCCGTTGCGGGAGTAGTGCCGTGGTACGTGGTGTTGCCTGACAGGTCGACCGTGACCGACGTCCCGTTCGACAGCTGCACCGTCATCGTAGACCCATCGATCGATTGAACAGTACCGCTGACGCCGCCAGCGAGGCCACCGAGCCCGCCCCGGCCCAGACCGCCGCCGACATCAGCCGGGTTGAAGGTCTGGCCCGGTGCCAGCGAAGGGAAGTTGCGCCCGAAGCCGCCCCGCCCGAACGTCGGCGCCGCCGCGTTGGCGGAGGGCGCGGTGAGGTGGCCTAGCGCAAATCCGATGCCACCCACGGCCACCAGCGCCGCAATGAAGAGCAGGATCATCGTCGTCCGATCCTGCTTGGCAGGTCGAGCCACTGCAGTCATCAGTTCTCCTCTTTGGTCCTTGAGTGCGTCCTACTCGTAACGAAGTGCAACCACCGGGTCGAGGCTGGCAGCCTGGCTGGCAGGCCAGACGCCGAAGACGATCCCGACTATCAAGCTGAATCCCAGGGCCACCACGACCGTGAGCGGATTGAAGACGAAGCCCCAACCCGCGTAGATACCGATCCCGAGCGAGGCAACGACGCCCACTCCGATCCCTACCAGTCCACCCGCCAGCGAGAGCGCGAGCGCCTCCACGAGGAACTGGGAGAGGATGTCGCGGCCGCGTGCGCCGATCGCCTTGCGAATGCCGATCTCGCGCGTCCTCTCGCGGACGGAGACCAGCATGATGTTCATGATCCCGATGCCGCCCACCAGGAGGGAGATCGAGGCGATCCCGGCGAGCAGCAGAGTCAGCACGTCACTAACCGAACTCACCGTGCCGAGCAGCTGGGCCTGGGTCGTGATCGTGAAGTCGTCCACGCCGTTTGTGATCCCGTGGCGCTGCTCGAGAAGCGCGGTGATCTCGCCCGAGACGGTCGAGATGTCCGCCTGAGCCGCGGCGCTCACGCCGATCGAGGAGACGCTGTTGCTGCCCACGAAGAGCTCATGGGCGGTGGAAACCGGGATGAGGACGAGGTCATCGGTGGCCGTCGTGCCGCCCTTGGGCTGCATGATCCCGATGAGCTCGAACGGCAATCCGCCGATGTAGAGCGTCGTGTTGTTCACCGACGCGGCCGTGAGTCCCAGGTTGTCCGCCGTGGTCGCTCCGATGACCGCCACCCGCAGGCTCGCGTCCACGGAGGCTTCGTTGAGGAAGGACCCGCTCCACATGCTGTAGGCGAAGACCGACAGGTAACCGGGCGTCGTGCCGACGACCCGGGTCGTCTCGTTCTGAGTGCCCGCGATCACGAGCTTCTGCGTGGAGAGCTGGGGCGCGACTGTAGCCACGCCGTTGAGCTGGGAGATTGCGTTGGCGTCGTCGAGGGTCAGCGTCGTGGCACTGCCGAATGAGCCGCGGGTCACGGTGCCCACGGTCCGCGAGAAGCCCGGGCTGACGGTAAGCAGATTGGTGCCCAGAGACTGGAGCCGGTCACTGATGCCTTTCGTGGCGCCCTGAGCGACGCTGACGAGGGCCACGACCGAGGCCACTCCGATGATCACGCCGAGCATCGTGAGAACGGTCCGCAGCTTGCCCGTCCCCAAGCGGGAGAGCGCGACCCTGATGAGATCCCCGAATCTCATGCCGCCGCTCCTTCCTGGAGCTCGCCGTCGCGGAGGTGGACGATCCGGTCGGCCGCGGCCGCCACGTCGGAGTCGTGCGTGATCAGGACGATGGTCCGCCCCAGGGCGTGGAGGTCACTGAACAGGCCCAGGACCTCGGAGCCTGAGTGGCTGTCCAGGTTGCCCGTGGGCTCGTCGGCGAGGATCAGGGCCGGCTCCGTGACCAGAGCCCGGGCGATGCCGACGCGCTGCTGCTGACCGCCGGAGAGCTCGGACGGCTCGTGGTTGAGGCGATCGCCGAGGCCGAGCCGCTCCAGGGCGGCGCGGGCACGGGCCAGGCGCTCCTTGTGCGGAACCCCTTGATACATCAGGGGCGTCGCCACGTTCTCCAGGGCGGAGGTGCGCGGCAGGAGGTTGTAGCTCTGGAAGACGAAGCCGATCGAGCGGCTCCGGACGTAGGCGAGCCCGTCGTTGTCGAGCTCGTCGACCGGCTGTCCGTCGAGGATGTACCGCCCCGAGGTTGGCCGGTCCAGGCAGCCCAGGATGTTCATCATCGTGGACTTGCCCGAGCCGGACGGCCCGATGATGGCCAGGAACTCACCGTCCTCGACGCGAAGGTTCACGTTCTGGAGCGCCGGGACCTGGATCCGGCCGGTGTCGTAGACACGGGAGACGTTGTCGAGATGGATGATCGGCGGCACCTCGGTGGAGGCCGAGGTCCGGCCGAGCAGGGTCGCGGCGCTCATTGCCCGGTCCCGTTGAATCGACCGCCGCCCGTACCGCCACCGAGCCCGCCGAGGCCGCCGAGGTTGACTCCGCCACCTGTCGTGTTGGAGCCGGTGCGGCTCGACGTGGTGCCGACCACGACCTGCTCGCCCTCGGAAAGGCCGCTCGTGATCTGGGCGTATGACGTGGTGACGAGCCCGACCTGGACCGCGACGCTGGAGGTCGTTGCGCCGTTGAGGACCTCAACGGTGTAGCCCGACGTCGCGGAACCCGACAGTGCGGTGGCCGGGACGCGCAGGACGTTTTGGACCGAGGCTGTGGTCACGGTCACCGTGGCGCTCATGCCGGCCAGGACGCTCGAGGGAGGATTGGTGAGAGTGACCGTCACGCTGTACGTGGCGACGCTGCTCGACCCGCCGGACGTCGAGGCGACGGGCACGATCTCGGTGAGAGTGCCCGGCACGGAGGCGCTCGCGGCCGTGACGGAGACCGTGGCGGTCTGGCCAACCTTGAGCTTGGTCACGTCGGTCTCGGAGAAGCTGGCCGAGGCGACCATCGGCCCGACGGATTCCTCTATCGCGTAGCTGCTCGGAGCGTTCACGCCGGGGAGCAGGTTGACGGCGATGATCAATCCGTCAGCCGGGGCCGTAATCGTCGCGGCGTTCACGGCAGCCTGGGCATTGGTGACCGCTTCCTGGGCAGCGGCGACCGCCGACTGGTCCGCGAGGATCACCGAGCTGGAGGCCGGAGCCGTCTTGGACTGGTACTGCAGCTGGGCGGCCTGGTAGCTCAGCGAAGAGTTGGTGACCTGCTGGGCGGCCTGCTGGTTCGACTGATTGACCTGCAGCTGCGTCGATTGGAGGCTTTGCTGCGCCTGGGCGAGCGCCTGCTGGTCGGCTGCGATCGTCTGGGCGGACACCGGCGGGTTGGCCGCCTGATCCGCGGCCAGCTTGTTCTGAGCGTCGGTGACGGCGGCCTGAGCCTGGCTCAGCTTCAGGGCGTTCTGCTGGTTCGTGTTGTTCCGATTGGCGATGGACTGCTGGTAGCTGTTGTAGGCCTGGCTCAGCTGGTTCTTCGCCTGGGCGAGCGAGATCGAATCGAGGCCGCTCTGGTCGCTGGTGAGCTTCGCCTGCGCCGTCGCCAGGTTCGCCTGGGCGGTGGTCAGCTGGAGCTGGGCGGCCGTGGCGTCGGCCGTGGCAAGCGTCTGGCCCTTCGTCACCGACTGGCCGACAGTCACCGGCACCGTCTGAACGGGCCATGTCAGGGAGCCTGAAGAGTTGCTCGACGTGCTACTCGATGAGCTCGTGGTACCGCCAGCACCGGACGTGGTGCTGGCCGAGCTCACGATGTCGGGCGTGGCGCCGAACTTCAGTCCGTACACCGTGCTCGCCGCGATGGTTCCCGTGGCAACGGACTGGGCGCTGACCGTGCCTGACGAGACTGGCGAGGTGATGTACTGGGACGCCGCGGAGGCGCCGAAACTGGGACCCACGATCGCGAGAGCAACCGCCCCTACCCCGACCACCATCAGGGCGATCGCCGCCAACCTGAGCTTCATGCCGCCATGCCTTTCGATTGCTCTCCGTCCGCCTCTGGCTCGGAGCCTGCCGGACACCTCGGTCTCGGGACGCGGTACATGTATCGCCCTAATGGCTGAAACTTCTCTGAAGGGTGGACGGCCCGTTTCCGGGGGCGGCCGGCACGCTCCGGGCGGGGCTCGCGGCGCCGGGCGCGGGCGCATGAGGACGCGGCCTGGTGCGAGCCCTTCGGCGCGGAACCCGCGGCGCTTGCCAAGGCGCGGGCGCATGAGGACGCGGCTCGCTCCGGGCTGCGCCTCGCCCGTCAGGGCCGGGTGCCGGCCGGGCCTACTTGGTCGCGGTGGCGATGAACGACTTGGCCTGGTTGATCGGGATCGCGAAGCCGACACCCTGGGCGTCGCTCGCCGTGGCGGTAATGATCCCGATCGCGGCGCCGCTGGCGTCGAGCAGCGGCCCACCGCTATTGCCGGGATTGATGGCCGCATCCGTCTGGATCAACCCGGAGAGGCTCTCTTCCGTACGCGTGGCCTGATCGCCCACGGTGATGCTTCTATCGGTGCCCGAGACGATCCCCTGGGTCACCGAATCCGTGAACGTGCCGAGCGGGCTGCCGATCGCGATGGCCAACTGTCCGACCTGGATCTTGCTCGAGTCGCCGAGCGTCACCGGCGTCAGGCCGCTGGCATCGATCTTGACGAGCGCCAGGTCGTGGGTGACGTCCGTCGTGACGACCGTTGCCGGCAGCTGACGGGTGTCGTCGAGCGTGACCGTCAGAGTCGAGGCGCCGGCGACGACGTGGTTGTTGGTCAGGATCAGGCCGTCGGAGCTGACGATGAAGCCGGAGCCGGCCCCGCTCGAAGGAACGGAGAACGGCGACAGGCCTGACAGCCCGGTGGTGGCGATCGTCACGACGGACGGCTTGACCAGTGTGGCGACCCTGACGATCGCGTCGTTCTGAGTGAGGCTGATCGTCTGGACGTTGGCGGCCTGGCCGGTCCCGGGCGATGCCGAGGTGGACGCGGGGCGGGTCAGGGTGAATGCGAGGTAGGTGCCGGCCCCCGCGAGGGCGGCGGACAGAAGGGCACTCACGAGCACGAGGCCGAGGATGCGGCTCCTGCCGCCACCACCCGTCCTGGCGTCTCCGCCGGAGCCGGGTGCGCCAGCAACGTCGGCGCCGGCAACGTACGTGCCCGGGGCCTGAACGGGAATCTGGCCGGGCTGGCCCTGATTCTGGGGCGGATACTGCCAGCCGGCCGAGGCCGCGCCGCTCCAGTCGTTTGGCTGGGAAGGCGGCGGGTTCTGGGGCCACGGCCAGGACGGCTGCGCCGGTTGCTGATAGTACGGCTGCGGCGACTGCCCAAAGGGTTGTGGCTGGCCGTAGTGCACGGGCGCCTGGCCGGCCTGCCAGAGCTGTCCAGGTTGCCCGGCCTGGCTCGGCGGCTGTCCGAATGGCGCGGCCCAGGAATTGGCCTGGCGCTGCTCGCTCGCCCGCGCGTTCTCTCTATCGATGGCCGCAGCGTCGATGGACCCCTGCGACGCGCCGGCAGACTCGTCCACCTCGTCGACCGGTCCGGGAGTCCAGCGCAGGTCTTCAGTCGGCAGGTCTGTCGGATTGCCCGCCCGCTTCGCAACGTTGTTGTCTGGGTTCTCTTCCATCAATCCGCTCTCTTGCGGCGGGTTCCGACGTGCCCTGGCGCCTGCCGAGCCCAATCGCAGTCTCGTTTGTAGGCTTCCTTTCTTAAGTGTCCCTGAAATCGCTCGGGCCGGTACGGGCGCGACGTCCGGGTTGCACTGCCACCCAGGAACAGTCGGGGCTCCGGCGAGGATCGCCTCGTCCGTGACTGCCCTAAACGTTTACTTCGATGCCGCCCATCGTTCGCCTGCGGGCGAGAACGGGGCTGCTAGCATCCGACGATCGGCCGACGAGGTCGGCCAGTAACCAGGAGCCAGCCGAATGGCAACAGTCACTTTCGAGAACGTCAGCAAGCGCTTCGGCGATGTCGTCGCGGTCGACGATCTCAACCTGGACATCCGTGACGGCGAGTTCATGGTGCTTGTCGGGCCATCCGGCTGCGGCAAGACGACGAGCCTTCGGATGATCGCCGGTCTCGAGGAGATCAGCTCCGGAACCCTGCGGATCGGCGAGCGAATCATCAACGACGTCGCGCCGAAAGATCGCGACATCGCGATGGTGTTCCAGAGCTACGCGCTCTATCCGCACATGAGCATCCGAGACAACCTCGCCTTCGGCCTCAAGCTGCGGCACGTGCCCAAGGCCCAGATCGAGGCTCGCGTCAAGGAAGCCGCCGCGATCCTTGACCTGACCCGCTATCTCGACCGGAAGCCGCGCGAGCTCTCCGGCGGCCAGCGACAGCGCGTCGCCCTCGGCCGAGCAATCGTCCGCGAGCCGGCCGTCTTCCTCATGGACGAGCCGCTCTCCAACCTCGACGCCAAGCTGCGCGTCGAGACCCGCGCCAACATCCTGCGCCTGCACCAGCGCCTCGCGACCACGTTCGTGTACGTCACCCATGACCAGATCGAGGCCATGACGATGGGCACGCGCATCGCGGTCATGAACGAAGGCCGCCTGCAGCAGGTCGGTACGCCGCAGGAGCTGTACGACCGGCCGATCAACCGCTTCGTCGCCGGCTTCATCGGCAGCCCGGCGATGAACTTCACCACCGTGGAAGTCGCGGGCACGGGCGACAAGGTCGAGCTGACCGGCTCGAACGTCAGCGGTCCGCTACCGCCGCAGTTCCGCGAGTCCATCGGGACCCAGGGCCGCCAGCTCCCCGTTGGCTTCCGCCCCGAGCACCTGATCCTGGGCCCGGTCAGCGGCGGCTCGGCCACAGTCAACGCCAAAGCGGAAGTGGTCGAGTACCTCGGCAACGAGGAGCTGATCCACGCTTCCGGCGCCGGCCGCGACATCGTGGCCCTCGTCGACTCCTCCTATCGCGTCCGCCCGGGCGACATGCTCGAGCTGCGCGTCCCGCTGGATCGCATCCAGCTGTTCGACCCCGACACGAACTTCGCCCTCCCCTTCGGACCGGTCACGGCCTGACCTCCGGGTTCCAGGGAGCAACCAACGCCCCGGCCTGCGCCGGGGCGTTGGGATTCCACGGGGTTCGCAGGCACGCGCGCTGCTAGCGAAGGCTCGTCGCCCGCTCGGCGGCCGGCGCGACGGCCGGCTCGGCGGCCGATCCGTGGCCCGCGCCGCACCTGCCGTCCTGGCTCCATCGCACCTCACCTATAGTCTGAGCATGGCCGAAACCACCGACTCTCCCGCCCGAATCACACCCAACAGAACCCCACCCGGCGTGCCGGAGCTCGACGCGCTCGTAGCTGAGATGCGCAAGGTGGACTCAGCCACCGCGCAGCGCGTGGTCGGACGGCAGGTCCTTCACAGGGGTCACCTCTTCAACCTGGAGCGCGACGTCGCCCTCTCCCCCGACGGAGACAGGCTGACCCGGGATGTGGTCGTTCACCCGGGAGCGGTCGTGATCGTGCCGCTCGACTCGCAGGATCGGCTGCTGCTGGTGGCCCAGTACCGACTGCCCGCCGGCGGGACGCTGCTGGAGTTGCCGGCGGGCACGCTCGACGAGCACGAGGGCGTGATCGAGGACCCGCTCGTGGCCGCGCATCGCGAGCTGGAGGAAGAGACCGGCTTCCGGGCGGGTTCGATGGAGCGGATCGGTGGCTTCTGGAGCGCGCCCGGCTTCTCCACCGAGTACCTCACCCTGTACCTGGCACGCGACCTCCGCGAAGCCAACGAGAATCGCCTCTCGCCGGACCTGGACGAGGATCTGAGCCTCGTGGTTCTGCCACTCGCCGGCGCGGTGGCGGCCATCGAAGCGGGCCTCATCGAAGACGCCAAGTCGATCGCGGGAATCCTTCTCGTCGTCCGGCGGCTAGGGCTCGGCTAGGGTTCGCGGTGGCCCGCGCCGCGCCGTTCCGTGGCGGCTGCGATCAGAGGCGGCAGGCCCTCAAGACGTCCGAGCTTCCACTCTCTCGAGGGCTCGGCGATACGTCTCGCTCGCGGGATCCAGCGCAACCGCCAGACGCAGATGGGTCCGGGCTTCCTGGTCGCGACCCAGACGGGCAAAGCTCAGGCCCAGGGCGAAGTGGCCATAGTGGGCGGACGGATCGACTTCCAGGAGCGCCTCGAAGGTCTCCGCGGCGCGGAGGTGCTGGCCGCTGTTGAAGTAGGCCCGCCCAAGAGCCTCCAGGATCGAGCCCTTGCCCGGCTCCACGCGCGCGGCTCGCTCCAGGACCACGGCCGCCTGGGCGTTGTGGCGGTCGCGCAGCAGCGCCTGGCCGCGCCGGAGCAGGTCGTAGGCGGATTCCTCGCGCTCCGACTCCGGACCGAAGCTCGACCCGAAGGGTCCGTCGTCTTCGCCGTTGCCTGATCCTCCCCGCGAGGCGTCGCCGGCGTTCGGCTCATCGATCTCGCCGTCGTCGCCATTGCCGTTGCCACCGCCATCGGCGCGACCGCGACGCGAGCGCGATCCCGAACCGGAGCCCGATCCCGAGCCCGACGAAGCGCCGCCGCGGCCGCCGGCTCCGCTCCCGCCGCCGGCGTCCGCCAATCCCCCGGCGCCACCGGCGGCCAGGGCCAGGATGGGCAGCCGATCCAGCCCGACGCCGGGCGAGGTCACGGCGCTTCCGGGACTGCCGGCCGGCTGTGGATCGTTGGCGCGCGTCCGGGATCCCGACACCGCTCCGGTCTGATCGGAGGCGCCGGCCGGCGATGCCGCCACCCGGCCGAGCGCCCCGGCGCGGCGGACCAGGCTCCACAGCCCGATCGAGAGCAGCATCAGCAGGCCCAGCGAGCCCGCCAGGATCCCGAGCAGTCGAACCAGTTGCGCCGCGTATCCGCCCTGCCAGGCCTTCTGCGCGTTCTGGGCAAGGGATTCGGCGGACTGGAGGTCACCTCGCGCGAACGCCTCCCGCGCCGAAGTGAGGTCGGCATTCGGGTCGGAACCCAGCAGGCCGAAGCCGCTGCCGTTGTTGCTGGCCGCCTTCGCCTCTCGAGCCGCCGAGAGCGCATCGAGGGCGGACAGCTCGGCGCGAGCCTCCAGGGCCGCCGCGGCGACCGTCGACGTTTCGAACACCTTCTCGAGGGTGGGCGGAGCTGCCGTCTGCTCCTCGATCGCCCGGGAGGCTATCTGCCCGCGTTGCGTCAGGATCGTGCGAGCCTCGGCGAGAGCGCTGTCGGCCTGATCGAACTGCCAGCCATCGAGGGCGCGGCGAATCTCGGCCGGGAGGGTCCAGGTTCCAGCCATGGCGAGGACTTCCTGGTAGGTCTCGCGGCTGGCAAGCCTCTGGGCCATCAGCGGCGCCTGTGTGGGAGTGACGACGACGTCCTCCCAGATGGCCTCGAAGGATCGTCCGGTCGTGAGCTCGAGCAGATCCAGAAACCGGCGCCAGTCAACCGGTCCGGCCTGCGCCTCCAGGCCTACTCCACCCTCAGGCTGGTAGGCGGCCGTTCCCGCCTGAGCCTCCCGCCAGACCTGCTGCATCGCCACCGGCCCCGCCAGGTTGACGATGTCGCGGGCGGTCGACAGGGTCGCGCCGTACAGGTACTTCTCGGTCGCCGAGCCCGGCACGCCGGCCGCGACCCAATCATTGAACGGCACGGCGGCGTCTCGGAGCATGGCACTCAGCTGTGGCGCGTGGTCCTTCATCTGGAGGTCCAGGACCACCTGCTCGGCGTAGTAGGAGGCGAAACCCTCCTCGATCCAGCGATCCGATACCAGAGAGTCGTTGAACCACATGTGGGCCGCTTCGTGCAGGATCACGAACGGATCCGCGAGGTATGAAACCTGGACCTGGCCGTTGGCCTGGTCGAAGGCGCCCGCGAAGCCGCCGATCTCCTGTGACGAAGCTTCGGTGACCGTCAGGCTTCGGTTGGCCGGATCGCCGAGCCCGATCATCCGCTGCAGGTCCGGCAGGCCCTGGCTCAGCACGTTCTGCACGGCGTCGGCCCAGCCCGGATCGTCGGACCAGTATCTGAGCGTGACCTTGAGAGGCCCAATGGTGGCGGTGCGCGAGCGGAAGTCGCTGGCGGGAACGGGCTGGACGGCGGTGAACCAGGCGCTCATCGTCGTGGCGTCGTCGAGCACCCCGGACGTGAAGACGACCTGTCCGGAGCCGAAGATGGACCGGGTCAGCGAACCGAACTCTTCCTGGACGGTGAAATCGGACGGGAAGACGACCGTGACCGTGCTGCCCGGGGTGTTGGGGCTGCCGAACGCGGAGACCGGAAACGACATGAGGTTCTGGCCGATTCGGAGGTCGCGGTCCGTGGAGCCGCCGGCGTCCACCAGATCGAAACGGAGGACCAGCGAGGCGGTCTGACCCGCGTAGAGTCGCTGGCCCAGCGGAATGCTGATGGCGGTTCCGGACGAGGTCTGGCCGAGGAATGCGGGCGGCCTGGACAAGCCGTCGGCGGACACCACCGTCACGGCGGTCGCGGAGGCCGGCAGAGTCATGTCCAGAGTGGTGTAGAAGCCCGGCAGGCCGTTGACGTCGGCGGCATGCGACTTGACGGTGATCGAGGAGAAGACGTGGACTCGGGCTTCGACCGGGTCGGCGGTCCACGTGGAATTGGAGACGAAGCTCAGGCCACTCTGCGCGGCGGCGGCCGGCGGAGGCGCCATGGCGGCGAGAGCCGAGAGGGTCAGAGCCGCGCCGATGCCGCCGGCCAGAATTCTGGCCCGCAGGTGCCATCTGCCCTCGACGAATGCAACTCGACTGGTCAAGGCTCCAACACGACCTCCGGCGGCAGTTCGACCGCCCGGCGTCCCTCGTCCGTGAACCAGGACATCGACCTCAGTCGCCGGTGTCCGCCGCGCGTCGCACGCCTGAGTCGGCCCGCACGCCCGTTTCCGCTTCGGCTACTCCATCCAGCTCCGAGCCGGAACCGCGGCCGTCCGAGGCGACCTCGACTCGCGCTTTCGCCGTCGCTCTCGCCGGCCGCTCGCGAGGCCGCTCGATCGTGGAGCCGCTCTTGACGACGCGTGAGGCGAAGTCCGAGGCACGAACGCCCTCGCCGATCAGGACATTCCTGCCGATCCGAGTGCCTCTGGGGATGACCGCGTGCTTCCCGATCACCGTGATGCCGGTGTTGAGCCTGCCCGGTTCACGGCGATTGACCACGTCGTAGTCCGTGCCCTCGCCGATGATCGCGCCCGGGCCGACGGCCACTTCCTTGTCCAGGATGGCCCTGTCAACGACCGCGCCAGGCCTGATGACGGAGTCGAAGAGGATGATCGAGTCGCGAACGACGGCGCCCACGTCCACCACGACGCCGGGCGAGAGGACCGAGTTCACCACCGAGCCGTTGATAACGCAGCCGTGGCTGATGAGGCTGCGGTGGACCTGGGCCGTGGCCCCGACCTTTGCCGGAGCCCGCTCCTCGGAGCGGGTGTGGATGATCCACTCGCGGTCGTAGAGATCCAGCTCCGGGGCGTCCGAAAGGAGCGCGAGGTTGGCTTCCCAGTAGGACTGGACGGTGCCCACGTCCTGCCAATAGCCGTCGAAGCGGTAGCCGTAGACGCGCGCGCCGCCTTCGATCATGGCCGGAATGACGTTGTGGCCGAAGTCCGCCCGATCGTCGCTCAGCCACTGCCGGAGAGCGCGCTTGGAGAAGACGTAGACACCCATGCTCGCGAGGTCGCTCTTGGGCTGGCGGGGCTTCTCGTGCAACTCCACGATTCGGTCGCTGTCGTCGAGGGCAAGGATGCCCATCCGGGTGGCATCCGCGAGCGGCACCCGCCGGACCGCGATCGTCACGTCGGCACGGTGCCGGCGGTGCGCGGCCACGAACGGCTGGTAGTCCATCTTGTAGATGTGATCGCCCGCGAGGACCAGGACCGCGTCGCCGGGCGCCTGCTCGATCACGTTGAGGTTCTGCAGGACCGCGTCCGCCGTGCCCCGATACCACTCCGCGATGCGGCCACGGGCGATGTATGGCTGGAGCATCCGAACGCCGCCGTTGTTGCGGTCCAGATCCCACGGCCGGCCCATGCCGATGTGGTCGTTGAGGGAGCGGGGGTTGTACTGCGTGAGGACGACGACGTTGTCTATGTCCGAGTTGACGCAGTTGGACAGGGTGAAGTCGATGATGCGGTACTTGCCACCGAAGGGCACGGCGGGCTTGGCACGCAGCGACGAGAGAATGGAGAGCCGCTCTCCCTCGCCGCCGGCGAGGATCACCGCCAGTGTTCGCTTCATCGGGGTCCTCTCGGTCCTGGCCTGAATCGGTTGGCGCGAAACGATGCTAGCACCACGAAGCGACCCGGGGCACGAAAGCCCGCGCCTCGGCCGTGCTGCCCCGCACCCCGACCCCGGCCGATAGACCACTGACCGAGTGAGCAGCCGCCTAAAGGAAGAGGCGAGGGTTGGTGAAGACGCCGTTGACGCGAACGGCCCAGTGGAGATGGCAGCCCGTGGAGTGGCCGGTAGAGGCTTCGAGTCCGACGAGCTGACCCGCCGCGACGTGGGCTCCGACATAGATGCCGGCGGGCGCCCTGCCCTGCATGTGGGCGTACCAGGTCACGATGCTGGTGGAGTGGGCGATGATCACCAGCCAGGCCCGCGGCGGCGCGTCGTAGGGGTTGTATGCGGCGAAGACCACCACGCCGGGACCCGCCGCGTAAACCGGCGTGCCGCAGGCGGCGGCGATGTCGATGCCCTGGTGGAAGTGGGCGCAGTTGCCGACACGCGGCTCCGACGACACTCCCGTGCAGCCGAACTCCTGGGTGATGATGCCGCTCATCGGCCATTTGAACGTGCCGTTGTATTGCGACGGGATGCGACCCTGGCCGCCCTGCTGGCGAATGTACGAGTCGATCTTCGTGCCGAGCTGATCGAGAGCCTTGCCATTCGAGGTGATCGCGGCGTCGAGCGCGGTCTTGTTCTGGTTGAGCTTGCCCTGTGAGTCCTGAAGACTGGCGAGCTGCTTCTCGTAGGTTGTCTTCAAATCTTCGAGCTGCGTTTCGGACGCGGCGAGCTGCTGGGCCTGCGTGTCGAGGGTCGTCTTCTCGACCGCCGCCTGCGCCGTCATCTGATGCGCTGCGTCCTCGGCCATGGAGACGGTCTTCTGGAGAGCGGCCAGTTCCTTCTCGTCCTGCTGGATCTGGGTCGCGAGGGCTTTGTCGGCCTCGGCCATGTCGCCGTAGTACGAGACGTCGGAAAGAGCCTCGGTCAGAGAATGGGCGGTCAGCATCTGCTGGAGCGTCGGCGTCTGGTCGGTGACGTAAGCCTCGACGAGCCGGGAGGCGAGGATCTGGCGGCGCCTGTCGAGCTCGCTCTGTTTGGCGTCGCGCTCGGCCGTGACCTCGGCCAGCTGCACGGTCAGGAGGCTCTCCTGGCCGGCCAGCGATCCGTAGCGCGCCCTGGCCGACGTCAGCTCGGCCGCGATCGAGGCAACCTGCGCCTGGGCTTCGTCCAGGGAGGCCAGAACACCGGAAAGGTTCTGCTGGGTGGTGGAGATCTGCTTTGCCAGGCTCAGCTGCTGGGAGCTGAGCTTGGCCAGCTGGGCCTTCTGGCGGGCGATCAGCTGGGACAGGCGCTGCTGCTCCGCGAGGGCGTCCGAGAGTCCGTCGGCCTTCACCGATGGGACGGGCGCGGCCGTGAGGAACGCAGGCGCAAGGACGATCACGCCGAGGAGGATCTGGAGGAAGCGGAGGCGTCGAGATTTGGGCTGGCGCGTCCGGGAAGGTATGCGGCGGTCGTTCGAGGCGGTCATCGTGCGAGCTCCGTTGGGGCGCGCTCGAGGCGCGCCATGCGGTTATGCCCGCCGGTTTGACGCCGTCCCTCGGAAGGGCACTACCTGGAGACGACTCCGGCTGCCCGGATCATACACCGGCTTACACGGCGCGGCTGGCTCGGCCCCACCGTTCGGACCGTCACGATCGGGACGTCACGAGAAATGAGCCCACGAATCCGGGGGCAGAACGCCCCATATATCAGCGATATAGGACGATGGGCCTCTCCCTCGGAGAAGGCAACGGTGCTAGCCTCTGCGAGCACACGTCATCGCCGGCAGCGGGCGCGTAGAACCGCCGTGCCGTTCGTCCGGGTACTTCGTCCGACACATATGCGCACCCGTAGCTGAGGGAAAGAGGCTCTCGACATGCCGCTCTTTGGACCCCCCAACATTGCCGCGTTGGAGGCCAAGAGGGATACCCAGGGGTTGATCAAGGCGCTGTCCTACAAGGACGCGGTGATCCGTATTGCCGCTGCCGACGCCCTCGCGCCCCTGCGCGATCCGCTTGCCGTGGAGCCGCTGGTCGCCCTGCTCAGGGACGACAACCCCGGGGTCCGGCGAGCCGCCGTGAGCGCCCTGTCTGCCCGGGGCGGCTTCCGCGTCGTAGAGCCGCTGGTGGCTTCGCTCGCGGACGTCGATCCGGACGTACGGATGACCGCCAGCACCGCCGTCTACCGCCGCCTCATGACGGATCCGGACCAGGACGCCAGGCGGGCCACCTCGGTCGCGCTCGGCAAGATCCGCGACCCCAACGCGGTCGAGCCTCTGATCAAGGCGGTCATGGACGCGGACGAAGGAGTCCGGCTGGCCGCCATCCGAGCCTTGCAGTCGATCGGGGACATCCGAGCCGTCATGCCGCTCGTGGTCGTCCAGGCCCACGAACAGGTCCGCCAGCGAGCTACGGGGCGCTCGAGCCTGGCGGTCGAGAGGGCGGCCTCCTCTGCGCTCGACGTCCTGTGCGGCCCCGCCTCCGTCGACGCGCTCGAGTCGGGGATCGGCCACGAGGACGCGGACGTTCGGGAGATCATCGTTCGGCGCCTGAGCAAGATCGGCGTGCCCGAGGTGGCCAGGCCACTCGAGGCCGTACTGTCGGACCGCGATCCGGTCATCCGCCGGAGCGCGGCGCGGGGGCTCTCGGACATCGGCTGGCAGCCCACGAGCAGCGAGAAGGGCGCGCAGTACTGGGCCGCCCTTCGAGAGTGGCGGCGCTGCGCCGAATGCGGGCCGGCGGCGATCCCGATCCTCGTTGCGGCCTTCGACGCGGCCGACGCTCCCGCTCGGACCGACATCGTTGCCGGGCTGGCCACCCTGGATTGGGAGCCGGAGGCGCCCGATACTCTCGCTGCCGGCATCTGGGCTGCCCGGGGCCAGTGGGACAAGGTCGTTGGGGCGGGCGAGGCGGCCATCGGTCCGCTCAGCCTGGCGGTCAAGGAAGCGCCGCACTGGCGAGACCGGGCCGCGGCGGCGAAGGCCCTGGCGGGACTGGGCCAGCAGCCGGACGCGCCATTCGAGAACGTGGAGTTGACGTCTCAGGCGCTTGCCCTGTTCGAGTCGCCGGCCGAGAACGAAGCGGCCGCAGCGGACCGGAAGGCGGCGCTCGACGCGTTCGCCGCGGAGCAGGGCCTACTCAAGCCCGAGGACGGCGAGTCGCTCGAGCTGTGCGAGTGCGGCTACCCGATCTCGCGCGTCAACTCCGCCGGCGAGCGATCGCCGCTCACCGCTCTGCTCGGTCGAGAGATCGACGGCTCGACGACCCACTACTTCTGCCCGGCCTGCGACACGATCAGGCCCGCCTGAGAGCACCTCGTCGGGCCGGCCGGAGGCGCCGCGCTCAGGACGCGGACGGAAGCAACGCCGCCCAGGCCGCGGCCACGATCAGGAACGGCCCGAACGGGACGTAGCTTCGCAGCGTGATCCGCCGAGTGGCGATGAGCCCCGCGATCACGACTCCGCCGAGCAGCGCCGCGCCGAAGACGGCCAGGAACAGCCGGATGGCGCCCACGAGCACGCCGACGCCCATCAGGTACTTCACGTCGCCGCCGCCGAACGCACCTTCACCGAAGGGCAGCGAGAGCGCCAGCAGCCCGAGCGGCAGCAGTACGGCGGCCGCCAGGGCGATCCACACCGGCGCCTTCGTCACGAGGGTGTTGCCTCCCCAGCCCAGGGCGATCAGACCGATCACGATGAGGGGCAGGGTGATCAGGTCCGGCATGATCCGCTGGTCGAGGTCCGTGGCCAGGAGGAGCGTGGACGCGGCGAAGAAGACGGTGAACAGGAGGCGCTGGCCCGGATCGTCGAAACGTACGGGCACCATGGCCATCAGCGCCGTCCCCATGATCGCCACCACCACGCTGCGCCAGTCGAACCCTCGCACGGACCCGTCTTCATGGGCCGGCCAGCGGGCGGACAGCCGATCGGAGAAGAGGCCCCAGGCCAGACCCCCGATCCCGAACGGAATCGCGAGCCACGTAATGTCGCCCGAGAGTGACGGCACCTTGACGATCCTCCTTGGAGGCTTAGCTGCGGAGCGGCGAATGGTTCGGCGGGCCCGGGACGGCCGGAGAGGCCGGAACGAACAGGACGGCTAGGACGAGACCCTCGATGGCTGGGCTAGAGCCAGCTCCACCAGCGTGGCGAGGGACACGCCCGTCGCGCCCGCCGGCGCGTAGCTGGTCTTCTTGCGGAAGTAGGCCGTGCCGGCGATGTCGAGGTGGACCCATGGCACGGTCACGAACTCGCGGAGGAAGAGGGCGCTCTTGATCCCACCGCCCTCCACCGAACCCGTGTTCGTCAGGTCCGCGTAGACGCTGTCAAGGTCGTGGCGGTACTCCTCGACCATGGGCATCTGCCAGTACCGCTCCCCTGCCCGTTCGCCGGCGCGGGCCACGGTGTCGTAGAACTCCTGCGGAGTCCCGAACGCGCCGGTCACCTGGTCGCCGAACGCTCGGGCGATGGCACCCGTGAGGGTGGCGACGTCCACGATGTGGGTGGCACCCAGGTTTCGCTCCGCGTACGTCATCGCGTCGCCGAGGATCAGCCTGCCCTCGGCGTCGGTGTTGAGCACGTCCACGGTCTTGCCGTTCATGGCCTTGACGATGTCGCCCGGGCGGGTCGAGTGCGAGCCCGGCATGTTCTCCACGGCCGGCGCGACGGCGATCAACGGCCGGCCGGGCGACAGGCGGGCGACGGTTGCGATGGCCGCGATCACGGTGCAGGCACCGGTCTTGTCCATCTTCATCTCTTCCATCCGATCGGCCGGCTTGATGCTGATGCCGCCCGAGTCGAAGCAGACCCCCTTGCCGACCAGTGCCAGGCGGCGGCCCAGCGGATCCTTCGCGCCCTCTTCGCCGGACCGCAGGACGATCATCCGGGGCGGGTTGTCGCTGCCCCGACCGACGGCCAGGAACATGCCCATGCCCAGCTCGGCGGCCCGTTCCGGCTTGATGATGTCGACCGAGAGGCCGTGCTTGCGGGCGATGGCCTCGGCCTCGCCGGCGAGCACTTCCGGGGTCACGTCGTTGGCCGAGCGGTTGTCCAGGCGCCGCGCGAGATTGGCTCCCTCGCCGATCACGACGCCGCGCTCCGCGGCCTTCTTGAGCGCAGCGGCGTCCGCTCCGGGCGCGATCAGGATCAGCTCGTCCAGGGCGGGAGGAGCGCTTTCGTAGCCGTCGCGGTAGATCGTGGCGGGCTCGAACGAACCCTCCACCACGCCACGGGCGAGGAGCTCGGCCACGGCCGCGACGCCGGACCCGGCCCCCCCC
>DAHXON010000047.1:23561-28219 GCA_027364875.1 Chloroflexota bacterium
GATGGCGAGTGTCTTGACCGCGCGGCCCGCGAGGCGGCGCTCGACGGCGGCGCCGACCCTCACCACGACCTGGCGATTGATCGTGTCCGCGTCGCCGGCCCCGACGGCCAGGAGCATCCTGGCCTTGATTTCCCCGGAGCCGGCCGCGACCAGAACGCTGCCGTACCGCTCCGACTTCAGCTCCCCGAAGGCGGTCAGCGACGCCAGGCTTCCGCCACTCCGCCTGTCGAGCTCCGCGAGGGGGCCCTCGAGGGCGGGTTTGCCCACGAACGGCACGGCCAGGACGTCCGCGGCAACGTCCCAGGGCTGATCGCTGACGACGCGCAACTCCATGACAGGATCCTCCGGCCCTGCGGCTCATCGGGGGGCCGCCTACCCAGGGCGCCGCGGCGGCGCCGGCACGTGCGCCTAGTCTATCGAGTCCCCCGGGCGACGCTCAGGAAAGGCGGGCTATTGCACGCCGGCAGTCGTACCCACGAGATCGGCCAGGGCGCTCGCCAGATGGCCCTTGGCCGTCTCGATGGCGATTCCGTCCGACGTCAGCCCGCCTGCCATCTCGTGAAGGGCGATGCTCATCACCGAGGTGCTGTCGGGGAGCATCTCCTTGGCCGAGTTGACGTTCTTTAGGGCGGCCGTGACCTGGATGGTGACCTCGCCCTTGGAGTCGATCATGGCCTGCCAGAGAACGCCGAGGGCCGAATCCATCGCCTTGGTCCTCTCCAGCCAATCCTGGAGCGTGGAGACGTCCGCGATCTTGGCCATGGTCGTGGCGATCGAGGCGGCGTCGGCGACCGCCGCGGATGCGTCCTTGAGCTTGGCGAGGGCCTCCGGAAAACGGCCCTGCGTCGCCATCTGGAGCGCGCTCGCCGCGGCCTGATCGTGGTCGTTCATGTCGGTGGCCACCTGCATGGCCGTCTTCGTTCCGGCCACGAGCGATTCCCAGTCGCCCCGCAGCGGCGAGACCGACGACAGCGCCCGGCAGACCTGGTCGTATCGATCGATCATCGCCGGGCTGTAGCTCTCGAGCAGCTGCGCGACCCGATCGGCGTTCCACGACGCGCAGGCGAGCCGCTTGTCGAGGGTGGCCGCACGGGCGTCAATCGAGTTGACGTCGTTCGCGCCGGCGTTCCAGGAATCGTCGAGGCCAACCTGGTTCACCTGCGCCAGGCTCGAGAGCGCCTTGCGGGTCTGGTCGCCGAGCGACTGGACGTCGTCGTTAAGGAGAGCGAGGTCGCGCACCGCGGCGTCCAGCTTGACCGACAGCTGCTGGTCGGCCTCGTAGGTCAGCTCGGGCCGGTTGGTGGCCGTCGGCGGATGGGACATGGCCGCGAGGACTCCGGCTCCGCCGAAGGCCAGACCCGCGGCGAGGGCCGTCCAGCCGAGCCGGATGAGGAGTCGCCCGCCAAAGGCTCGAATCCTGTCGCCGACCGTCAGCTCGTCGTACTCGCCGTATTCGTCGTAGTCGCCGTCGCCGAAATCGTCGTAGGTGTCCAGGGCGTAGCCATCCGCGTCGCGGCGGGGCACCGCATCCCACTCCTCGACGGGCCGCAGACGTGGATTCGGCGTGATCCCGGGGGGCGGCAACTGGCTGCTCATCGTGGCCGCGATGCTACACCGCGCGGGGTTCCCCTCGCCCCGGAACGACGACCCCACCCCAAGATCGTGCATTTGACGTAGGGATGCTCCCTCAGGCGAGCGCGCCGCCAACCGACGCCGTCAGTAGACGTACTTGCGTTCCTTGCGTCCTGGTACCAGTCGACCCTCGCCCATGACCCGGAGGCACTCGTCGTCTTGGCCGGCATGAAGATGGCTCGGAGGCTCGTGAGTCTCCGGCCGAAGCTGCGATCCGGAAGTCTTCTGGATCGAACACAGCTGCTGCTCCTGGCCTTTGCCCTTGCCAACGCCGCCGGGGCCCTCGCGGTCGCTGCCCTCGCGACCGGCAACCCGCCAATCCTGTACCTGGCCGGACTGGCGGCGCCGGTGGCGGTTTCGGCCACCTGGTTCACGGTCTATCGGCGCCGCAGAATCGGCCCGCTCTCGGACGTGGTGATCGTGGCCTCGTCGGTGGTCGTGACGATAGCCGCCGACGTCCACTGGCAGACGGACACTCTCGCGTTCCTGACGGCCGCGGTCCTGTTCGGATCGGCCTACTCCGGCTGGCGCGGGACGCTGCTGCGGACCGTGGTGCTGAGCGCGATCGCCCTGGGCCGAGGCGTCAACTACGGCAGCACCGACGCCACCGCGCTCCCCACCGCGATCACGTGCGTGTTCGTCTTCGTGGTGATTGCCGCTCTGGTCCACGGCAGCCTGTCCGCGGTCAGTCGCTACGAGCGGACCGGTCGCCGGGAGATGATCCTCTCGACGATGGGCCTGGACCTGGTCAGTGCTTCGGACGTGAAGTCGATCGCGACGGCGGCTCTCGAGGGTGCCCTGGCCCTCTGCCCCGATCCGAGGTGCGCCCGGGTCAGCATGGCGATGGCTCGCGAAGGCGAAAGCGAGGCGCTCAGATTCGAGATCGCCGCGTCGGCCGGGCTCCGGTCGATCGGGATGGAAGGCGCCCAGATCCGCGCTTCGCGGCTCGAGTCCGACACAGAGGCGCTGCCCGACCAGATCAAGATCGATTCGGACGACGAGTGGATGTTCGTCCTGCCGATGGCGCCGGCCCCGGCGGTCGAGTCGGGCGTAACCAGCTCGTCGGACGCGTCGTCGGACGTCGCTTCGGCCGCTGTCGAAATCGGCGCCGACTGGGCGAGCTCCGCATGGGCTCGCCGCCGCTCCGTTCATCTCGGCGGCCAGGTCCTGATAACGCGGATCACCGTCGCCGGAGTTGCGCGGGCGCTTCTGCTCGCCGAGTCGCTCGAGCCGTTCGACGACGAAGTGGCTGCCGGCATGCGCTCGCTCGCCAGCCAGGTCTCGCTCGCCATCTCGCGAGTCGATCTGCAGCGCGACGCAATCGAGCGGCAGTCGGCGGCGCGCTTCCAGGCGCTCATCCAGAGCTCGTCCGACGTCATCAGCATCGTCACCCCGGACGCCCGTATCCGCTACCTGTCCCCGTCCGCCTTCCAGGTCTTCGGCCACGAGGTCGAGGAGCTCGTGGGCGCCGACTTCTGCGACCTCGTCCATCCCGACGACGCGGACCACGTTCGGACGGATTTCCAGGCCGCGCTCAACTCAGGCGACTACGCGGTCAGCGAGTGCCGCATCCGGCACGCGGACGGAGAGTGGCGGCACACTGAGATCCGGATGACGAACCTCGTGGACGTGGACGCGGTGGGCGGGGTCGTCCTGAACGTCCGCGACGTGACCGAACGCCACCAGCTCGAGGCCGAGCTGCGCCATCAGGCCTTCCACGACGCGCTCACCGGCCTCGCCAACCGGACGCTCTTCATCAACCGGATCGAGCACGCCCTGACCTCGGCCCAGCGCGACAGCAACACCATCGGCGTGCTGCTCTGCGACCTGGAGGGCTTCAAGCGCATCAACGACAGCCTGGGGCTCGGTGCCGGCGACAGCGCCCTGGTGATGATCGGCGACCGGCTCCGCTCCTGCGTCCGTGGCCAGGACCCCGTGGCCCGGCTCGGCGGGAACGAGTTCGGCGTGCTGCTCGATCGCCTCGCGACGCCCGCTGACGCGACCCTCGCGATGGAGCGGATCATGGCCGTGCTGCGCCAGCCGCTCATCCTGCCGGGAGCCCAGGTCGAGCTTCAACCGCACGTCGGTGTTGCGGTCGCGATGAGCGGCGAAGGCTCCGCCGACGAGCTGCTCCGCAACGGCGCCGTGGCGATGCACCAGGCGCGCGTCTACGAGGGCGGCTACGCGATCTTCGACCCGGAGATGCACGCCGACGCGATCCGGCGAATCGAGATGGAGTCGCTCCTCCGGACCGCGGTCGAGGACCAGCAGTTCGTCCTCCACTACCAGCCGCTGATCGACCTCCAGACGGGCCGCCTTACGGGCGTGGAGGCGCTGGTCCGCTGGAACCACCCGCGCCGCGGCCTCGTGCCTCCGATGGAGTTCATTCCGCTGGCCGAAGAGACTGGCCTGATCGTGCCTCTGGGCCAGTGGGCCATCGGTGAAGCGTGCCGGCAGGTCCGGGTCTGGCAGCGCGAGATTCCGGCCGACGAGCCGATCTGCCTCAACGTCAACCTCTCGGCGCGACAGCTCCGCCACCCGAACATCGTCCGCGACATCGCCGACGCCCTCGACGACTCCGGCCTGCTGCCGAGCCGCCTGATCCTCGAGATCACCGAGAGCGTCCTCATGATCGACACGGCATCGACGCTGAGCCGCCTCTTCCAGCTCAAGTCGCTGGGGGTCCGGTTGGCGGTGGACGACTTCGGGACGGGGTACTCGTCGTTCGCCTACCTGCGGCGCTTCCCGGTGGACATCCTCAAGATCGACAAATCGTTCGTAGACGGCGTGGCCACCGAGCCGACGGCGTCCGCTCTGGTGGACGCGATGATCCGCATCGGCAAGACGCTGCGCCTGGAGACGGTCGCCGAGGGTGTCGAGAAGGCCGACCAGGCCGAACGCCTGCGATTGCTCCAGTGCGACCTGGGCCAGGGCTATCTCTTCGCCCGGCCGCTCCCGACGGAAACGATCACGGAGATGCTTCGCGAGCGCTCGGGCAAACCACGCCAGGCGGACGCGGCGTAAGG
>DAHXON010000048.1 GCA_027364875.1 Chloroflexota bacterium
GGGCGTCGGGGTCGGAGTCGGCGTCGGCGTCGGCGTGGGGGTCGGGGTGGCCTGCAGGCCGAAGAGCATCTTTCCGCCGGCCTGGATCGTGAAGTGGAAGGAGTTCAGGTTCGTCAACGATGCCGACGCTTTGGTCAGGATCTGACGCGGATCGGTCAGCTGAGTCGACGTGCACCCGGAGACGAGAGCCACGACGGCCAACATGCCGGCGGCGCTGACAGCGATTGACTTCCGACGAGTCACTAGATTCCTCCACACGAAATGCCCACCGGACTGTAGGGCATCCCAGTCACCTGCGCTGGCCGGACTCCGTCCGGCCGCGGGCGACGTCCCGTGAAGTGTAGCGGCCCGAGGCCCCTGTCTTCCTGAACCGGGCGCGAGAGCTCTCGAGTCGCGGCGGCAGCCTCGGCGCGCCCCTACTGCGCTTCTACCTGATCCGCCGGCGGCGCCGTGATGCTGACCGATTGGTCGTACCTGGTCAGGGTCGCGGTCACGTCCACGTTGCCCAGGCTCGTCGAGCTGGCCTTCAGCTCCACCTGAGCCGGCCGAAGCGTGTCGCCGTAGACCCAGTAGCCGGCCGAAGCACTGTCGAGGCCGGGGTTCCCGGACAGGCTCGGCGCGAGAGACTGCAGACCGGCGTTCAGCTGGTCCGTCGGGATCGCAAGGTTGAGCTGGTAGCAATCCTTGCCGTCGACGCTGGAGTGGCCGGTCAAAGTGGCGGTCGCTCCGGAGCCGTCGAGCAGCTGCTGAAGCCCGGCGACCACCCCACCGACGCCGGCGCTGGCGCCCGGAACCGCGCTGGCGATCGCCCCGACGTCGGTTTTGGACTTCGTGTACTTGTCCGACATCAGGTTGATCTTCGTGTAGCTGTAGCCATCCACCTCGATCAGATCCACAGTCAGGCCGAAGAGGCTCGGAAACGTCACCGTGAGGTGGACCGCCTGGCGGCTCACGTCCACGTCACCGCTGATCGTGCCGCCCTTGAGGTCGAGCGTGCCCGAGAGCCCCAGGGACGAGGAACCTCCCAGGCTGCTGAGGCCGTTCATGTCCACCGAGCCCGCGATCGTGCCGGCTACGTGGAAGGATTTCGCCTGACCGAGATTGACGAGGCTCTGGGTCAGGATCTGTTTGGGATCCGAGAGGGGCGCGCGCGTCGGGCTCGCGGTGCTGCCCGCACAGGCCGACACGACGGTCAGCGCGAGGACGGACGAAGCCAGCGCGCGCATGCCGGGGCGCGAGAGAAAGTGAGCGAATCGAGAGCGGAGCAAGAGTGGCCTCCGGGTTTGCGTCTTGCGGCGACGGTAGTTGCCTTCGCAAGGAAGTGTCAAGCCGACGCCCGCGGCGCCCGGTCGCCGTGTCGCCGACGCCGGCCGAGGCGGGACGACGCCGGCCGAGGCGGCCCGGCGCCGTCTCGCGCCACATCCGCAATCCGGCATAAAGAAGGACCCCGGGCCTTGGGGCTCGGGGTCCTGACGATCCGTGTTGGCGCCGCCGGTCAAGCCCTGCCGCGGAATCTACGGGAAGATAGGCGGAGCGCTGCTGATGTCACCCGCTGCCGGAGCCGCGATGGTGACCGGCTTGTCGTAGTTGGTCAGCGTCAGCATGAAGTCGATGTTGCCGACCGCCGACGATGCCGCCGTCAGGTGGATCTGGGCCAGCTGGTTGTTGGCCTTGTAGATCCAGACGTCGAACGTCGCCGAGTCGAGCTTCGCTCCGGCCATGGCCGGATTCGGGCTCGCACCGGCCTGAGCGGCCGTGATCTGCTGGTTGATGTAGTCGACCGGAACGCTGATGTTGATGTGGATCGCGTCCTGGCCGCCGATCTGCTCGGTTCCGACCACGGTGGCCTTGGCGCCCGCGGCGTCGAGCTGCTGGCGGATCTTGGCGATCTGGTCCGTCATGCCGGCCATGGCCGAGGCACCTGGCGTCGGCACGGCTACGGGCAGGCCGCTCGCCAGACCCGACAGGCTGCCCGAGAGCGACTTGAGGTCAACCATGGAGTACTTGGCGCCGCCGAGCAGGCTGATCTTGTAGTAGAGGGCGTTGTCGACGAGGATCAAGTCGCCCGTGATCGGAACGCCGCCGAACGATGCGATGGGCGGGACGTTGACCGACAGGTGGGCGGCCGAGTTGGCGATGTCCACGTCGCCCTCGAGCGAGGTCCCGTCGAGCTTGATGTCGGAGCCGGCGGCGCCGGCGGCCGCCCCGCTCGTCGCACCGGCGAGAGCCGCGGCCTTGATCGTGCCCGAGGCCGTCACCTTGATGTGGAACGACTTGATCTGCGAGCTGCCCGAGAGGGCCTGGGTTATGAGCGCGCTCGCGTCGTTTGCATTGGCGGTCGCGGCTACGGTCGCCCCCGGCGCGACCGAGCCACCGGGAGCGGCAGGCGTTTGCGTCGCGGCGGAGCTGCCGCAGGCGGCCACCACCGCCACTATCAAACCGACGAACGCGCCCATTGCCGGCTTGCGAAGGTTGATCACTATCGGGAACCTCCTCTGGTTCAGAACCACGGCAGTGTGGCCCTGATTGCCGAAGTTTCGAACAGATATGGAGTAAGTGGGGATTTGTCCCGCCTGCAAGCACATGGGCGGCTGTTCTATTGGGTGGGGACCGCTACGAGAGACATGGATAGACCCCGGGCGGGTCGCGCCCGGGGTCTTTCTTGCGGTTCGGGAGTTGGGGCTAGAAGTCCATGTCTCCGCCGCCGTGGTTGTGGCCACCGGCGCCGCTTCCGTCCTTCTTCTCGGGGATGTCCGTGATCAGCGTTTCCGTGGTCAGGACCATCTTGGAGATGGAGGCTGCGTTCTCCAGGGCGGATCGGGTCACCTTGGCGGCGTCCACGATCCCCTTCTCGAACATGTCGCCGAACTCGCCCTTGAGCGCATCGTAGCCGTGGCCGACAGGCATCTTGCGGACCTGGTCCACGACGACTTCGCCGCGAGCGCCGGCGTTGTCGGCGATCTGGCGGATCGGGTACTCGAGAGCGCGGCGGACGATGTCCACGCCCACCTGGGCGTCCGCGCCCTCGACCTTGAGCTTGGCGAGAACCTTCTGGCAATGGAGCAGCGTTGCGCCTCCGCCCGCGACCATGCCTTCCTCAAGTCCGGCGCGCACGGTGCTGAGCGCGTCCTCGATGCGGTGCTTCTTCTCCTTGAGCTCGACCTCGCTCGCGGCCCCGACCTTGATCACGGCGACGCCGCCCGACAGCTTGGCGAGGCGCTCCTGGAGCTTCTCGCGGTCGTAGTCCGAGGTGGTCTCCTCGATCTGAGCCTTGATCTGGGTCATGCGGCCCTTGATCTCGCTCGGAGTGCCGGCGCCGTCGACGATCGTCGTGTCGTCCTTGGTGGCGACGACGCGGCGAGCCTCGCCGAGGTCCTCCATCGTGACGGAGTCGAGCTTGCGGCCGACTTCTTCGCTGATGACGGTGCCGCCGGTGAGGATGGCGATGTCGCGGAGCATTTCCTTGCGCCGATCGCCGAAGCCCGGGGCCTTGACGGCGAGGACCTGGATGGTGCCCTTGAGCTTGTTCACGACCAGGGTCGCGAGTGCCTCACCGTCGACGTCCTCGGCGATGATGAGCAGCGGGCGGCCGATCTGGACGACCTTCTCGAGCGCCGGGAGCATGTCCGGGACGGCCGAGATCTTCTTGTCGGTGATGAGGATCCGCGGATTGTCGAGGACGGTCTCCATCCGGTCCGCGTTGGTCACGAAGTAGGCCGAGATATAGCCTCGGTCGAACTGCATGCCCTCGGTGTATTCCTTCTCGAGGCCGAGCGACTGGCCTTCCTCGACGGTGACGACTCCGTCCTTGCCGACCTTGTCCATGACCTCGGCGATGATCTCGCCGACTTCCGGATCCGCGGCGGAGATCGTCGCGATGGCGGCGATCTGCTCGCGCGAGTCGATCGGGCGGGACTGCTTCTTGATCTCCTCGACGACCGCGGCGACGGCCTTCTCGATGCCGATGCGGATGAGCATCGGGTTGGCGCCCGCGGTGACGTTGCGGATGCCCTCGTTGATCATCGCCTGGCCGAGAACGACGGCGGTGGTGGTTCCGTCGCCGGCCACGTCGTCGGTCTTGGTCGCGACTTCCTTGAGGAGCTGGGCTCCCATGTTCTCGAACGGGTCTTCGAGCTCAATGTCGCGAGCGATCGTGACGCCGTCGTTGGTGATCGTGGGGGCGCCGAACTTCTTGTCGAGGACGACGTTGCGCCCCTTCGGCCCGATGGTCACCTTGACGGCTTCGGCCAGTCGGTCGACGCCCTTCTTGAGCGACCGACGAGCGGTTTCGTCGAATACGAGCTGCTTAGCCAAGTGTGTATGTCCTCCGAAATCGAACCGGTCGGGCAGAGCCCCGGGCCGGAATGCCTCGAGCCGGGCTCGAGCCTAGTCCTCGACGATCGCGAGCAGGTCCTTGGAGCTGATGACGAGGAATTCCTCGCCGTCGACCTTGAACTCGGTGCCGGCGTACTTGGAGTAGAGGACGCGGTCTCCCGCCTTGACGTCCATCGGCTCGCGCTTGCCGTCATCACCGATCTTCCCGGGGCCGGCCGCGATGATGAGGCCTTCCTGCGGCTTCTCCTTGGCCGTGTCCGGCAGGACGATTCCGCTCTTGGTCATCTCCTCGCGAGGGGTCGGCTTGAGGACGACACGATCGCCAAGGGGCCGAAGCTTGTTGCTGGTGGCCGTTGCCAACGCGCAGTTCCTCCTGGGGACGGCTCCATCGCCGTCGCAACTCCGTTGATCCGGTCCAGACCGGCGCCACTGGGGCGCCGCCGGATTGCGAAACGCTCCTCCGGTCCGGGTGGTCCAGCCGGCACCCGCGGGAGCACGGCAGCGACCCAACCGAAGGAATTAGCACTCTACTGTTGAGAGTGCTAACAGCCTAACCAAGCGCCCAAGAGGTGTCAAGCGCGCCCCGGACGGACGTCACCGGCCAGCCCAGAGCTGCCTACGTACCGCCGGAGTACATAACCGGCCCCAGCCCGGTCGTACCTGGTTACGAGCCCGCGACGGCTACGAGGCCGGAACCGCCGGTCCGGCCGGAACCGCCGCCGACATGCTGACCGGCGCGACGATGACCCACTTGCCGTACCACTCGAGATACGAGGCCGTCGAGCCGGGCATGTACGGATCGTCGGCTGGGCTGTCGGTCCAGTTGTAGGGCAGGAATCGGTATGTGGTCGAACCGGCGCCGAAGGCCAGGTAGGTGATCCGCGTGTCGCGCATCCGGTTGGAGGCAAGCGGATCGGTCAGGTAGACCGCCTGGACCACGAAGTCCGACGAGACGGCTGGATCCGCCCCGTAGACCTCGTAGCCGGTCATGATCTGGGCGTGGCCGCCGGACCAGCCCAGGATCCCCACCGGCTGGTTTTCGACCGCGATGGCGACCACGGCCGCCTTGACCGCCGTCGCATACGACGAGTAGGCGAGATCCTCGTAGTGGTGCGATCCGGGGCTGCGGTAGTCGTTCCAGCCGTAGTAGTTGAGCGCGTTGCGCCAGCCGTGAGGGTCGGAGCCCGGCGCGGTCGAGATCAGGGTGTCGTTCTCCCGTTCCCAGGCCAGGATGCCCTCCTGCGTGTCGTACGAGGTCGTCGGGGCCCAGACGAAGCCCGCACCCGGAGAGCCGCGGCTGGCCGTGAAGTTGAGCATCATCTGCGTCGCGGTCGCCGTGCAGGCCGTCATGTCGGGATCCTGGTAGCGGACCAGGCCCCCGTCGTAGAGATCCTTCTTGTAGACCTGGGGCGTTGCCAGAGGCTCGGGCGCGTGACCGGGGGTGGCCGCCGCCATGATGGCGGGCCCGGTCAGCGCCTTTGGCTGGGCCGTGTTGGCCGGCCTGTCGGATTGAGCCGGCTGGGGCGCAATGGTGGAGTCCGCCACGACGCCGCTCTGGCCCGAGCCATCGCCCGCGCCGTCGCCCGAGGTTTCGACCGAGGTTTGCGCCGACGTGTTGTCCGGCGAGGGTGCCGCCTGGACGTCCCCGGCGGCCCGAAGCTCGAGGCTCTCGTCGCGCTCGGGAACCTGCATGGCCATGACATCCGCCCTGACCGCGCCGACGAGGTAGTCATTGGACTCGTAGGTTCTGGCGGTCGACGCGGCGGCGACTCCGTGCCCAGAGTCAGATGCCGCTGGAGGTGGCGGGCCGTAGTGGGCCGGGACGAAGGCCAGGAACAGGAGGGCCAGAGCGCTGCCGAGCCCGAGCCGCAGGTGCTTCGCCGAGCCGGTCCGGCCGCGTTGGGGCATGGTCGTCGAACCGGACTTGCCGGCCCCGAAGCCCGGGGACTGCCATGGCGCCGAGATCGCGTCGCCACACATTCCAGGACCAACCTCAGACGGGCGTGATGCGGTGGCAGGGTGTGCACCGGGACGTGCATGGAATATGGCGCGCACGGCGAGAGTCCACAAGGTAGATAGCGGCTACGATCGTGGAAGCTTAACGAGACTTTGGTACTTCCGGCCAGAGGTGGGCGTTATCGATGAGGAGATGGAAGTGACGACCGGGTCCGGACTTCCCGAGCATGTGGCCCGAAACCGCGCGGTCTGGGACCGCTGGGCTCCCGAATGGGCCGAAGCGGGCGAACGCAACTGGCGGGCATCCGAGCCCAGCTGGGGCGTCTGGGGCATACCGGAAAGTGAGCTTCACCTCATCGACGACGTCGCCGGACTCGACGTCGTGGAGCTCGGCTGCGGGACCGGATACGTCTCCGCGTGGCTGGCCGGGCGGGGCGCTCGACCCGTCGGCATCGACAACTCGGCGGCGCAGCTGGAGACCGCGAGGAGACTCCAGCGCGAGCACGGCCTCGACTTTCCGCTGATCCACGGCAACGCGGAATGCGTCCCCTACCCCGACGGCTCGTTCGACATGGCCATCTCTGAATACGGCGCCGCGATCTGGTGCGATCCGTACGTCTGGATCCCCGAAGCCGCGCGCCTCCTGCGGCCCGGCGGCCGGCTGGCCTTCCTGGTGAACAGCTACCTGGACATACTCTGCGCGCCCGACTCGGAAGACCCGTCCGGAGATCGCCTGCTGAGGCCGCAATTCCGCTCGCACCGATACGAGTGGTCGACCGACGAGTCGGTGGAGTTCCACCTGGCGCACGGCAAGATGATCGACCTGCTCCACGACTCGGGCTTCGAGGTGGAGGCGCTCATCGAGATCCAGGCCCCCGAAGACGGCGCGACGCGCCACACCTACGTGACCAAGGAATGGGCGCGCCAGTGGCCGTCCGAAGAGGCCTGGAAGGCGCGGAAGCGATGATCAGAGGGACCCTGGTCTGCGAGAGTCTCCGAGTCGGCTCGAGTCTCGAGGATCTCCAATGGACGGTCAGAGGTATCCGGCGGGTTGGTGTGGGCAGTGCCGCTCCCGACCAGCCGAACCTGTGGACCTTGATCGATTTCGAGGTCGCGGACGACGCAGCCGATGGCCTGGCCGAATGCCTGGCCGGCGTGCTCGACGAGCCGGGCTGGTACGTCGACTACCACACGGAATCGGACAAGTTCATCGTGTTCGCGGGCCGGACTTTCAAGTATCGGCGCGGGCAGGTTGAAGGCCGCCAGGCGGCGGCCGACTACGCCCGAAGCCACGGAGTCCCGGAGGCGCAGATCGACTGGCCCGAGTAGGCGTCGGTGCGGCGGCAGGTCCAGCACGCCGGAGGTACGCGAGCGACGCGGTGGAGCGGCCGGACGTGCGGCTCGAGCCCGGCCGGCTGCGGGAGGACGGCTCAGCCGCGGCCGAGGGCCCGGTCGAGGTCGGCCAGATGCTCGGTGCGATGGAGCGATCGATCGAGCAGAGCCGGACGTTCGGCCAGGATCAACTCCACGGGCACCGAGGCCGGCAGCGAGGCGACGATCGAGTCGACCTCGTCCGCGGCGGCGACCAGCTCCGCCGCGACCGCACGAGGATCCGCGGCGGCCAGGGCCGTCCACGATGAGACCAGGCCGTCGTTGAGGAGGTCCGCCATCTCGTGGGGAACGGAGACCGGCTGCGTGGCGCCGCTCGCGAGGGCCGAACGCCAGCGGGCCGCGAGGAAGCGGGCCAAGAAGGCCATGTGCCCGAGTACAACGCCGACGCTCCAGCCGCCGTCTCCCACGGGACGTGAGAGGTCCGCGGGGGTGAGGCTCGCGGCCAGCACGGCGAGCCGGGCTCGTGTCTCGTCGTTACGGACCCGGAAGCCCGAGTCCGGGGCGGCGGGGGACGGCCGGGCGGCGGTCAGGGCCCGTTCGATCTGGTCGAGGTGGCTCTGGCGATGGATCGAGCGATCCAGGACGCGCGGAAGCACGGCCGCGGTCCCCGCGGGAAGCCGATCCGCCAGCTCTTCGATCAGCGGGTCGAGAGATTCGGCGGCGGCAACCGCCTCCGCACCGACCGCCAGGCCCAGCTTCTCGGTCCAGGCACCGATCAGGGTGGCGAGGGGCCGGTTGACGGCTTCGGTGATGCCACCGGGCAGATAGGTGGGCTCGATGCGCGCGGCTTCGGCCGCTGCCGCCGCGCCGGCGTCGCCCGCGACGCCCGCGGCACCTGCATCGCTCGCGTCGCGTGCCATTCGCCAGCGGACCTCCAGGGAGCGGTCCCAGAAAGCCATGTGGCCGAGGACCTGGGCGACGTTCCAGCTCCCCTCCTCCGTCGGTTCGGTGGGCAGGGCCATGTCCTCGGCTCGAAGTCGTTCCACGACGGCCGCGAGGCGGCGGCGGGAGGCCGCGTTGCGCTCCGCGAACGATTGGCCGTCCACGACGGCCGCGGCTGCTGAGCGAGCGGCTGCCGCGGCGATCGAGCGTTCGATATGGTCGAGGTGTTCGTTGCGATGGCGGTGCCGGTGGAGAAGGAACGAGATGGGCGTGCCCTCGAGCGATTCCACGAGCGCGTCCGGCGCCGAAGCCACGAGAGCGTCGAGCCGGGTGGCCGCCTCGACGGCCAGGGCGCACACGTCCGTGGACGTCGTCCGGGCCCAGTACG
Source organism: Chloroflexota bacterium (assembly GCA_027364875.1). Taxonomy (GTDB): domain Bacteria; phylum Chloroflexota; class Limnocylindria; order Limnocylindrales; family CSP1-4; genus Fen-1039. Next base: position 8,954 of record DAHXON010000048.1, read on the forward strand.
GGTGGAGCGCCTCGTTGGCCAGGTGCTCGGCCGCGAGGACCGACTCGCTGTCGGCGGTCCAGCGCCCGGCCAGCATGTCCTCCCAGCGATCCCCCTGCCAGCGATCCCAGAAGCCCATGTGGCCGACGGCCGAAGCCACGGTCCAGCCTTCGCCCATGTCGATCGACAGCTGAGTCGGAGTCAGCGTCGCGGCGAGGCGGGCGAGTCTTTCTCGCGATTCGTCGTTCTGGCGCTGGAAGCTCCGGTCCATGGCTGTCTCCTCCGAGGTCGATCGCGAGCCACCCGCGGTGCCCGCGGCGCGGCGCCCGGCCCGCGATGGCGTCGACCTGAGGCAGCGCCCGGAGCGACCGTCAACCCGGGGAGTGGCGCCGGAAAGTGGCGTCGTAGGCCGTGACGAGGCCTTCGCCAATGCTATCCGGAGTCGTGCCGCGACGCTCCGCCAGCCACTCGACGGTAATGCGGACCCACTCCGGGGAGTTGCGGCGGCCCGAGAAACCGGGACCCGAGTGGCGAGGAACCCCCGGAGGGGCGAGGTACGGGGAGTCCGTCTCGACGAGAAGGCGATCGGCGGGCACCAGGCGGGCCACTTCCGCCGACGCCTCCTCGCCACGCCTGAACACGAGGCCGCCGAAGGCGATGGCGGCACCCAGTTCCAGTGCGGATTCCGCGTAGTCCACGGGTCCCGAGAAGGAGTGGAGCACCGCGGGCCCGCGGATCGCCCGCATCTCGGCGATCAGCAGATCCTGGGCATCGCGGCTTCCGGCTGCTGAGCGGCAATGGATTATCGCGGGCTTGCCCGTTTCGGCGGCCAGGCGGAGGTGGCGGCGCAGGTTCGCAAGCTGCTCTTCCACGGTCGAGTGCATCCGGTCGAAGTCCAGCCCGGTCTCGCCGATTCCCACGACCTTCGGGTTCGAGGCGAGCGCGACGATGCGCCGCCATTCCGCCTCGGTGGCCCGGCCGGCGTCATGCGGGTGGATGCCGGCCGCGGCGTCGATCCCCCACTCCGGGCCGGCCCATCGTTCGGCGAGGGCCAGAGCGGCCTCAGAGGAGGCTGCGTCCCAACCTGGCACGAGCAGGCGCTCGATCCCGGCTGCGCGCGCGCATTCGATCGTCTCGTCTCGGTCGTGCTCGAACGGGTCCGATTGGAGATGTGCGTGGCTGTCGATCAGGCGCATCGGCGGCTGGCTCCGCGGCGGCTACTTGGCCGGCGTGGCCGCTTCGGTCTCGATCCGCGGGAAGAGCGGCTCCGGCGCGGCAACGTGACCGGCTTCCCCCGCGTGGGCTCCCCAGGCAAGCTCGCCGAGGAGCTCCGGCCCCCCGTTTCCGTCGGTGGCGAAGGGATAGTCGTAGCCGAGCTGCGCCAGGACCCGCGGAGCGGCCGCGGGCATGAACGGCGCGACCGCAAGGCCGAGCAGGCGGCAGGCTTCGACCAGGTCGCCGAGCACCGCCCGCAGCCTGGCTTCGGCCTCGGCGTCGCCGGCCTTCATCGCTTTGGCGAGCGTCCAGGGCTGGGCCAGCTCGACCTCGCGATTGGCCGCGTCCACGAATTCCCACAGGGCCGCGAGAGCTTCGCTGAGCTGGCACGACTCGAGCCGGTGCTGGTATGCGGACAGGGCGCCGGCGGCCGCGGTGCGAAGGCTGCCGTCGGTCGGCGCGGGGCGCTCCCCGCCGAAGTAGCGATTGACCATCGAGACCGTTCGGTTGACGAGGTTGCCGAAGTTGTTCGCGAGGTCGGCGTTGTATCGGCGAATGAACGAGTCCCAGCTGACGTCCGTGTCGCGGTCGAACGCGACTTCCCGGAGCGTGACATAGCGCGCACCGTCGGCCCCGAGGGTCCGGACGACGTCGATCGGGTCCAGGAAGTTGCCGAGGCTCTTGCTCATGCGCTCGCCCTGGGCCAGGAGCCAGCCGTGGATCCAGACGTGGCGCGGCGCTGCCAGGCCGGCGCTCCAGAGCATCGCCGGCCAGTAGATCGTATGGAAGCGGGCGATGTCCTTGCCGATCACGTGCAGGTCCGCCGGCCACCACTTCTCGAATTCGGCCGGGTCGTCGGGGAAGCCGGCGCCGGTGATGTAGTTGATCAGCGCGTCGTACCAGACGTAGATCGTGCCTGCGTCGGGATCCCACGAGCCGTCGGCGCGCTGCGAGCTGCTGCCGTCCGGCATGATCGGGAACGGAATGCCCCAGCTCGCGCCGGCGCGGCTGATCGAGAAGTCCTCGAGACCCTGGCGGATGAAGCCGAGCATCTCGTTGCGGCGGTAGTCCGGCTGGGCGAAGTCCGGGTGCTCTTCGAAGTGCTTCTCGAGACGCTCCTGGTATTTCGAGAGCTTGAAGAACCAGTTGTGCTCGCTGAGCCACTGGAGGTCCACCGTCGGGTGGTTCGGGCAGCGCGTGCCTTCCGGCGTCTCGACCACGTCCGAGGGCGCCTTGAAGCCCTCCGCCGGGCAGTACCAGCCCTCGTACGTGCCGACGTAGATGTCGCCGTTGGCGTAGGCGCGGCGGACCGTCTCCTGGGCGGAGCGGACGTGGTCCGGGTCCGTGGTCCGGATGAAGCGGTCCGGGCTGATCAGGAGAGCGTCCTCGGCGGCGCGGAAGAGCGCCACGTTTTCGTCGACGAAATCCTTTGTCTCTTTGCCGAGCTCGGCCGCCTTCTGGGCGATGTTGACCGAGTGCTCGTCGGTGCCGGTCAGGAAGCGCGTCTCGTCGCCCTTCATCCGATGCCAGCGCGCGATCACGTCCGCCCCGATCACCTCGAAGAGGGTGTGGAGGCCGGGCTTGTTGTTGGCATACGCGATGGCCGTGGTGATGTAGAAACGAGAGGGGCTCATGGTCCGCGATGGTATCAGGCGCGGCCGGCGCGAGGCGACGACCCGGCTAGGCGGCCGCGGCGGGCCGGCGGGGCGGCGGCGGCTCAGTGCGAGGCCGCGGTGGCCCAGTGCGAGGCGCGTGAACCTTCGTTTACGCCCGGTACACGTAGGAGACGGGCCCGGGCGGCAATTAGCCGCGTCTACGCCTGGTGGGCGTGTTAGCCGCAGTCCTGACCTCTTGGGTCAGTCGGCCGACTGCGCCACGGCCCGATAACACGCTCACGAGACCCCGATCCGACGCCTCGATCGAGCATGCGGGTCGCATCCTCCCGCCCGATTCGCGGATAGCACGGCCTTCAGGCGTGAGAGACGGGAAGCTCGTCGTCCGGGCGGCCGCTCCTCGTCGCCAGGGCTCGGACGGCCGGCTTGTCCGGGCAAAGGCGGCGACGACCGCTCCAAGCCCTCAAACCGCGTCGAAGAACTGGAAACGACGCGTCCGAGCCGACAGGCGCCCGGCTCAGGATCAGGTGAGCCGGAATGATTCCCGTTCGATGACCTCCACCCTGCCGGCCGAGTGGTGCCGCTCGATATCGGCCCTGGCTTCGACCATCGGCGGGTAGATGCCGCGGATGTTCGCAAGGTGCGAACAGGATCGCGCCCGGCGAGCCGTGGACCGGGCTTCACGGCTCGGCAATGACCGTCTTCGATCCAAATCGGACCGATCGGGCGGGTTGGATCGCCGACTTGCGGGGTTGTTGGGCCTCGGTTTCGAGTGGAGGAGCTCACCGGAGCCGGTGCCCCGCCCGCAAAGCGCTCTGGTGTACGCACCTCGCGAACAACCGCGAGACGCGGCGGGAGCCCGCTACGGTGCGCACCTCGCGAACAACTGCGAGACGATCCGACGCCTCCACCGGCAGCCCGCGGCGGGGAATTGATCAGCTCCCCGGCGCGTTCGCGCTACCTCCGGTCGGGCTGGAGCGCGCGGAGGTGATCGTCGCGCGTGGGGACCTTTGGAGCCCATGCGGGAAGGACCGCGTTCACGAATGCGTCGCGGCCCAGGGCGTCGTAGAACGGCCTCTTCCAGTCGTAATCCATGAACGAGGCCACGTCCTCCCGATAGACGAAGGGCGTCGGCGTGGCCCAGATCACGATTCCGCCGTTGGCCGTCGGCACGGATCGCACGCCGGGGCCGGACAGGCGGCCACCCCAGCGCTCCACGTACGCCGGCCCGAAGTAGTTGAGCCAGTACACGTCCCGGAGCGAGTGGCGATCGCTCTCGGGGCCGGGCGGCAGCGGGGCGAAGTGGCCCGAGCGCCTGAGACGGCCGAACTCGCCGGCCTGCTGGTGGGCCATCTGATGGTCGGCAGCGTAACCGTAGGAGGCGTCGAAGGCGGCGGCCAACCCGGCGAACCATCCCCCGAAGGCGTCGAGATTCTCGTCATCGAGCAGCCAGTCCCGGTCGCCTTCGGCCATCTCGGCGCGGAGGCGGTGCGGCTGCTCGGGCGGTTCGCCGGATCGATATGACGGCGCGCTCAACTCGCCGCTGAACCGGGGGAACGCCCGACGCTCGAACAGGACGTCCGCATCCGCGAGCGCCGGGGCGGCGTCGGACAGGTACGCCTCCGCGCTCGCGACCATGTTTCGCAGCGACTCGTGCGTATCCATCCGGCCGATCTCCAGGCGGACCTCCGAATCGAGCGCCCGACCGAGGCGCGCGAGCGCACCCGGCCGGCCAAGGTCGGCGAACGAACACAGCTCGAGTTCGAGTCGGAACATGGCCTCGTAGATAGCCCTGATTCGAGCCGGAGCGTTTGTCGGCCGGCTGGGACGTGGCGGCGAGAAGGGCCGGATCGGTGGCCTAGGATCCCGTGGGCGGAAGTGATTCCTGCTCGATCACCTGCACCTTGTCCGCGGAGTAGCGCCGCTCGACTGCGGTCCTGGCTTCGGCCGTCAGCGGGTAGATGCCGACCTGGACCTTGTCACTCACCGGGTCGAAGCCGAGCGTATTGACCGGTACTCCGGCCGCTATGAGGGAGGGCATGTCCGCGCTTATCCGGGCCTGGAGCGCCCGCCCTTGTGTCGAGGACATCGGGACGATGCGCACATAGAACTGGCAGTCGGCCGGGGCTCTGGCGCGAAGGGCGGCCAAATGGCCTTCCGGGTTGCCGGTGAAGTCTTCGTAGAGTCGGCCGTTCACGGAAAAGTCCTCGCCCCAATCGGGTTGGGCGGTGATGTAGTCCTGTATGGCCTGCAGGCATACGTGGATATCCAAGCCCTTCGCGCCCGGATTGACCTCGTAGACGGGGAACCCCTGGTACGTCGTTGGGCTTGCGACCGGGCCGCCCGCCGCGGGACCGAAACGCCAGATGAAGGCCGTGGTCAAGACGACGGCCAGGAGCGCCAGGGCACCACACAGAGCTGCCGCGAGGCGCCAACCGGAAATCGGGACGCGCGCCGCCCGCATTGCTAGTGGCGGAAGTGGCGCCGGCCCGTGATCAGCATCGTGGCGCCGGCCTTCTCCGCCGCCGCGATCGCCTCCGCGTCCCGAATGGAGCCGCCGGGCTGGGCGAAGGCGGTTACGCCCGCTTCCAGGCAGACCTCCACGGCATCGGGGAACGGGAAATACGCGTCGGAGCCACATGCCGCGCCTCGGAGCGCATCGGGGCCCTGGAAGGCGATCGCCTTGGCCACGGCCTGCCGCGCCGCGTCAACTCGCGACGTCTGCCCGGAGCCGAGCCCGATCTCCATGCCGTCCTTGACCAGGACGATCGCGTTGGACACCACGCCGCGGCAGAGGCGCCAGGCCAGGTCCAGGTCCCGGCGCTCCTGATCGGTTGGGGTCCGGGACGTAGCGCACGACCATGCCGAAGGATCGTCCGGCAGAACGTCCGGAGCGGTCACGAGGACGCCGCCGCCGGCCACGCGGATCGAGCCAAGCGGATCCGGGGGCGGCGCCGCTTCCGTGGTCCGGAGGATCGGATCGAGGAGCAGCCGCAGGTTCGTCTTGCGGGAAAGGATGTCGAGCGCCTCCGCGGAGAAGGACGGCGCCACTATCACTTCCAGGAAGATCCGGGCCATCTCCTCGGCGGTGGCGGCGTCCACTTCGCGAGTGACCGCGACCACGCCGCCGTAGGCGGAAACGGGGTCGCCGGCGAGCGCGTCGCGCCACGCTTCGGCGAGGGTCGCGCGCTCGGCGGCGCCGCACGGGTTGGTGTGCTTGACGATGACCACGGCCGGGCCGCGCAACCCGCGCGCCAGGGCATCCGCGCCGGAGGCGTCGAGCACGTTGTTGTACGAGAGGGCCTTGCCCTGCAGGATCGAGCCGCCGGTCGCGAACGGCCCGGCCCACTTGGTGGACCCCGGGCGCCGATACCGCACCGCCTGCTGGTGCGGGTTCTCGCCGTATCGAAGCGTCTCGACCTTCTCGAGGCCGACAACGAGCGTCGGCGGATACGGGTCGGCACTGCCCGGCATTCCCGGCTCGTCGGGCAGCTCGATGCCGGCGGCGGCCATTCGCCCCGGCAGCTCCGACGAGATTCGGGCGTCGTAGGCGGCGGTGTGCCGGAAGGCTTCGATCGCGAGAGCGCAGCGCAGCCCTTCCCCGATCGCGCCGCGAGACTCGAGTTCCTCCAGAACGGCGGCGTACCGCGACGGCGACGTCACGATCGCCACGTTCGCGTGGTTCTTGGCCGCGGCCCGGACCATCGACGGCCCGCCCACGTCTATCTCCTCGACCAGGTCGTCGAAGCGCACGCCGGGCTTGTCGGCCGCGGCCGCGAACGGGTAGAGGTTGACCACGACGAGATCGAATGGATCGATCGAGGCCGCGGCGAGAGCCTCCCGATGGGAGGCCAGGCGTCGATCGGCCAGGATTCCGGCGTGGACGCGCGGATGAAGCGTCTTGACCCGGCCGTCGAGCATCTCCGGGAAGCCCGTCACGGCGGCGACGTCGGTCACGGGCAGTCCGGACGAACGGAGCGCCCGGGCCGTGCCCCCGGTCGAGACCAGCTCGAAACCCAGCCGGACCAGTCCGGCGGCGAACTCGGCCAGGCCGCTCTTGTCCGAGCAGGACAGGAGGGCCCGGCGCGGAACGGGCGTCTTCTCGGCCGCCCGCGAGGCGTCCACCCGGACGCTGCGACCGTCCGGACCGATCGACAGCGCGCCCGCAAGGGCCAGGCCGACGGCCCTCGGCAGGAGCCGGTGCTCGACCGCGTGGATCCGCTCGAATAGCGTCTCCTCGGTGTCGCCGGGCAGAACCGTGACCGAATCCTGGAGGACGATCGGGCCACCGTCGAGCGAGGAATCGACGAGATGCACCGTCACGCCGGTCACCTTCACGCCCGCGGCGAGAGCGTCGCGAACGGCGTGAGCTCCGGGGAAGCAGGGCAGCAGGGCCGGATGCAGGTTCAGGATCCTGTTCGGAAAGGCAGCCAGAGTGGCCGGGCCGACGACGCGCATATATCCCGCCAGCACAACGAGCTCCGGCGCGATCGCGGTCAGCGTCTCAGCGAGGATGCGGTCCTCGTCCGCGCGCGCCGCGTCGTCGCCCCGTGGCGCCGCCGGCACGAGCAGAGTCTCGATCCCCTGCTCCACCGCCCAATCCAGCGCCGCGCACTCGCGATCGGCGAAGACCAGGGCGATCTCCGCGTCCAGCGCGCCGCGAACCGACGCGGCCTGCAGGGCACGCAGGTTGCTGCCCGTTCCCGACACTCCCACCGCGATCCGATGAGCCAACGCCGCTCCTCCTCCAGTTCCATCAGTGACGCCGGTTCGACCCGACGGATCAGGACTCCGAATAGCGCCCTCCCAGCGCTTCAGTCTCGCTCACGACGCCGACCTCCCAGGCCTCGAGGCCGTCGTCGTCCAGGCTGCAAATGGCCGCCTCGGCCGCGTCCGCGGGCACGGCGCAGACCATTCCGAGACCGCCGTTGAATGTAGATCGCAGCTCGGACCCCGACAGGCCGCCCAGCGCACCGAAGAGCCGCATGACGGATGGCATCGGCCAGTTGCCGGGAAAGACGTGCGCGCCCAGAACCTCGGGAAGCATCCGCGGCACGTTGCCGGGAAGGCCGCCGCCGGTGACGTGGGCCACGCCTCTCAGGTCGGCGTCCTTCTCGTTGAGTCGCTTTCGGAGTCGCAGGATCGCCTGCGAGTAGATCCGCGTGGGTGTCAGCAGGACCTCGCCCAGCGTGCGTCCCTCCGTCTCTGGCTCCGCGGCGGTCTCCGGGCCGAGGATCCGGCAGAGCAGCTGCGCATAGTCCTCGGCGAGGTCCAGGTCGTTCTCCGCGACGATGCGGCGGATCAGGGAGAAGCCGTTGGAGTGCAAACCGGACGAGGCGATCCCGATCAGCGCGTCCCCTGCCCGCGCCGCGGTCCCGTCCATCAACCTGTCGCGCTCCACGACGCCCACGCAGAAGCCTGCCAGGTCGAACTCGTCGGGATCCATCAACCCCGGATGCGCGGCCGTCTCGCCGCCGAGCAGCGAACAGCCGGCCAGCTCGCAGCCGTCGGCGACCGAGGCCACGATCGAGGCGACTCGCTCCGGAAAGAGGCGGCCCACCGCCACGTAGTCCAGGAAGAAGAGCGGCTCCGCGCCCGCGCAGACGAGATCGTCGGCGCACATGGCCACCAGGTCGTGGCCGACGGTGTCGTAGCGGCCCAACGCCATCGCGATCGCGGTCTTGGTCCCCACGCCGTCCGTCGAGCTGACGAGCACGGGTTCGCGAAGCCCCGCCGGCAGGCGCATCGCCGAAGCGAATCCGCCCAATCCGCCGATCACTTCGGGCCGCCTCGTGGCCGCCACCGATGCGCGCATCAGCTCCACGGCCCTCTCGCCGGCGTCGATGTCCACGCCGGCCGCCCGGTAGGCGTCCCAGGCGCCGCCCGATTTGGCCCCGGCACGCTCACTCATGGCGCAGCTCCCCGAGCTCGCCGCGGGAGACCGGCTCCCCGTCCGCGTCTTCGAGGACGAACTTGTGGCGGGCCGTGTCGTAGGGCACCGGGACCGGGTATCGGCCGTCGAAGCAGGCGAAGCAGAAGCGGTCGTACGGCAGGTCCAGCGCGGAAAGGACGCCTTCAATCGAGAGGAAGCTCAGGGAATCGGCGCCGACGAACTCGCGGATTTCCTCCACCGAGTGAGTGGACGCGATCAGCTCCGTCTCGATCTGGGTGTCGATGCCGTAGAAGCAGGGGTGATGGATCGGCGGCGAGGAGATCCGCAGGTGGACCTCCGTGGCGCCGGCCTTGCGGAGCAGGGCCACGATCTGGCGGGTGGTCGTTCCGCGGACGATCGAGTCGTCCACGACGATGAGCCGCTTCCCGGCGACGACCTCGCGCAGCGGGCTGAGCTTCACGGTCACGCCGCGCTGGCGCATGTGCTGGCTCGGCTGGATGAAGGTGCGGCCGGAATAGCGGTTGCGGACCATGCCCTCGCGATACGGCAGGCGCGAGCCCTCGGCGAAGCCCGCGGCTGCGGGCGCGCCGGTGTCCGGGACCGGCATCACCAGGTCCGCGTCGGCCGGCGACTCGGCGGCGAGGGCGACGCCCATCCGGCGCCTCGACTCGTAGAGGTTGCGGCCGAGCATGTACGAGTCTGGCCGGCCGAAGTAGATCAGCTCGAAGACGCACAGCTGCTCGTGCCCGGGCGCGAAACGGATCGAGACCGGCTCGTGTCCCTCCTCCAGGATCACCATCTCGCCGGGCTCGACGTCGCGGACGACCGTGCCGCCGGCGACTTCGATGGCGGCCGACTCCGAGGAGATGACCCAACCGCCCGAATGCTTGCCCTCCGGATCGTCTTCGGTCGTCTCCAGGCGGCCGAGCACCAGCGGCCGGAAGCCGAACGGATCGCGAACGCCGATGACACGCTTCTCGTCGAGGATCGCCAGCGAGTAGGCGCCCTGGACGGTCGGGAGGACGTGCTTGAGCGCCCCGACGATGTCATCGGCCGGATCGTCGGCAAGGAGCGCGGTCAGCAGCTCGGTGTCCGTCGTGGCCGGGAGCCGCGTCTTGCCGCCCTCCAGGCGCGATAGCAGCTCGCGGGTGTTGACCAGGTTGCCGTTGTGGCCGATCGCGATCGATCGATTCCGGCCCAGCCGGAAGGTCGGCTGGGCGTTCTCCCAGACGGTCGAGCCGGTGGTCGAATAGCGGCAATGGGCGATCGCCATCGGGCCGCGCAGGCTGGGCAGCCGCCGTTCGTCGAGGACCTGGGCGATGAGCCCCAGCTCCTTGTAGAGCATCAGCTGCTCGCCGTCGCTGACGGCGATGCCGGCCGACTCCTGGCCCCGGTGCTGGAGCGAGAACACGCCGAGCGCGGCGATTCCCGCGGCATCCGAGCCCGGTGTTACGGCGCCGAAGATGCCGCACATGGCCTAGGCCCCCGCGGGGGTTGCGGTCTCTTGACGCGGCCCGTGTCCGCTCCCGGATTCCACTCCGAGGGCGCGGGCCAGGCCGTGCTCCCAGGTGTGGCGGAGATCGGCGAGTGAGACGTCCAGGGCGTCGGCGACGCGGGAGCCGCGCTCTTCCGCCGCTCCGGTGGCGCCCTGACCGGTCAGCTCGATCCGCAGCCGATCGCCGCCGACGGTCCCGAGCGCCTGAGCGTGCAACCCGAACTGGCGGGCGAGCAGCTCCAGCGCGGGGGCGTGGCGCGGGCGGCAGCTCAGGACCAGGCGGGACGGGCTCTCGCCGAAGAGCTCTATCGCGGGTGAGCCCGAGACGCCCAGCCGCAGACTCGCGCCCAGGCCGCTCCAGATGGAACACTCGGCGATCGCGACCGCAAGGCCACCGCCGGAGACGTCCTGCGCCGAAGCCACCAGGCCGCGCCCGATCGCCTCGCGGATGAAGGACTGCAGCGCGGCCTCGCGCTCCAGGTCCAGGTTCGGCGGCGCGTCTTCCGCGGACAGGCCGGCAAGCGCGGCGTACGCGGAGCCGGCCATGCCCGGAGTGGTGTCGCCGACGAGCATCACCGTGTCGCCCGCGGCGGTGAACGGCGGCCGGACCAGCAGCGAGACGTCCTCGAGCAGACCCACGACCCCGATCTCCGGCGTCGGAGAGATGGCGCCGCCCGGATACTCGTTGTAGAGCGAGACGTTGCCGCCGGTCACGGGGATGTCCAGAGCCCGGCAGGCCTCGCCCATGCCGCGGACCGCTTCCTGGAGCTGCCAGAAGGCCTCGGGCCGCTCCTGGTTGCCGTAGTTGAGGCAGTTCGTGATTCCCAGCGGCCGGGCCCCGGTTATGGACACGTTGCGAGTGGCCTCTGCCACCGACATCTGGGCGCCCAGGAACGGGTCGATGGCGCTGAGGGTCTGATTGCCGTCCGTCGTGGCCACGAGGGCCTTGCGGGTTCCCTTTACGCGGAGGACGGCCGCGCCATGGCCCGGCCACTCGATCGTGTTGCTCTGGACGCAGGCGTCGTACTGCTCGTAGACCCAGCGGCGGCTCGAGAGATTCGGGCTGCCGAGGAGGGCGACGAGGACGGCGGCCGGGTCCATGCCACGCTCAGGAAGCCCGTCCTGGGCCTGCAGCGGGATGCCGGGCGCGGGCGCCTGCCGGCGCCGGGTCGGCTGCGTTGCCAGCCGGTAGTGGACGATGGCTTCGCTGGTGAGTGCCTTTGCCGGGATCCGGGCGATCTCGGTCGAGCCTGGCTTCGGGCGGCCGGCCTCGTCCACGCCGCCTTCGACGATGGCGATGTCGCCGTCGGTGGTAACGCGGCCGACGAGCGCGATCGGGATTCCCCAGCGCTCGCAGACCTCGCGAACGGCCGCGAACTGGTCCGGCGTGCAGGTGGCGAGCATCCGCTCCTGCGACTCGGAGATCATGACCTCCCACGGAGCCATGCCGGGCTCGCGCCGCGGAATGGCGTCGAGGTCGACCAGGATGCCCGTGCCCGCCTTGTCCGCGGACTCGGAGCTGGCACAGGTGATCCCCGCGGCGCCGAGGTCCTGGATGCCCACGACGAGGCGCCGGCTGATCATCTCCAGGGACGCCTCGATGAGCAGCTTCTCGGCGAACGGGTCGCCGACCTGGACGGTCGGGCGCTTGTTCGGGTCGCTGTCCGCGAAAGTCGCGGAGGCAAGAACGCTGGCCCCGCCGATGCCGTCTCGGCCGGTCGTCGATCCAAAGAGGACGACATAGTTCCCCTCGCCCGGCGCCTCGGCGAAGATCAGGTTCTTCTCCTCGAGCAGCCCGATCGCCATGACGTTGACCAGCGGGTTGCCCTGGTAGCTCGGGTCGAAGACCAGCTCGCCGCCGACGGTGGGGACTCCCACGCAGTTGCCGTAGCCGCCCACGCCGCGGACGATGCCGTCGACGAGATGCCTGGTCCGCGGATCCGTTGGGTCGCCGAAGCGGAGCGCGTCCAGCACTGCGATCGGCCGGGCACCCATGGTGAAGATGTCGCGCAGGATCCCGCCCACGCCGGTGGCCGCGCCCTGGTACGGCTCGACCGCGGACGGGTGGTTGTGGCTCTCGATCTTGAACGCCACCGCCAGGCCGTCGCCGATCCTGACCACTCCGGCGTTGTCGCCCGGGCCCGCCATGACGCCGGAGCCGCGGGTCGGCAGGGTCTTGAGGAGCGGCTTGGAGCTCTTGTAGGAGCAGTGCTCGCTCCACATCACGCTGAACATGGCGAGCTCGGTGTGGTTGGGATCGCGGCCGAGCTTCTCGCGGATGACGGCGAACCCGCCCGCCGTGACGCCGAGCGATTCCGCCAGCTCCAGCGTGACCTCGACTGAATTGGTGGTCGACTTCACGTCGGTCACTTCGCCACCTCCGCCACGCGGCCGCCGCGCGCCGGCGGCCTTCCGGCCGCCTCCCACTCCGCGGCGCTGAGCACGAGTGACCGGATCAACTGCATGCCTTCGTCCGTGCCCAGGATCGCCTCCGCCATTCGCTCCGGATGCGGCATCAAGCCGGCCACGTTGCCGGCGGCATTGCAGACGCCGGCGATGGCCCGGAGCGAGCCGTTCGGGTTCGACGGATCGTCCGGATCCAGTGCCGGCGTTCCATCGGGGCGGACGTACCGGAAGAGGACCTGGCCGTCGCGCTCGAGCTGATCGAGCGTCGCGTCGTCGGCGGAGTAGCAGCCTTCGCCGTGGGCTATCGGGACGTGGATCGGGTCGCCCGTGGCCGCCCGCGTGAACGGCGAATCGAGGCGTTCGGGCTTGATCGCGACGATCTTGCTGGCGAACCGGAGCGACCGGTTGCGGAGGAGCGCACCGGGAACCAGGCCGGACTCGGCGAGGACCTGGAAGCCGTTGCAGATGCCCAGGACGTGGCCGCCCGCGGCCGCGAACTCGGAGACGCCGCGCATCACCGGGCTGAAGCGGGCGATGACACCGGCACGCAGGTAGTCGCCGTAGGCGAATCCGCCGGGCAGGATCACGGCGGAGACGCCCTGCAGGTCGGGCGACTCGTGCCAGAGCGAGACGGCTTCCACGCCAGCCACGGACACGGCGTTGAGCGAATCGACGTCCGAGTTCGAACCGGGGAAGGTGACGACGCCGATCCTCACGAGGCGGCTCCGGCGGCCGACGTGGTCGACGAGGTGGCCTCGAGCAGCTCGACGGTGAAGACTTCGATCAGCGGGTTGCTGAGCAGCTCCTTCGCCAGGCCCTCGACCACGTCGCGGGCCGCGGCTTCGGTCTCGGCCGAGACGGTCAGCTCGGCCCGGCGGCCGATTCGCACCCGCGACACGCTGGTGACGTGCAGATGCGGCAGGGACAGCTCCACGGCCCGGCCCTGCGGGTCCAGGATGCCGGGCTTGGGCAGCACGTTGACGGCGAATCTGAAGTCACTCATGAAGCGATCACGTCCTCCTGCAGGTAGCGATCGAAGCGGGCTTCGGTAATGCGTTCGAACGCGGCTATGTAGCGCCGGCGGGTGTCGGCAACGATCTCGGCCGGAAGCTCCGGGCCGGGGTACGTCTTGTCCCAGGGCTGGCGCTCGAGCCAGTCGCGGACGGGCTGCTTGTCGAAGCTGTCCTGGGCGCGGCCGGGCTCGTAGTCGGCGGCGTCCCAGAAGCGGCTCGAGTCGGGTGTCATGACCTCGTCTATCAGGATCAATTCGCCCGTGTCCACGGCCGTCCCAAGCTCGAACTTGGTGTCGGCGACGAGGATGCCGGCCCTTTCGGCTACCTCGGCACCGCGTCGATACAACGCCAGGGCGACCTCGCGCACCTTCTCGGCGACCGGACCGCCCACCAGCTCGACCATCGCGTCGAAGCCGATGTTCTGATCGTGCCCGACCTCTTCCTTGGTGGAAGGCGTGAAGATCGGCTCGGGCAGCCGATCGGACTCGCGCAGCCCTGCCGGCAGCTCGATCCCGCAGATCGACCCGGTCCGCTTGTAGTCCTTCCAGCCGGAGCCGGCGACGTAGCCGCGGACGATGACCTCGACCGGGAGCACCTTCGCCTTTCGGCAGAGCATCATCCGGCCCTTGAGCTCGGCTTTGCCGGCGGCATCGGTGAAGTCCTTGGGCAGGTCGTTCGGGCTGGTACCCAGCAGGTGGTTCGGGATGATGTCCCGGGTCTCGGCGAACCAGAAACGCGACAGGCCCGTGAGAACGCGGCCCTTGTCCGGGATGGGCGTCGGCAGGACCACGTCGAACGCGGAAAGCCGATCGCTCGCGACGAGCAGAAGCCGGCCGTCGGCCGCGCCGCCGCCGACGTCGAAGAGGTCGCGCACCTTGCCGGATCTCATGAAGCCGCCGGCGCCTTGCAGCGTGTGGCCTTTGGCTCGCGGATCGCGGGGATCCTGCGGATCCCTTGGATTGATGGTCTCAGTGGACACTCGCGGCCTCCTTTGCGGCTGGGACCAGATCGTCGAGGCGGGCAAGGGCAATCGAGACGTTGCGGAGGAAGTGGGCGTCGTCGAAGCAGGCGTCGAGCGCTTCGTCGGACAGGCGCTCGGCGACCTCCGGGTCGGCGAGCAACATGTCGCGCAGCTGGCGGCGCTCGTCGGCCGCCCGGAGGGCATTGCGCTGGACGATGGCGTAGGCATCCTCGCGCGAAAGGCCGCCCTGCTCGACGAGCGCCAGCAGAACCCGGCTCGAGCAGTGCAGGCCGAGCCCGCGCTCGATGTTCTCCCGCATCCGCTCCGGCCGAACGACCAGACGCTCGATCAGCCCGCGCGTCTTGACGAGCATGTAGTCGAGCAAAATCGTGGCATCGGGGAGCAGCACCCGCTCCGCCGAAGAGTGGCTGATGTCGCGCTCGTGCCAGAGCGGCTGGTTCTCCATCGCCGCGGCCGCATAACCGCGCAGCAGCCGGGCCATGCCCGCGATCCGCTCGCACAGGATGGGGTTGCGCTTGTGCGGCATCGCGCTCGAGCCCTTCTGGCCGGCTCGGAACGGCTCCATCAGCTCGCCGATCTCTGTGTGCTGGAGGTTCCTGATCTCGGTCGCGATCCGCTCGAGGCTGCCGCCGGTGATGGCGATGGCCGCCAGCAGGGCGGCGTGGCGGTCGCGCTGGACGATCTGGGTGGAGATCGGGTCGCGGTGGAGGCCCAGCGCGGCGAGGACTTCCTCCTCGAGGTCCGGCTCGAGGTGGCTGTAGGTGCCAACCGGTCCGGAGATCTTGCCCGTGGCCGCGTCATCCGCGGCGGCCGCGAGCCGGGCCCGGTCGCGGGCAATCTCGAAGGCCCAGCCGGCGATCTTCATGCCCATCGTGGTCGGCTCGGCGTGGACCGAATGAGTGCGGCCCATCATCACCGTGCCGGCTTCTTTGCGTGCCCGCTCCACCAGCGCCGCGATCAGTGCGTCGGCATCTTCAATCAGCCGCCGCCCGGCGGCCTGGAGCTGGAGCGCCAGCCCCGTGTCCACGACGTCGCTGGAGGTCAGGCCGAGGTGGAGGAAGCGGCCCTCCTCGCCCACGGTTTCCGCGACCTGGCTGACGAACGCAATGACGTCGTGGTCGGTGGTCTTCTCGATTTCGGCGATCCGGTCGACGTCGACCCGCGCCCGCGACTCGATCGCCCGAACCGCGTCGGCGCCGACGAGCCCGCGGCCGACCTGTGCCCTCGCGACGGCGATCTCTACCCGCAGCATCTGCTCGAAGCGGGCCTGGTCCGTCCAGATCGAACCCATCTCAGGGAGCGTGTAGCGAGGAATCATCGGCCGGGCTCTCCGTGGGCGGCGTCAGGGGCCGTGCCGGCTGTGGCGTCTTCGAGGTCCCAATCGGCGGCCCTGATCGGAGCCGGAGTGCCGGCATCGTGCGCTCCGGGCAAGCTCGCGGCGATGTCGTGGCGGCGCTGCATACCGTCCCAGGTCACGTGGTCCGCCGCGGCTTCAGCGCAGGCGCGAGCGGCCGGAAGCGTGGACCCGAGCGCCACGACCGCCAGGACCCGCCCGCCCGCGGTCTGATAGCCGGACGCGGTTCGCCGCGAACCCGCATGGAAGACCACCGCTCCGGCGGCCGCTTCGTCCAGGCCATGTATGTCGTCGCCCCGGCGGGGTGTCTCCGGATATCCCGCGGCCGCCAGGACTACGGCCACGGCCGCGTCCCCGGTCGTGGGCAGCAGCCTCTCGTAGATGCCCAGGCTGGCGGCGGTCCCCGCCAGATTTCCCTGAGCGGCGCCGTAGAGCAGCGGGCTCAGAGGCACGGCCAGCCGGGGCAGGATCGCCTGCGTCTCGGGGTCGCCGAAGCGGGCGTTGAACTCGAGAAGTACGGGGCCTTCGGGAGTGAGCATCAGGCCGGCATACAGGGCGCCGCGGAAGGGCGCGCCGCGGCGGGCGAGCTCGGCCAGCACGGGTTTGTGGATCACGTCGAGGAGAGTTGCGCACAGGCTGTCCGGCAGATCCGGCACCGGGCTGTAGGCTCCCATTCCGCCGGTGTTCGGGCCGGCGTCGCCGTCGAGCAGGCGCTTGTGGTCGCGGGCGGGCGGCAGAGCCAGCGCGTCGTGGTCGTCGCAGAGGGCGATCAGACTGGCCTCCAGGCCGCGAAGGCGCTCCTCGATCACCACCAGCGGCGCCGCCGACAGTTGCGCCGGAATGCCCTGGAACAGAGACCTGATCGCCGTCTCCGCGGTCTCGAAGTCGTCGCAGACGGTGACGCCCTTGCCGGCCATCAGGCCGTCCGCCTTGACCACGACGCCGCACGAGCCCGGCGCTTCGATCAGCTCGCGGGCGTAGGCGACGGCCGGCTCGAGCTCGGCGAAGTCGCGGCCCTGGGCCATCCGGACGCCGGCCGCCTCGGCAACTTCCCGGCAGAACGCCTTGCTCGACTCGATCCGGGCGGCGGCGCGAATGGGTCCGAAGACGGGCACTCCGGCGTCGATGAGCGCGTCGGCGACTCCGGCGGCGAGCGGAGCCTCGGGGCCCACGACGACCAGGTCCACGTCCTCTCGCGTGGCCAGTTCCACGATCGCCGCGGCGTCCGTCGCGGACACTCCCGCGAAGCACCTCACCTTTGGCTCGGCCGCGATGGCGTCGCTGCCCGGCGCGACCAGCACGCCGACAACGGACCTTTCGCGGGCGAGGCTCCAGGCCAGGGCATGCTCGCGTCCGCCCCCGCCGATAACCAGGACGCACGAAGGCCCGACTGCCACGCGCTCTCCCGCCGGCTGCCGCGAGCTCATCACTTCGCCGCGGCCGCCGGGGCGGACACGCTGGCGCCGCCGAACGCGATCGGTGGCTTGGGCCGCTGCGGCCTGGGCAGCCGTTCGATCGTCTGGTGGCGCTCGGGACCGACCGAGACCAGGCAGATCGGTGCGCCCGAAAGCCGTTCGACCGCGTCCACGTAGAGGCGCGCGTTCTCCGGCAGGTCGCTCATGTTCCGGCAGCCGTGGAGCGGCTCGGTCCAGCCGGGGAAGCGCTCGTAGATCGGCTTCGCGCGTGCCAGGACGTCAGCGTCGGACGGCCACCAGTCGACCCGCCTGCCGTCGACCTCGTAGGCCATGCAGATCAGCACTTCGTCGAGACCCGAGAGGATGTCGATCTTGTTGAGCATGATCGAGCTGACGCTGTTGACCGCCACGGCATAGCGGAGCGGCACCGCGTCGAACCAGCCGACCCGGCGCCGTCGGCCGGTGGTCGTGCCAAACTCGCGGCCTCGATCCGTGATGCCTTCTCCGATTGCGTCGCTCAGCTCCGTCGGGAACGGCCCGGCGCCGACGCGCGTGGCGTAGGCCTTCATCACGCCGAGGACTTCGTCGACCTGGAGCGGCCCGATGCCGCCGCCCGTGCACGCGCCGCCGGCAATGGGGTTGGAGCTCGTGACGAAGGGGTACGAGCCGTGGTCGAGATCCAGCAGCGTGCCCTGTGCGCCCTCGAACAGCAGGTGCTCCCCGCGGGCCAGGCGCTCCTGGACCAGCTGGGTGGTGTCCGCCATCTGGGGCTCGAGACGCCTGCCCCATTCGACCGCCTGCTTGACCAGGTCTTCGAGGTCGAAGCCCTCGACGCGATGCTGGCGCTGGAGCGTCGCGTTCTTCTCGGGCAGGATGCGGGCGAGCTTGCTCCGCAGCGCGGAAGCGTCGAGCAGGTCTTCCATCCGGATGCCGATGCGCCAGGCCCGGTCCGCGTAGGCCGGCCCAATTCCGCGTCTGGTGGTCCCCACGGCCGCCTTCGCGAGGCGCGCCTCCATCGCTCCGTCCAGGGCGATGTGGTACGGCATGATCACGTGGGCGTGTTTGCTCACGCGCACGCGATCCACTTCCAGGCCGCGTCCGGCGAGCATGTCCAGCTCCGAGATGAGAGTGGCCGGGTTGACCACGACGCCGTTGCCGATGATCGGCGTGATGTGCGGATACAGCACGCCGGACGGGACGAGGTGGAGCTTGAAGACCTCCTCGCCGAGCATGATGGTGTGGCCGGCGTTGTCACCGCCCTGGTAGCGGACGACCGCGGTGACGTCCTCGGCGAGGAAGTCCGTGGTCTTGCCCTTGCCCTCGTCGCCCCACTGCAGACCGACGATCACGGTAGCCGGCATCTAGATCTCCCCACGGTGCTGGCCCCGGCTCACGGCGCTCGAGGGTGCCAGGTGACTGAGGTCGTCCACGCGTCCAAAGACAAGCGCGGACTCCCGAGAAATCAAAAGGCCCTCGGCCCACAGGCCGGGGACCTGGATAGACTGCTCCTCCGTCGGAGCTGCGGTGGCTCCCGGGGGAGCGAAGGTGGTGGTTCGTCTCACGGGGCGAACTGCACGCCTTCCTGGGGCAACGTGCACTCCTTGAGGTTGTTGGGACTCGGGCCGCCGGGGTTCCTCGGTTCCCGGACCGGGGAAGTATACCAGGGGCGATTGGCCCGCCGACGGCCCCCGAGGCGGCGCGGGCGCGGGGGGC
>DAHXON010000049.1 GCA_027364875.1 Chloroflexota bacterium
GCTCAACGACGTCTGGGGCGTCTCCGCGGACGAGTCGATGGTCCGCCTGGCCGCGGCCAGGGGCGTGCCCATCGTGCTGATGCACAACCGCATCGAGGCCGTCTACTCGAACCTGATCGAGGAGGTTCTGGCCGACCTTCGAGGCGCGCTCGACCGGGCTCTGTCGGTCGGCGTTCCGGCCGGAAATCTGATCGTCGACCCCGGGTTCGGCTTCGGCAAGACGCCCGAGCACAACCTGGCCGTCCTGCGAGAGCTGGCTCGACTGCGCGAGCTCGGCCGTCCGGTCCTCCTCGGCACGTCGCGCAAGTCGACGATCGGCCGGGTTCTCGGCGGCGTTCCCGTGGAGGATCGACTCGAAGGTACGATTGCGACAACAGCCATCGGCATCGCCGCGGGCGTCGACGTCGTCCGCGTCCACGACGTCCTGGCCAACGTTCGGGCGGCACGCATGGCCGATGCGGTGTTCAGGGAAGGGGAGCAATGACCGATCGCATCGCGCTCATGAACATGCGGTTCGAGGGTCGTCACGGCGTCCTGCCGGTGGAACAGGTGGAGCCTCAGTCGTTCGAGGTGGATGCGGAGCTGTTCCTCGATCTGCGTCCCGCGGGCTCGACCGACGACATCGCCCGGACCGCAGACTACCGCCAGGTCTTCGACATCTGCCGCGAGATCGTGGAAGGCCCTAGCTTCCGTCTGATCGAATCGGTGGCGGAGGCGATCGCCGTCCGGCTGCTGGCGACGTTCGCGTCGTTCGGCGTCGACGAGGTCGTGGTTCGGGTCCGCAAGCCGGCCGTTCTCCTGCCGGGCCTGCTCGACGGCGCCTCAGTCGAGATTCGACGTTCCCAGGCCGATCTGGCCAGGCGCTAGCCCCCGGGGCGCGCCGTGCCCGCCGCCCCGCGCCGGCCTTGCGACGTTCGCGACCGTCAGCTCAGGTTGTCGGGCCGCGTGCCGAGGGTGACGCGGAGCGTGATGTACGTTCCGTTGCGGTAGACCTGCATCGTGATCGTGCGGCCCGGGGTGTACTGGACCAGCACGTCTTCGAGCCGGTGCAGGCCGTCGATTGCCGTCCCTTCGATGCTCGTGATGATGTCGCCGTCCTTCAGGCCGGCGACAGCCGCGGGGCTGCCCGTCGTGATGGCCGGCACGACGTTGCCAAGTTCGTCCTCTTTGTGGACCCAGGCGCCGCTGTCGAGGGCCAGGTTGTAGTCACCCTGGATTCCCTTGTTGAGCAGGATGTACGAGACGCCGATGTACGGCCTCGAGAGCGGCTCGCCGGCCAGCGCCTGCTGCATGATCGGCTTGGCGATGTCGATCGGAATGGCGAAGCCGATTCCCTGAGCGGACGGCGCCTCGGCCGTCGTTATGCCGATCACCCGCCCGGAAGAGTCGATCAAAGGGCCGCCACTGCTACCCGTGTTGATTGCGGCGTCGGTCTGGATCAGCCCGTGCAGGCCCGTGCCGCCGGACCCTGCCGAGTTGCCGCCGACCGTGATGTCGCGCCCGAGGGCCGACACGATGCCGGTGGAGGCGCTGTTGGGATAGCCGAGCCCGAGGGGGCTTCCGATGGCGACCGCGAGCTGGCCCACCTGCAAAGAGGACGAATTGCCGAGCTCGGCCGACCAGATGTCCGTGGCTCCCTTGAGCTTCACGATGGCCAGGTCCGACAGCGTGTCGAGGCCGTAGATGGAGCCCGCGACTCGACGATCGTCGGCCAGCCGAACGGTGAGGGTCTTCATGCCCTCGACGACGTGCTTGTTGGTCAGGACCCAGCCGCGGACGTCGAAGATCACCCCGGCGCCCACCTCGCTGTTGCCGGCGCCGTCGTTGGCCAGGATCTGGACGACCGCGCGATTGACCTTCGCGATCGCGGCGATGACCGTCGAAGTGTCCGACTCGATGCTCACCTGCGTCCCGTTGGCCGGGGTGGCCGTGGCGTCGAGCATGCCCGTGGAATCCATCGCCAGGTAGGTTCCGCCCGCCGCCAGGATGGCCGACACGAGAGAGGTGGCCATCAGCAGCCCGAACAGACCCCTGCCGCCGGACGAGCGGGCCGGTACGGGCGCCTGCCCTTGACCGGGGCCGTCACCCGGGCCGCCGGCCGCCGATCCCTGCGGCTCGAACCAGCGCTCGGGAGTTGCCGTCTCGGCCTCCTCGGAGCTGGCCTGTACCCGTGTCTTCCAGGCCGGCCTGGGAATCGGCAACGGCTCGAACGTCTCGCCCTGACCTGTCTCGGACATGAGGCTCAGCAAGGTCTCCTGTGAATGCGCGAGCTGCGAACCGCGGCGCGACAATCCTCTGCGTCTGCGGTGTCACCCCAGGCAGCTGTTCGCCGGCTCAAGATACCCGGAGGCGCGGTTCACCTTCCAGGTCTCGACCGGTGAAGAAAGCGCCACATAGCGCCCGAGGGACCGATTTCCGCCTACTTGGGCCGGAATTCGGCGGCGGACGGCTGCTTCTCGGCCTTGCCCGGCTTGGGCGCGAGCTCCGTCGGCGCCGGTTTGCCGGAGGCGGACGGGGCCGAACCCGGGGCGGCGCCTCCGGAGCCTGCTCCCGCCGTGCCGGCGGCTCGCGGATCGGCCGGTAGCGTGACGGTGAAGGTGGACCCCGCGCCGAGGCGGCTTTCGACCATGACCCGGCCGGCGTGCATGTCCACGACAGACCGCACGATCGCGAGGCCCAGCCCGCTGCCGCTGCTCCTCGCCTCACTGGCACGCGAGCCTCGATAGAAGCGGTCGAATATCTTGGGAAGGTCCGCCGGGTCGATGCCGACGCCGGTATCCGTCACCTGGATCCGCGCGCCATTCGGATGGGGCCGCAGGATCACCTGGACCGTGCCCCCGCGCGGCGTGAACTTGAGCGCGTTGCCGATGAGGTTGCCCAGGACCTGGCCCATGCGCTGGGGGTCGTGGCGGATGACGAGCGGCTGTTCGGGCACTGTCGCCACGAGCTCGACTCCGCGCCGTTTGGCGGCGACCTGCGCCTGCTCGACCGCCGACTGGACCGTCGTCCCGACGTCTTCCGGTCGCAGGTCCAGCCTCACCAGCCCGGAGTCCAGCTTGGAGAGCTCGAGCAGGTTCTGGGCGAGCCAGTCCAGACGCTCTATTTGCTGGCCGCTCGACTCGAGGAACTCGGCCCGGGCCTCCGCGTCGTCGCCGGCCTTCTCCCGGAGCAGCTCGTTGAAGGTCCGGAGGGCGGCCAGCGGCGTCCGCAGCTCGTGGGAGACGTCGGCAAGGAACTCGCGGCTGGAGTCGCGGTCGCGGCGGATGACCTCCATCGTCTCCTCGACCTGGTCCGCCATGGCGTTGAACTGGCGCGACAGCTCGGTTATCTCCTTGGCGCCGGTCCGGGCCGTCTCGGCGGGCACCCGCCGCGACAGGTCGCCCTCGGCCAGGGCCCGGGCGGTATCCGTCAGCCGGCGCAACGGCCTGGTGAAGCGCCTCGCCAGCAGCGTCGCGACGACCGACGCGAGCAGGAGGGCCAGCGCGGCCGCTCCGAAGAGGAACCCGATGACGGAGGCGATGGTGCTGGCTCGGGTCGTGTAGGGCGCGGAGAGACTCACCTCCAGGAACCACGTCGGTTCGAGGCCCTTGGGATCGGCGAACGCGTAGGTGTGGATGTAGCTGATCTGGTCTCGCGCCTGGCCCGGGCCCGGCGGCGCAGTGAGATCGGCATGGAACGCGGACGGCTCGTTGGCGGGAATGAACACCGGGCCCGACGACGTCACGCTGCCCAGGCCGAAGCGGAGCCGGAGGTCCGCCTGGGCCACGTTGTTCGCGTAATCGGTCATCGTGGAAGGAGAGCTGATCTCGGCCGCGACGCCCGGGTTGAGCTTGCCGCTGGCGGAAACGACCGCCAGGTCGTCGGGATTTTCCGCCGCGAGCGACTCCGAGCGGACGCCCACGACGTCGGCTACGGCGTTGGCTCGAGCCGCCAGGTTCAGCTCTTCCTGCTGCTTGAGATCGCGGTCCAGGACCACGACCGTCGCCCCCGAAACCACGCCCACGGCCAGGGCGAAGACCATGATGAAGGCCAGCGAGAGGCGACCTTGAAAGGTCCTGGGGAAGAGTGGGGGCAGCGGCACGGAGACTCGCGGCAGGTGAGGCCGGGGCCGGGGCAGGGGCAGGTGCAGCCCGGGCCGGCGCCTGCTCGGGGCCGGCTCCGCGCCGAGAGGCGTGGCTTCCGCGCCGGGCGGAGCGCCTTCCGGGCGGTGTGGGCCGGCATCCGCGCGTTGTGGCTCGGCTTCCGCGCCGTCATGCGGCTCGCCGGGAGGCCCGCCTGCGGCCATGTCAGCGCTCGGCGAACGCGTATCCCGCGCCGCGGACCGTCAGGACGAAACGCGGGCTCGAAGGGTCGTCCTCGAGCTTCTCGCGCAGGTGGCTCACGTGGACGTTGATCGTCTTCTCGTCCTGGTCGAGGGCTTCGTAGTCGCGGATCAGCTCCAGGAGTTCCCGGCGGGAGTAGACCCGGCCCGGCCGGCTGGCCAGGTGGCGAAGGATCTCGAACTCGGTCGCGGTCAGAGCGATCCGCCGCTCGCCGCGCTGGACTCTCCGCCGTTCCAGGTCGATGAGCAGGTCGCCGTGGCGCAGGAGCCGCCCACCGCCCGCGTCGGCGAGATCTCCGTAGGCGCGCCGCAGCAGCGCCTTGATGCGGCTCATCAGCTCGCGCAGCCCAAAGGGCTTGGTCATGTAGTCGTCCGCGCCCAGTTCCAGGCCGATGACCTTGTCCATCTCCTCGTCGCGGGCGGTCAGGATCAGGACCGGCGCCTTCGAGCCGCCGGTTCGAAGGCGCCGCAGCACCTCGAAGCCGTCGATGCCGGGGAGGCGGACGTCAAGGACCACCAGGTCCGGCCCCTCGCGCAGGATGAAGTCCAGGCCCTCCTCGCCGGATCTGGAGACGGCGACCTGATAGCCCTCCTGCTGCAGCGCGTACTGGATGCCGCGGGCAACGGCGTACTCGTCCTCCACGATCAGTATGGTCGCAGCCACGTGCCGTTCCTCTTAGCTTGCAGCGCCGCGATCCTACACCCGGGCCGTTCCGGCCTGGTGCCGGAGCCCGTCTCAGCCACCGAGCCAGCCTATCCGGGGCGACTGCACACGCGCCATTCCTGACAGTTCCCGGCAGATATGCGCCCGAACCTGGCTTCACGCCGCAGGCGAGGCAGAAGCCCTCGACGGTGATCAGTGGAGATGAGACGACGTGGCAACGTGGGCGGAGCTCGAGGCCGGCGCGCCTGAGCTGGCGGCAAGAGGCAAGGAGCTGCTCTATCGGTCGGGCGAGGGCGAGGCCCTCATGGTCACCGTCCGCGGCGACGCTCCGCCGCAGGCTCATCCCATCTACGTCCGGGTCGTGGATGGCGGCCTCTACGCGTTCATCCTCAAGTCACCCAAGCTGACCGACCTGCTCGAGGACGGCCGATACGCCCTCCACGCCCATTTCGACCCCGCGAAACCCAACGAGTTCCTCGTTTCCGGCCGAGTCCGCCGGGTGGACGGGGACGTGCGGGCCAGGCTCGCCGCGGATTGGGGCTTCTCGCCCGGAGACGCGCCGGCCTTCGAGTTCTTGATCGGCGAGGCGCTCTTCGGCGAGCGGCCGACGGCCGACGACTGGCCGCCCCGGTACACGACCTGGAAGCCGCCCGCCTGAGGAGCTGCCCGCCCGGGCCGCTGCCGCCCGCCTGAGCCGCCGTCGCGCCTGACCCGCCGCCCCGGTTCGGGCCGCGCCGGGCCGTTGAGCGCAACCGATCGGGCTCGAGCCGGATACATGACAGCAGATGGCAGCTAGCCGCACCACGCTGAGGTACGCGCCAGTTCCGGCGCGCCAGTGAGGCCAGGTGGTCATGCGAACGATGTTCATTGCCGGCTTCGGTCCGATAGTCCGGGACCTCGAAGCCTCGCGCTCCTTCTACGAAACGACGCTGGGCCTGTCGCTCGAGGGCGACGACGACTATCCGCACTCCGAATCCCTCGACGGATGCCGGCACTTCGCGCTGTGGCGTCTCGAGGACGCCGCGGAAGCCTGCTTCGGCACCAAAGCCTGGCCGAGCGCCCTGCCGGTTCCAACGGCCTGGATCGAATTCGATGTCGACAACATGACCGAGGCGGTCGAACAGCTCCAGCGAGACGGCTACCGGCTGCTGGTGGCGGATCGCACGGAGACGTGGGGCCAGGTGGTCACACGCCTGCTCAGTCCCGAAGGTCTGCTGGCCGGCGTGACGATCACGCCCTGGATGCGGCCGGAGCTGACTGCCATCGGCTCGGAACAGGCGAACCGCTAGGCCCCGGCCCCCACGCCCGCGCATCGCGCCGAGACCGCGCCCCCGCGTGGACCGCGCGGGATTCTTGAACAACTTCCATGAGGCGTGGGTTATTCGTCGAGGCGGCCGTCGAGGGGCCGATCCTCCCCGGAAATGGGCCTCTGGCGGCGCGATTCGGCCGTCTGGAAGGCGATTCCGGGGGTCCGGCGGCCCTTTTTCCGTCGTCCAGGCGCGAGGCGGGCGCCAGGCGCCGTCGGGTTCTCGCACAGCTTTCGCCTGGCGGAAGTTGTTCAAGAAAGATGGCGTGGGGGCCGGCGCTTCAGTGGTGCAGGCTCAAGGGCGCGGCCGCGTCGTCGCGCCCACGTCGGCGCCCGGGCTCGAGACCGCCCGACGGCCGGCGCCATGCGTCCTCGGCGCGGCCTGGCCCGCGGTCCGGCTCCCGCCCCCGGACCCGCGCCCGCGCCCGAGCCGAGATCGGGCCGCCAGACGCAATTCCTCCCGGTGCGCGCCGGACCCGGCGGCAATCCAATGCCACGATCCGTCCGCATTTGGAGGTTCACATGGAGATCGCGCCGGGCATTCGACGGCTGGGCAACGGGTTGGTCAACGTCTATCTGCTCGAGGAAGCGGGCAGCGTGACGATCGTCGATGCGGGCCTTTCGGGCTACTACACCCACGAGCTTCCGGCGGAGCTTGCGGCGATGGGGCGGACGCTGGCGGACGTGAAGGCCGTGGTCCTGACGCACGCCCACTCCGATCACATCGGCTTCGCGGAGCGGATCCGGCGCGAGCGGCAGGTGCCGATCCGGGTCCACGAGGCGGACGCGGCCCTGGCACGCGGGGAGGTCAAGGCCACTCGCGACCCGGCCGGAATGAAGGCCAGCTCCATCAGGCCTGCCCTGCTCGGCTTCCTGCTGTACGGCCTGCCGCGGGGCGGCATGCGCGTCCCGCCGATCCTCGAGGTGGCCACTTACGGGGACGGGGCCACTCTGGACGTGCCGGGTTCGCCGCGGGTCGTGCTCGTTCCGGGGCACACGGCCGGGATGGCGGCCCTGGTGGTGGCGTCGAAGGATGCCGTGTTCGTCGGCGATGCCTTCGCGACTCGAGACGTAATCACCGGCGCGACCGGCCCCCGACTCGCGCCTTTCGGCGCGGACCTCGGCCAGGCCTTCGACTCTCTCTCGCGCCTCGATGGGATCGAAGCGGATCTAGCGCTGCCGGGCCACGGCCAGCCCTGGACGGGCGGTCTCGCGGAAGCACTGGCACGCGTTCGGTCGCTGGGTCGTCCGGGAAGAGCGAAGGCCGCTTAGCCGCCTGGGCCGAAGAGCGCGGTCAGACGGCCCGCCGGTCGTGGTGGACGTAGGTCACGGTGAGGCTGCCGATCGGCCGATGCACGAGCATCTGGGCCCAGAACAGGAAGCCGACGAGAAACGGCAGCAGGATCGTCGCGGCGATCGCTCGCGAGACGGCCCACTCACCCTCGACGTAGTGCTGGCTCGCGGGCTCGAAACCCTGGCCCAGCATCAGCAGCGCGTCCTCGTGAAACGCTCCGATGAGCTCCTCGTAGGTCTCGCCGTGATAGCCGCGAATGACGATCGGGCCGCGGTAGTCCTCGGGCCATGTACCGATGATCACGATGGCCTCCCCCGTTGCGTGCGCTAGTCGCCGGCGACCGTGCTGCCCGAGTCCTTCGCGACGGTGCCGACGCCGGCGGAGCCCGACGCCTTGAGAGTCGAGCCGCCGTTGCAGGTGCCTGCGATGCTCTTTTGCGCCTTCACGAATGCGGTCGAGCCGCCGTCGATCTGAACCTGAGCCGCCTGGGTCTCGACGTTGCGAAGATCGGCCGTCGAGCCGCCGTCGACGGTCAGCTGCAGGTTGGCGGTTCGGCCGCCCGCGCGCAAGGTCGATCCGCCGTCCACTGAGGCGGTCACGCTGTCACTCGAAAGGTCCTCGACGTCCACCGTCGAGCCGCCCGTCTGGGCGACCGAATCGACCGCGGAGGCGGCGGTGACCTCGACCTTGAGCTGCTTGTGGGTCGTGAGGCTGCCCGAGACCCGGATCCGCAGCGTTCCGCCCTGGACTTCGGTCGTGATCATGCCGACGAGGTTGTCGTCGGCAGTGACCGCCGCGGATGCGGTGCTGCCGGTCCTGACGAAGACGGTGAGGCCGTTCTCCACGGATACGGCATGGAAAGACTCGAGCGCGCGGGTCGCGGTGGTGAGGTTGCCGGAGCCCTCGGTGTACGGCGCCGAGCCAATGGTGAGGGTGGAGCCGTTGATGCTGTTGTTGTGGACGACGGTGCAGCCCGACACGGCGAAGACTGCGACGAGGGCGGCGGAAAGGAGGAGTCCGCGGGCGAAACGGCGATTCATGCTGCTCCATCGATGGTGGGGTGACGGCAAGGGCATGTTCGCCGATGGACCGCGCCGTTCATCCCTTCCCGCGACCGATTTCGACTCATACCGGCGTCGGACGGCGGGTCGTCTGATCGGTCGGGGCGGGGGCGGCGAGTCGGCGGCCGCACCCGCTACTGCGTGGGGCCCGCCCGCGCTACTGCGTCGGGCCCGCCACGCTACAGCGTGGGGCCCGCGTGGGGCCGGCTGCGCTACTGCGTGGGGCCCGCGTGGGGCTAGAGGAGATCCCCTTTGTGCCAGCCAGTCGGTTCGCCTTCGCGGGGCCGTGGCTCCTCGCCCGGTTCGTAGACGAAGGTCGGGTTATGCGGGCGGCTCGGCGCGTCCCCCGGCGCCGGGGAGGCCGCTCCCGGTTCGAGCGCGGGCTGTCCGCCGGCCGCGATTCCCGCGGGCGCCCCGCTCGTCGACTTCTCGCCTTCGATCGCGCCGACCCCGTAGGGCACCCACTTGGACGGATCCTGGAGCCGGTGAGGGCCGACGTTGCCCCGCCGGTGCGTCTCCTCGAAGCCGGAAGGCTCGATCCACATCTGCCGACCGTCGAGAAGGCCCTCGACGCCGCCCTGCCCGGGTTCCTGGCGCGGGTGCTGGCAGTACCAGCAATTGGCCTTGTCGTGCGGCGTGTACTCGGTCGGCTCCTCGTACGTGGTGATGTAGCCCTCGTAGTTGCGCAGGATCACCTTGTGGTCCGAGTAGCTGATCAGGTAGTTGGGCATGACCGGGATCTTGCCGCCACCGCCCGGCGCATCCACCACGTACGTCGGCACCGCGTAGCCCGAGGTGTGGCCGCGAAGCCCCTCCATGATTTCGATGCCCTTGCCGACCGGCGTCCGGAAGTGCCCTGAGCCTTCGACCAGGTCGCACTGGTAGATGTAGTACGGCCGGATCCGGAACTCGACGAGCTTGTGGACGAGCGCCCGCATCACATGGACGCAGTCGTTGACGCCGGCGAGCAGGACCGACTGGTTGCCGAGCGGAATGCCGGCCCGGGTCAAGCGGTCGCAGGCGCGCGCGACCTCGGGCGTCAGCTCGTTCGGGTGGTTGAAGTGGAGGTTCATCCACAGCGGGTGATATTTGGCGAGCATGTCGCACAGCTCGTCGTCGATGCGCTGCGGCAGGAAGACCGGCACGCGGCTGCCGATGCGGATGATCTCCACGTGCGGGATCTCGCGCAGGCCCCGGATCACCGATTCGAGGAGCTTGGGCGCGAGCGTCAGCGCGTCGCCGCCGGAAATCAGCACGTCTCGGATCTGCGGCGTTCGGCGGATGTAGTCGAGCTGGGCCTCGTGCTCGGCGCGGTTGAAGTTGGCCGCCGGATCGCCCACGATGCGCGACCGCGTGCAGTAGCGGCAGTAGCTCGCGCACTGCGTGGTGACCAGCATGAGGACGCGGTCCGGGTAGCGATGGACCAGGCCCGGGACGGGCGAGTGGCGGTCCTCGGCGAGCGAGTCCTCCATCATGGCCGTGAAGGCTTCGTGCTCGCAGGCCGTCGGGATGACCTGGCGGCGGATCGGGTCGTTCGGGTCGTCGGGGTCGATCAGGCTCAGGAAATACGGCGTGATGTCCACGCGGAACTTGTCCGGCGCCGAGAGGCCGAGCCGCTCATCCTCGGTGAGATTGAGGATCTGCCCGATCTCTTCGACCGTGTTGACGCGATTGGACAGCTGCCAGCGCCAGTCGTTCCAGCGGTCGTCGGGGACGTCGGCCCAGATGGGCGCGCGGCGGCTCTGAGCGGGGCGTCCGTCGGGCCCGAGTGCGAGGGCGGGGTCGCGGAGGTTGACGAACGGAGTCTCGACCTGGGCGACGGCATGCGACGACGGATGACCGGCCGAATGGGCGGACGTCTGGCCGACCGACTGGCCGGCCGAATGGGCGGGCGCGCCCGATTGAGCCGACGAACCGTGAGCCCGTGCGCGTTGCTGAACCATTCGGGATCCGCCTCCGCCTGTGGTTCGTCGGTCGCGGCACCGCCGCCTGGACGCATAAAGACTATGCAGCCTGCATGCGACCGGATGATACACCGGCCCCGTCGCCCGGGCCGATGACCCGCTCGAAGACCGCCAGACGGACCGCGCCCATGGAGGCAGGGTGTCCGAGGCTCGCCGAGAGCTCGGTCTCTCGGGCTGTCGACCCTGATAGCGTATGCACGACCGCCGCCGAGCACGTTCCAGGCAGGCCCACGATGGAGAAGCAATGCCACTCGCCTCAGGGACCATCCGGAATCCCGTCCTGCCCGGCTTCTATCCGGACCCGTCGATCTGCCGTGTCGGCGACGACTATTACGTCGCCAACTCGACCTTCGAATGGTTCCCCGGCGTCTCGCTCTCGCACTCGCGCGACCTGATCCACTGGGAGCAGGTCGGTTACGCGCTGACCCGGTCTTCTCAGCTCGACATGCGCGGCGACCCCAACTCGGGCGGCATCTGGGCGCCCTGCCTGAGCTACGCCGACGGCCTGTTCTGGCTCGTCTACACCGACGTCCGGACGTGGGTGGGCAACTTCAAGGACGTCCGCAACTTCCTCGTGACGGCCCCCGCGATCGAAGGTCCGTGGTCTGAGCCGGCCTTCATGGACGGCGTCGGCTTCGACGCCTCGCTCTTCCACGACGAGGCGCCGGACGGGTCCGGCGTGGGGCGGAAGTGGTTCGTCCAGATGGTCTGGGACCACAGACCCGGCAAGAACCAGTTCGGCGGGATCATGCTTCGCGAGTACGACGTCGCGGCGAAGAAGCTCGTCGGGCCGGCGACCAACATCTTCCCCGGCACGAAGCTCGGGCTGGTCGAGGGACCGCATCTCCTCAAGCGCGACGGCTGGTACTTCCTCACCTGCGCCGAGGGCGGCACCTTCACCACGCACGCCGAGACGGTCGCACGCTCGCGCACGATCACGGGCCCGTACGAGGAGATGCCTGGCAACCCGCTGATCACGTCGGTCCCGGATCCCAAGAATCCGCTCCAGAGCGCCGGGCACGGCCAGCTCGTCGAGACGCCCGCCGGCGAGTGGTACTTCGCTCACCTCTCCCGCCGGCCCATCGTCAAAGGCCGGTCGGTGCTCGGCCGCGAGACCAGCATCCAGAAGATCGTCTGGGACGCCCAGGGCTGGCCGCGCCTCGCCCACGGCGGCATCCTGCCGGCAGTCGAGGTACCCGCGCCCGGCCCGGCGGCCGCGCCCTTCGCCGAGCTGCCCGCGCGCGACGATTTCGACAATCCGGCTCTGGGCGTCCAGTGGCAGAGCCTGAGGCTCCCGCTGGACGAAGACCACGCCAGCCTGACCGAGCGCCCGGGCTTCCTCCGCCTCAAGGGCCGCGAGAGCATCGTCTCGAAGTTCGACCAGACGCTCGTCGCCCGCCGCCAGCGCGCCTTCCACGTCCAGGCGTCGACCGTTGTCGAGTTCAAGCCCGAAACGTTCCAGCAGATGGCCGGCCTGGTCGCGTTCTACAGCACCGACAGCTTCTACTACCTGTTCCTGACGAAGCCCGACCACGCCGCGGTTGCCCTCGGCCTGATGGCCTGCGAGCGCGGCCATATCTGGTATCCGGTCGAGAAGGAGCTCGACGTCAGCCATCTCGAGCGCGTCTATCTCCGCCTCGAGATCGACATGGCCCGGCTGCGCTTCTATCGGAGCGAAGACGGCGGTGAGTGGTTCCCGGTCTCAGGCGAGCTGGACGCCTCGATCCTGTCCGACGAGCACGCGACGCCGATCGCGTTCACCGGCAACATGGTCGGCATGGCCTGCCAGGATCTGACGGGCTCGGGCAAATCCGCCGACTTCGACTGGTTCGAATACCGGGAGCTCTAGGGCCGACGATCGGGCGGCCGGCCGGGACCGACCTGGGGCGTCGGTATCGCGCGCCCCTAACCTCGGCCCGACCCGGCCCGCTCCAGCGCGAGGCGCTGCATCGGCATGATCGTCAGGGCGTCGAGGATCTCGCCGCGCTCGATCATGGCCATGACTTCGTCGAACGGAACCCAGCGCATCCGGAGCTCTTCCGTGGCCTCCGGGAAGGCGTCGCCCGCAACCAGGTCCGTGGCTACGAACGCCACGGCGACTTCGTCCGTGACCGAGTTGGACAGCTCGGCCCGGCATAGCTCGCGCCAGGTTCCGCCCGTATAGCCGGTCTCCTCGGCCAGCTCGCGCCGGGCCGCCTCCTCCGGATCCTCGTCGAAGCGGCCGCCGCCCTCGGGGATCTCCCACGAGTAGCGGTCCATCGGGTAGCGCCACTGGCCCACGAGCAGGACGCGGTCCGTGGTCAGGTCGAGCGGCACGACGCCCACCGCGCGGTGCCGGAAGTGGACCACGCCGTATATGCCCGGCTCGCCGTCGGGCCGTATGACGTCGTCGTGGCGCAGCTCGACCCACGGATTCTCGTAGGCCACTCGCCGCGAGACGCGGCGCCAGGGGTTGCTCTCGGCTGTGCTCATGCCCCAATTCTAGAGAAGCCCGCCGCGCTCTCAGGGAACCGGACCGCGGCCGGAGCCGTCCTGGGGTTGCGCGCCACCTAGATACGGCGCTCCACCCGCTCTCGAATGCCAGCCGGCGGCTCGCCGGATACAGGGAGATCGAAATGGACGAAATCCGCAAGTCGACCGGCGACCCGCAGGTCTCGACATCGAACGACTCGCACGCCGGCCTGCCGACCTTCGGCAAGGCCCTGGCGCTGACCGCGGCCGTCAGCCTGCTCGTCGGCCTCGTCGTCGGCCCCATCATCTCCGGCCGTCCCGCCGTGGCCGCCGACCCGACGTCGCCCACCGACCACGTCGTGACCGTCTCGGGTGTCGGGGATGTCAGCGTGGCTCCGGACGTCGCCGACGTCGTCATCGGCGTCCAGATCACCAGGCCTACCGTCGCCGAGGCTCAATCGGCGGCCTCCACCTCGATGAACGCCGTCGTCGCCGCAATCAAGAAGAATGGCGTCGATCCAAAGGACATCACCACCGTCAACCTGAACCTGAGTCCGGTCTACGACTACAGCGGATCCACTTCCAGGCTGACCGGCTACATGTACTCGAACACGGTCAAGGTCACGGTCAGAGACCTCACGAAGGTCCCGGCGATCGTGGACGATTCGACCGCGGCCGGCGCGACGACGATCCAGGGCATCGCCTTCCGGCTGGACAACCCGAAGACCGTCGCCGCTCAGGCTCGACAGCTGGCGATGCAGGATGCCCGGGCCAAGGCCGACGCCCTCGTCGGTTCCGCCGGCGTCTCGATCAAGGGCGTCGCCGCGATCACCGAGACGACCTCCAATACGCCCGTCTACTACTCGAGCCAGGCGTACATGGACAAGGCGGCCGGCTCGACTCCGATCCAGACCGGCACCACGGACATCATCGTCAACGTGACGGTCAGCTACCTCATCGGCTGATCCTGTGCGAGAGGGCGAGAGGTCGAGATGCGGGCTCGTGCCTCTCGCCCGTCTCGTGGCCGATGGCGATTTGGCGCCTTATGCGCCAAAAACGCACCTAGTTAGTGCAATTTCTGCCGCGCGTCACCCCAGCGTGCGACCAACGGCAGGGTCACTCCCGGAGATTGACGGCGCAATATCCTTGGCGTCATGAGACTCGACCTGACCAAAAGAAGCGACTACGCAATACGGGCCATGCTGGCGCTGACGATGGCTCCGGATGGTTTGCTCAGCAGCCGCAAGATCGCGGAAGAGATGAAGATCCCGCCGCGGTTCCTGCCTCAGATCATGGGCGATCTCACCCGGGCCGGCCTCGTCGATGCCCATCCGGGTAGATCGGGCGGCTATGAGCTGGCGCAACCGGCCGACAGCGTCACTCTGCTGCGCGTCATCGAGGCCATCGAAGGCGATCCGCACCGCCAGATCTGCGTAATGCGCGGCACGACCTGCGGAGTGGACGGCGAGTGCGGCGTCCACGATGTCTTCTACGCCGCGGAGGGCGCTCTGATCGAGAAGCTCCGCAGCGCCACGCTGCAGAGCATCATCGACGCGTATCTGGCCAAGCAGCCCACGGCCGCCGCCTCCGCCTGAGCTCGGCCGGACGGCACGGACCCCCTCGCGCGGGACCCTCAGGTCGTAGGCTCCTGCCGCTGCCGCAGCTCCCACTCTTCGGCGAGGACGCTCATGTGGATCTCGTCCCAGAAGCGGCCGTCGCGGAAGATCGCGTCCCGTGCCCGCCCCTCGACCTCGAATCCGCACTTGCGGTAGGAGCGGATTGCCCGCTCGTTGAACTCGAAGACCGTCAGGGCAACGCGATGAAGGGCGAGCTGACGGAACGCGTGGGAGAGCATCAGCTGAGTGGCTTCGGTCCCATACCCGTGGCCCCAGCCGCTGTGCTCGCCGATCGTGATGTGGTACAGCGCCGAGCCGTTGTCGCCATCGAGCTGGCTGAAGGCGCACGTGCCGATGAGTCTGTCGGTTTCGCGGATGTGGATCGCCATGGTGAACGAGTCGGAGCCCATGATCCGCGAGTAGAAGAAGCGCTGGAGCTCCTCGTTGGTCAGCGGCGTCTGCTGGTATCGGGTCAGCCGGGCGACCTCCGGATCGGCGTACCAGCGAGCGAACGCGCTCAGGTTGTCCGGCCGGTGACGGCGAAGGACCACCAGCCGCCCGACGATGGCCTCGGGATGCCAGGTCTCACGATGTAGCGCCGCCGCCATCCCATCCTCCGGTTCGCCAGCGTGGATCGACGCGGGAGCCCCAAGCGGGTTTCGCAGGGCGAAGGTATACCATCGCCGCCATGCTTGGCTGGAGCGAACTGGCCGAACGTGTGGCCGGTACCACCCGGACCTCCCAAAAGACGCTGCTGCTGGCCAGATATCTGGCCGATTTGCCGGCCCACGACCTGCGCGCGGCGGCGATCTTCCTGACTGGCCGCCCCTTCGCCGAGGCCGACCAGAGAGTTGCTGGGCTCGGCTGGTCGACGATCGCGGCCGTTGTCTGCCAGCTCGCCGGGACGCCCGCGGGGGCTCTCGGGGAAGCGTACGACCGCTCGTCCGATCTCGGTGTCGCCGTCGCCGAGGTTCTCGCCCTGCGCTCCGAGGAGCCTCCCCTCGAGACGTCGCCATCGCTCGTCGAGGTCCAGGAGGCCTTCGCCGCGATCCAGGCCGCTCCGGGAGCGGCGGCCAAGGGCGCGATTCTGGCTGCCCTGTTGCGGCGATGCGGCGCGCTGACGGCCAAGTACGTGGTCAAGATCCTGACCGGAGAGCTGAGGATCGGGCTGCGCGAGGGTTTGCTGGAAGCGGCCATCGCCGAAGCGTTCGACCTCCCCCAGGCCGCTGTCAGCCGGGCCCTGATGCTCACCGGCGACACCGGCGAGACGGCCGTTCTGGCGATGGAGGGCCGTCTCGACGAAGCGCGACTGCGACTGATGCATCCGCTCAAGTTCATGCTGGCCTCGCCGGCCGAAGACGCGGCGGACATCATCAATCGCCTCGGTCCAACCGTCTGGGTCGAGGACAAATACGATGGCGTTCGGGCGCAGCTGCACCGGCGCGGGGGCACGGTGCGCCTCTACAGCCGCGACCTCAACGACGTCAGCGACCAGTTCCCGGAGATCGTCGAGGCCGCCGCTTCGCTCGACTGGGACGGCATCCTCGACGGCGAGGTCCTCGCCTTCGCCAACGGCCACGTCCTGCCGTTCCTCACCCTCCAGACCAGGCTGGGGCGCAAGTACCCCACGGCGAGCGTTCGTGCCGAGGTGCCGGTCATCTACGTCGCCTTCGACGTGCTCGCGCTGGGCCCGCGCTCCGCGGCCATAACCGCGAACGGCGCGAGCCTGCCGAACGGCGCCAGCCTGCCGAACGGAGCGGGCTCGCTCGACGGCCGGCCCGACCCCCCGACCGACCGGGTCCTGGCCGAACCGCCGGCCGGCCTCGCCTCGACCGAACCCGCCGGCGCCGTCGCGCCGCTCCTCCAGGTGCCCCTCGCCGAGCGGCGCCGTCGCCTCGAGTCGCTGGGCTTGCCGGACGTGGAATCGGGCGGGCAATTCGCCCTGGCGCACCTGGTCACGGCCGAATCCGCCGAGGCTCTCGACCGTATCTTCGCCGAGGCCAGGGCACGGCGAAACGAAGGCCTGATGGTCAAGGATCCGGCCAGCTACTACTCCCCGGGCCGGCGGGGCCTGGGCTGGCTCAAGATGAAGCGCGCCCTCGCGACCCTCGACTGTGTCGTCGTCGGAGTGGAGGTGGGCCACGGCAAGCGGCACGGCGTGCTGTCGGACTATACGTTCGCCGTTCGCGACGAGGCGGGTGATCGGCTCGCCACCATCGGCAAGGCCTACACGGGCCTGACGGACGCGGAGATCGCCGAGATGACCCGCTGGTTCGAGGAGCACACGATCCGTCGCTTCGGCAGATACCGCCAGGTGGAGCCGACGATCGTCGTCGAGGTCGCCTTCGACGTCATCCAACGTTCGAACCGCCACCAATCCGGTTTCGCCCTCCGATTCCCGCGGATCGTCCGCATCCGCGACGACAAGAACCCTGCCGAGATCGACACGCTGGCCAACGTGGAGCGGCTCCATCGAGACCTCCAGTACGGCGCCGAGTACCTCGTCACGGCGGTATCCAAACGGCCGGCCCGGCGTTCGGCGGCGGTCTCCGTCCCGGTGGAGGGCGAATAGGCCGCGCCGTCCCAGTACGTTCGGGCGTCCTTGGCCGACCGGCGGCTGCGATATCCTCCGGCCATGTTCGGCAGCTTCAATCCCGTCCAGCCACTACCCCTGACCCTGGTAACCGCGAACCTGATCGTCCAGGGCGTCGTTCAGGCGAGGATCCGCAGACTGACGGATCTGATGAACGACTCGGACTCGGAGCACCTGGTTCTCGAAGACGCCAGGTTCATCGAGATCGGCTCCCACCGGATCGTCGGCAACGCAGCGGTCGCCCAGGTCCAGGTCTCCGACGTGCTCCTGGTCCATGCGACCGGCGACGGCGAGGGCTCCGGCGAGCTGCGGACTTCCAAGCAACCCGTGCGCGCGACCCTTCTAGCGCCGCCGTTCACGATCGATGGGACGATCTACCTGGCCTACGAGCCGGAGCTGCGCGTGGCTCTGATGGGTCTGACCGACAAGTGGCTGCCGGTCACCGGCGCTCGCTACTGGGCCTATGGAGTGGCGGAGGAGCCGGCCGCCGCCGATCTCCTCGTTGTCAACCACCTGAGGGCCCACGTCGTGGTGCCGCGCGGCGTCGAATGGCGAGGGTCCGCGGACGCCGCGCAGTCAAGGGGTGCTCAGAGCCCCTGGTAGGCCGCGGCAGAGCCGGCCTCGGGTTCGACCGGCACAGCCGGCCTCGGGTTCGACCGGCAGAGCCGGCCGGCCTCAGGTTTCGACCGGCAGATCCAGCCGCTCGCCCCATTCGCTCCAGCCGCCGTCATACACGGCGACGTTTTCGTAGCCCATCAACGTCAGCACGAAGGCGAGCTTGCAGGCACCCATGCCCGCGTCGTCGTAGCAGATCAGTCGCTGGCGCGACGAAACCCCCGCCCGGCGCAGCAGGTCCTTGATCTCGTGCGCCGGGCGGAACTGGGTCTCGCCCGGGAGTGTGGTCGCGGCGGCGGGTACGTTGAGAGCGCCCGGAATGTGGCCGAGCCGCCGGGCCGCCCCGGCGTGGCCGGAGAATTCGGCCGGGATCCGGGCGTCGAGGAACTGGACCCCGGGGGTGTTCAGGAGCTGCCGCACGTCGTGGGCGGTGAGTCGGGCGCGGGCATCGAGCCTCGGCGTGAAGGTGATGGGCGGCCGGAGCTCCGCCGCGCTCGACACGGGCAGCCCCAGATCGCGCCAGGCTGCCAGCCCCCCGACGAGGATCCGGGCGGAATCGAGGCCGTAGGCGCGCAGCGTCCACCAGGCCCGGGACGCGTATGTAGCCCCGGTGTCGTCGTAGATGACCGTGGCCATCCCGTTGCCGATGCCTGCCCGGGTCATCGTCTCGGTCACTCGCTGGGGACCGGCCAGTAGCAGGATCTCCGTGTCCTCTTCCTGCTCCGTGAGGTCCGCGCGCCAGTCCAGGTACGCGGCGCCCGGGATGTGGCCGCTCGCGTAGAGGCGTCGCCCCGAGCCGTCGGGCCGCCAGCGCAGGTCCAGCACTCCAAAGCCGGGCCGCTCGAGGTTCTCGGCGAGCCAGTGGGGAGTGGCCAGGAGCTCCGGTCGGGCGTACTCGCCGACCCGATATTCGGTCATCGCAAACCCGCCTCGTTGCGTCCGTCAGGTGGCCCGGGAACACGCCTCGGCCAAACCGGCTCGCCCGGGAGCGGCCAGGGGAGGGCTACCGGCGCGGGACCTATGATACGGAACGTCAGACGGCACCACGGACGCCGCGAGCGGCGGCCAACCGCACCGCGAGTTCGCCCGCGAGTCAGCCCCGCGAATTCGCACGACGAGTTCCGAAGGAGCGCGAGTGGTAACCCCGTTCCAGCCCGACGACGAGAAGATTCCCGCCCTGCGGGAAGCGCTTCCGTCGACGGCCGCGGGCATCTACCTCAACACCGGCTCGGCCGGTCCGTTGCCGCGCGAGACGGCGAAAGCCATGGCGGAGGCCGAGGCCTGGGAGCTGCGGACCGGCCGGGCGGACCTGAACTACTGGCAGGATTCGCTCGACCGCATGGCCGAGGCCCGCGCTTCGATCGCGGCGATCCTTGGCACGAGCCCGAGCGCGATCGCCCTGACTCACGCCACCACCGACGGGATGAACGCGGCGACGGGGGCGATCGACTGGCAGGCGGGCGATAGGGCGGTCACTTCGAGCCTGGAGCATGCGGGCGCGCTTGCGCCGCTGTGGGGGCTGCGCGAGCGCCGCGGCGTCGAACTCGAGATTGCGGAGGTCGGCCACGGCGGCGACCGGGAGGCGGTGCTGGCCGCTTTCGACCACGCGATCACCCCGGCCACTCGGCTGGTCTCCATCTCGCACGTGTCGTGGGCGACGGGCGTAGTCCTGCCCGTCCGCGAGATCGCGGAGATGGCCCACGCCCGCGGCGCTCTCCTCGCGGTCGATGGGGCGCAGAGCGCGGGCGCAATCCCGGTCCCGGTCGAGGATCTTGGAGTGGACTTCTACTCGGTGCCGGGCCAGAAGTGGCTTCTCGGTCCGGAGGGCACCGGCGCGCTCTACTGCGCCCCGTCGGTGCTCGACCGTCCGCGCCTCACGTTCGGTGGCTACGCGAGCTTCGAGTCGATCGATCTCTCGGCCCGGGGCAAGCTTTGGCCGGACGCTCGCCGGTTCGAAAGCTCGACCCTCCATCAGCCTTCCGTATTGGGTTTCGCCCGGAGCACGGCCTGGCTCTCGATGTACGTCGGCTGGCAGTGGATCCACGAGCGGATCGCCCGGCTTGCCGGCCAGGCGGCCGACATGCTGGCCGAGGTACCCGGCGTGGAAGTGCTGACGCCGCGGTCGTCGATGGCTGGCCTGGTGACGTTCCGGATCGCCGGCTGGCAATCGGGGCCGGCTCTTCACGAGCTGTCTCAGCGGACCCTCTGCATCGCCCGAACGATCCCGGCCCTCGACGCCATCCGGATCAGCGTCGGCTTCTTCATCACCGAAGGCGAGCTGCGCCGGTTCCGCGACGGCGTGGCGCTCGTCGCCGCCAACACCCCGGAGACGATTCCTCACCGCGCCAGCATCGAGCTCCTGCAGGGCGGCCTCGACTAGCGCGGCGTCGTCCAGCCCCGAGCGGGCGGGCGTCCTCCGGCTGGCTGCCCCATCGCGCCGCCCCGCCGATCCGTCGTCCGGGCTTCGGCCGCCGATCCCCATTTGTGCACCGGCCAACGTGTTGTACGATCCCGCCGGCGGGGGAGTAGCTCAACGGTTAGAGCATGGCTCTTATACAGCCCCGGTTGAAGGTTCGAATCCTTCCTCCCCTACCAGCCCCTGTTGCGTCTGCGCCGGGATCCGCGGCGGTCGAAGACGGTCTATCCTCCTGTGGAAGCGGCGCCAGTGCGGCGTAAAGGGAGCTTCCAGCGAGGGGCGACGTGGGGAACAATAGATCCGGCGGTCCAGCGTCGAGGGTCCTTGCGATCGGCGTCGTCGCCTGCCTGATCAGCGCAGCCTGTGGCTCGGTGGCTGTGACCCAGTCCCCGAGCGCGACCACGCCAGCTGCATCGGGCTGCCTGATCGGGGCGGCGTGGGACACGGCCGCAATCGAGCGCTACTCGCGCTGGGACGAGCCGATGATCAAGTGGGCGCTCGCAGAATCCAACGCCAGGTTCGAGAGCCTCGACGGCAGGGCGAGTGCGGAACTGCAGGCCTCGCAAATCGACCGGCTGGTTGCGGAGGGTGCGAAGGTCATCCTCCTGCGGGTCCAGCGGACTGACACGGGAGAGGTCCCACCCGCGACCCAGAGTGCGATCCACAAGGCCGTCGACGCCGGCGTCGCCGTCGTCGGCTACGACGACTTCATCGACAGCCCAGGGGTTCTCTGGGCCACGTTCGATCAGGCCGAAATCGGACGGATGGAAGCCCGTGCCGTCCTGGCCGCAAAGCCCAAGGGCAACTACGTGATCATCAGGGGCGAGCAAGGTCAGGTCATGGACGACCAACTGGCAGCCGGCATCCACGAGGTCCTGCAGCCCGCGATCGACAGGGGCGACATCAAGATCGTCTCCGAGACCTATACCCACTGGTGGGACCCGAGTCAGGCCCAGATCGACATGAAGACCGCCCTGGCCTGGAACGACAACAAGATCGATGCGGTCATCGCGGAGACGGACGGCCTGGCCGATGGCGCGATCTCGGCTCTCGAGGAGGTCGGGCTGGAGGGTAAAGTCGCCGTCGCGGGCCAGGGCTTGGACAGCTTGGGCCTCGCCAACATCGTCCAGGGAGTCCAGCTGGTGGACGTCTGGTCGGACCTGCGGCTCATGGGGTTGGCGATGGGTAAAGCCGCGATCACGCTCTGCCACAACCCGGACGTCGGCAAGCTCGACGGCATCACCCTCTTCTCCTCGCCGGGCCACAACCAGATCCCCACCCTGGCGCTCAAGCCGCAGACGATTACGAAGGACAACCTGAGATCGCTGTTCGACTCGGGCTGGTTCACGCCACAAGAGTTCTGTGCCATCGACCCGTCCGCCTGCCAGTAGGCCGGTAGAGCCCCGGTCTCGCCGGCGAAGCCCCAGGGTTCGAATCTCTTCTTCCGCCACTTCTCTTGAGCTAGCTGCAGCACTGCTGCTGCTCAGGTCGCGGCCTGCCCGGCCCCGTTCATTGCCCAATAGCGCCGGCGGCGATGTTCGACGAGGACTGGGCACCGAAATCAGGCCGCTCGAGCCCAATTTGGGCAGGGTCGAGCGTGAGTCCGCCGGCCCGTCGGGTATCCGACCGCGCTCTCCTCGGCGAGGATCGCTCCGGGCGATTTTGGTCAGCGTTGCGGGGCGTCGTTGATCTGCCAGTGCAGAATCGTGCGGAGCGTCCGCGAGCCAGCAGTGGAGGGATTCCCATGCCCCGAGTGGCGATCGTGACCGGAGCCAGCAGGGGGATCGGCCGCGCCATCGCGACCGGCCTGGCGGAAGACGGGTTCGAGGTGGCGCTCGTCGCCCGCAACCGGGCCGACCTCGACGCGGCCGCATCGGATCTCGCGCGTGGCTCCGGCGTCAGCCACTCGGTGAACGTGCTGGACCTTGCGGACACAGCCGCGATCGGGCCCGCCATGGACGGCATCCTGACCCGCCACGGCCGGGTCGACGTCCTGGTGAACAACGCGGGCGCCTACACGCCGGGCGGCCTGGACCTGCCCGCGGCCGAGCTCGAGACGATGCTCAAGGTGAACCTGGTCGCGCCATTCCTGTTCATGCAGGCCGCGCTGCCGCCGATGAAGGCACAGGGCAGCGGCCACGTGATCAACATCGCCTCGCGAGCCGGCAAGGTGGGCTTCGCCGGCGACGGCGCCTACGTGGCGAGCAAGTTCGGGCTGGTGGGCTTGAGCGAGTCGGTCTATCGGGAGTTCTCGGAGGCCGGCGTCGCCGTGACCTCGATCTGCCCGGGCTGGACGAACACCCGGCTGGCCTTCGGGTCGCCCCTCGCGCCCGACGAGATAATCCAGCCCGCCGACATCCTCGAGACGATTCGCTGGCTGCTGCGCCTCACGCCGGCCGTTCGGATCCGCGAGGTCATGCTCGAATGCCGGCGGAGCATCGTCTGATCCGACTACCGTCCGGCACATGGCGGCCGCCAAAGGACCTGGCCATCGCTCCCGCCTGACGACCCGGCGCGCCTGGTAGCGACGCGGCAAGGAGCGCGACGCGGCCTCGTCGCCATTGGCTACTCTTTTCGAGCCGGCCACGAACGTCGCTGTGGCGCCACCGCCGCCCGCGAACCAGGTTCGACCCTGCCGTCCCTCGAAGTCTCCATCCACGTCTTCGGCATCCCGGTTCGAATCGGCCCGTCCATCGTGATCGGGCTGCTGCTGATCGGCGTCCTGTCCGGGCTGTCGGACGCGTTCCTGGTCGAGTGGATCGTCCTCGGATTGATCGCCCTGCTCTTCCACGAGCTCGGCCATGCGGTGACGTTCCGCCGATACGGGGTCACGTCCCAGATCACCTTCTGGGCGCTCGGCGGCTTCACCGTCCCCGACGACACTCCGGCCACCGAGCTCCTGTCGGATCGGCAGATGGTGGTCGTCGCTCTGGCCGGACCCGGCGTCAGCCTGGTGGTCGGGCTCGCCTCGCTTGCCGTGCTGCTGGTCGCCCGCCAGTTCGGCGACCTCGGCCCGAGCGAGATTCGAGTCCCCATCTCGATCTGGCTGTTCGTCAATCTCGGATGGGCGGTCTTCAACCTGCTGCCGATCGGGAGCCTCGATGGCGGCCAGGCGCTGAGCCATTCGATCGGCGCCCTGGTCCGGGGGCGGTTGGGCGCAGCCCTCGGAGTCCTCGCCAGTATTGGCGCGAGCGCGGTCGTGGCGGTCGTGGCGATCATGGTCGGGCTGCCCTACATCGCGTTCATCGCGGTCATCTTCGGCCTGGCCAGCCCGAATCTCTACGAGGGGCTCCGCGAGGCCATCTCTCCGGCGCGCGCCGACACGCCGGAGGCGCCGCGGAACCGGCCACCCACCGAATCCGACGACGCTACGGACCGGGACGAGCTCCGAGCCCGGGCGTCGCTCCCGTATGGCGACCGCTACGGCACGAGCCCGCGAGGCGACCCGCCCGACCACTCGTAGCGGGTACCATCAAGCGCGGAGGAGGCGGCCTGTGGGCGATTTTCCGGACGGAACCCCGAAACCTGACCAGGCGTCCTCGTCCGGCGAGTCGAACCGACCAATCGCGCCGTCGCCACGACCCGCGCAGCTCCAGTGGCCGCCCGCCGAGCCGGAGTGGCAGCCCGCTCAGCCGCAGTGGCAGCCCGCCCAGCCGCAGACTCCGTGGCAACCGCAGGGCCCCTGGCAGAGCTGGCCGCCCGCTCCCGCCGGCCCGGTTGCCGGCACGAGTCAGACCGTCGCGCCGAACACCGCGGGCCCGACCGTCGCGCCGGGGCAGGGCTTGCCCCTCGACGGCGTCCGCTGGCGCCCGACGGCCCTCGTCGCCGCGGTCATCGCGGTGGTGGTCGTCGGCGGCCTGGTCCTCAACGGCATTCTCCCCGCTCCGAGCGCCGGAACCCAGGACATCGGCGGCGGCGTGACGATCACGGCCGCCTCAGGCTGGGTCCTGACCTCCGCCCCGGGCGACAACTCGGCCGGCATCGTGCTCCAGAAGGGCGACGCCACGCTCACCGCCCAGGTCCTGAGCCGGAGCTACTCCGGCAGCTCGGGTTCCGTGATGGCCCAGGTTCGT
Source organism: Chloroflexota bacterium (assembly GCA_027364875.1). Lineage (GTDB taxonomy): Bacteria > Chloroflexota > Limnocylindria > Limnocylindrales > CSP1-4 > Fen-1039. Next base: position 24,375 of record DAHXON010000049.1, read on the forward strand.
CAGCAGCTCGAGTCGCAAGTCACCCAGATCAGCTACGGCGACGAGCACCAGACCCTCATCGCCGGCAACGATTCCACATCCGTTCTGTTCGAGGCCATCCTGTCGGGATCCGAGCGCAGCTCGAGCCACATGGGCACCGTAGACGGCGAGCTCGTCTGCATGGTCGTGTCCGACAACGCGGTCGTCGTGGAGGTGGCCGCGCCGCAAGGTGACCTCCAATACGTGACCGACGACATCTCGGCGATGGTCAAGACCGTGAGGGCGGCGTGATGGGCCCCTTCGGCAGCGCCGGCTCCGCCCCTCAGGGCTCCGCGGCCGCCGGCTCCGTGCCACGGGGACCCGCCGAACCGCCGCACTGGGGCCGCCAGGCGTCGCTCATCCAGCCTCGCGAACCCGCGTTCTGGCTCTACTTGGTTCTGCTCGCGGTCGGTGGCTACTTCTTCTACCAGGAGCAGGCCCTGATGAGCTCGCTCACGACCGCGTACCTGCTGTCGTGGGCGCTCGTGCTCGTATATGCCGTGCCCGTGGCGCTCGTGGTGTACCGGCTGGATCTCTTCGAAGCCGAGCCGAAGATCCTCCTTGCCGCGGCCGTCATCTGGGGCGGGATCATCGCCACGAGCCTCTCCGCCGAGGCCAACTCCGCGTGGCTCTCGGTCCTGGGCAAAGTCACCGCGCCAGATTTCACGGCCCAGTGGGGCAAAGCCATCGTGGGCCCCGGAGTGGAGGAGACGCTCAAGCTCATGGGCGTCGTCATCCTGTACCTCGTCGCCCGCAACGAGTTCGACGGGCCGATGGACGGTTTCGTCTACGGGGCAATGGTCGGCCTCGGCTTCACCGTCGTCGAGGACGTCTCGTACTTCATCAACGCCGTCGCATCCGCGCCAGGGGCCGTCGACCAGTCGGGACCGGTTTTCGACACGTTCATCATCCGGGTCGTGGGCGGCGGGTTGTACGGCCACGTCCTGTTCACGGGATTGACCGGCACCGGCTTCGCCTACCTTGTCACGAGACGGAGCGCGTCTGCCCTCAAACGGGTGGGCGCCGCGGCCTGCATCGTCGCCGGCGTGGCGGCCCACGTCGTCTGGAACTCCCCGCTCATGGAGTCGATCCTCCAGACCCGCGACGGCACCAACCCGAGCGCTCTCCAGTGGGTCGAGTACGGGACGGCGAAGGGGCTGCCGTTCCTCCTCCTGCTCGTCGTCCTGGTCCTCTTCGCGACGCGCAGCGAAGAGAACAACTTCCGGGCGATCGTAGTGGGTGAGCCGGACCCGAACGTGATCACGGAGCCCGAGATCCGGTCGCTCCGCAGCCTGCTGGCGCGGCGGTCCGCTCGAGAGCGGGCCAAACGGTCGCACGGTCCGGCGGGCGCCCGGCTGACCGGCCAGCTGCAGGCCGCCCAGATCGAATACGCGCTGGTTCGCAGCCGGTTCGACCCGGTCTGGGATCCCGAGGTCGAGCGCCAGCGACGGAGGATCCGCGCGATTCGGGCGCAGCTGGAGGCGCTGCCGCCGGTCGAGGCCGTGGCAGTCGCATCCTCGAACCCCGCTGGGCAGAATTCGCCGGCACAGGCGATCGCGTCGTCCGCGTCTCCTCCGACCCGACCGGCGCAGGCGGTCGAGTCGACCGGGTCGACCGAGCCGGCCCCGGCGGCGCCGATCGCCGGCTGGTCGCCGACCCACCTCGTGCCCCCGGGCGGAATGCCGGCGTGGCTCGCGCCGGACCCCGCGCAGCCGCCGATCGCCGTCCTGCCGGAGCGGCTCGACCTCGTCCTCGAGAGTTCGGCCGGCGCCTGGGCGCACGTTCGCGCCGTCAACGGCTGGCATGGCTGGGTGGACGGGCGACTCCTGATTCCGCGCCGCTGACCGACCCCTCCGACGGGAGTCTCGCGCCGCATCCCGGCGCGGGCAGCGCCGATCGCCGATCGCCGACCGGGCAGATCCGGGGACGGCAGGGAGGAACGAATGGCTTCGGACGCCGAGAGCGGCAGCCAACGAGCATCGATCGTGCTGGTCTTCCCGGGCTGGACGTGGCATTCCTACACCGGGACCGTGCCCGCGGCGCTCGTCGCCCTGGACAGCCAGGTGTTCTTCCCCGGCGACGTCGCCCGTGGATTCCGCTTCGAACTGTCGGCCTCGGCAGGCAGCCACGAGCTGACCGTGATCCTGGGCGGAAACGCCAGAACGATCCCGATCGAGGTTGAGGCGGGCAGGACCTACGAGATCCCGCTCCGATTCGGCGGCCGCTGGGGCGCGCTCAAGATCGACTTCCCGGACGATTCCGCGGAGACCAAGCCGTCGTAGGGGCGGGCGCCGCCGCCGCTCGCTGCGCGCCGTCCGAGAGGGGCCCCAACGCGGCGGAAGGGATACGTCCTATGCCCAGTTGTGCCGGCGCACCACCCGATCGGGCTGGTGATTCCGGGCAACGCGCCAAAGGGCCCTCCGGCTTCTGGGAGGAATGGAGGCGACCCGACCGTCGGCGATCGGATAGGTGCGGAGCGGTGCAGAAAGGTTGCCTTGCGACGGGCCTTACATCGCCCCAGGCATGGCCGGTGCCGGTGTGGGCGACAGCAAGGGTCCTGGGTTCCATGACCGCCGTACCATTGCCCACTCCCCCCTGCTGTCCCATTCTCGGCCCCATGACGGGCGTCATCGCCCGGCGTATTGCCGGGCTCCGCACCATATTGGTGACAGCGTCCGGATTGGCCTTATTGCTCACGGTATTCGTGAAAGGTTCCGCGGGGTCCGCGGCTAGCCGTGCCAATCCGTCTGTCACGCCCAACCCCGGGAGGGGTCGGTGGTCGCGCCGCGCCCGTGCAAGCCTCCGAAGGCTTTGCGCTGTTCCGCTGGCGATGCTTTTGACGGCGTTAGTCGCGGGTCCGGCGTTCGCGTCGAGCATTGGCGGCGAGACCATCTCTCCGACCACTGCCGTTGTTGGGACCAAGGTCAACTTCAGCGTCGTCTACACCTCGACGAGTGGCAACCCGCCACAGTGGGTTCGCGTGACCGTTGACGCCGGACCCGCTGTCAACATGACGACGACCGCAACTACCTTCAGTCAGCCGGCGACATACACGTATGGCAGCAGCGCCTACGGAGTGGGCACGCACCAGGCGAGGTTCACCGCGCGTACGGGCAGCGGGACGTCGCTTACGGGCAAGACACTCTCCTTCACTCTAACCGCCGCCACACCCCCGCCGACAGCCTCTCCCACGCCGACCCCGACGCCCAAGCCCACACCGACGCCCACCGCGGCGCCTACC
>DAHXON010000004.1:0-89949 GCA_027364875.1 Chloroflexota bacterium
CGCCTGAGCATTCCCGCAGCTCGTGATCGTCGAGTCACCGAGCGTCCACGAATTGCAGCCGCTGCCCCCGGCCTGGCCTGAGGAACCGGCGGCGCTCGCCGGCGGCGTGGCGGTACCGCTCACGGTCGCGCTCACCGTCAATGCCGCGCCCGTGCCCGTGGCAGTCAAACCCGCGGACAGGTTGGCGATTGCGCAGTTCGTGACCTCGGCCGAGCACTCGATCGCAGTCGGCGTGAACCACGCGGGCAGGCTCGCCAGGGTCACCGTATACGTCATCGGGTAGACCTCGGCGAGGGCCCTGGCGCCGCGAATCACGTTCATTTCCTCGTAGCCGACGGGAAAGACCGTCACTACGGTCAAGGCAGCCGGGGTGGAAACGCCGGGCTGGACGGACGTCGGATTCCACGTGTAAGTCGTCGTCGGCGGCTCCAAGACGTAGGACATGAAGGCGAAGCTCGTCAATGGGACGGCAGGCTCGCCGACCTCGATGGCCGCGCCTCCGTCGGCCGCCCCGCCGCCCGCGTACGGGACTATGGAGTAGCTGAACCCGATCCCGAACCCTCCGGTGTCGATCGACATGGTGAACGGAGTGCCCGCGACTACGCTGGGCATGGGCGCGCCGAAGATGAAGTCGGAGTAGAAGCTGCCGTCGGAGCAGTAGCCTGTGGCCGAAGACGTGCCGACGCGCAGGATCACGGGCATGCTGCCGCCGTCGGCGACGCAATCCATCTGCACGCGGGTGAGGATGCCGGAGTGACTCGGCGTGATCGTCTGCGTCAACCCGGCGGAGCCGGACCAGTAGAAACCCATTCCCCCATCCACGGGAGTGCCGGCAACTCCCTGGTCGAAAACACCCGGAACGAATACCGGTTTGGCCAGGGCCACGCCCGGCAAAGACGCAAACAGAACAGCCGCCGCGACGACGGCAGCCAACGAGGAACGCTTCACTCCGACCTCCAGGGACGCCAGCAATTGCAGGCGGCCGGAGCGGGGAGCGGCTGGCCGGCCAGGGCATCGCCAGCCTGATCCGGGAAGACTGCGGGTGGGATTACCCGTTCGTGCTATCCGGCCAGCCGTTCCGCCCACCGGAGGCGTGGAGCGGGAGCGGCTTCAGACGGCGCCGCTTCAGTCGAGCGCCGCGCTAGACGGTGCCGCGCTCGAGCCAGGCGAGCCACTCGTCGATGCCCTCGCCGGTGGTGGCGGAGAGGCCGAGGATCGGCACGGCCGGGTTGAGCAGGCGAACGTCGGCCTCGAAATTCGACCGGTCGAATGAGACGTACGGCATCAGGTCTATCTTGTTGAGAAGGAGCAGGTCCGCCTCGTTCACCAGATATGGGTGCTTGCCCGGCTTGTCGTCGCCTTCGGTGGTGGAGAAGATGCCGACTTTCGCAGCCTGGCCCAGGTCGAAGCCGACCGGGCAGATCAGGTTGCCGACGTTCTCGATGAAGAGGATGTCCACGGCCGCGAGGTCCAGCTGGGCGAGGGCATCGCGGATCTGCCCGGCTTCGAGGTGGCAGCCCTGGCCGGTCGAAATCTGGACGACCTGATCGCAGTAGCGGGCCAGCCTGTCGCCGTCCCGGCGGGTGGTCAGGTCGCCGACCAGCACGGCGGGCTTGCGCCGGCCCGCGAAGGCCCGGAGAGTGGCCTCCAGGATCGCGGTCTTGCCGCTGCCGGGAGCACCGATGATGTCCACGGCGAAGATGCCGCGGTCCGTGAAGCGGGCCCGGTTCTGGGTCGCGATGTCGTCGTTGATCTCCAGTACGCGCTCGGATATCGGAACGCGAACCGTTCTGGGTTGGGTCATTGGTCGTCCTTGCCTGCCGAGGACGGTTCGTCCTCCTCGATCGTCATGGAAATCAGGTCCAGCTCATCGCCCCCCGCCGGAGACGGACTCTCGTTGCCGCAGGCGCAGACGTTGAACGGCACGTTGCTCGTCCATGTCCTGCCGCACGCGGAACAGCTGACCGCCCACGGCTGGATGTCCATCCGCAGGATGGAGCCTTCGAGCGGCGAATCGGCCGTGACCGCCTCCCAGCTCATGGCCATTGCCTCGGGCTCGAGGCCGCGCATCACTCCCACGCGGATCTCGACCTCACGGACGCGCGCGCCCTCGGGGGCGTGCTTGATGACCTGGGTGGCGAGGGCTTCGGCGATGGAAAACTCATGCATTTGCGAAGATCCTAGCCCATTTCTGTCAGGCGTCATGTCCAAAATGCCATGGAAACTAAGCCAATCGGCCCCGTAAGTCAGTGGGTCACGAAGGCTAGGGGCCAAAGAGACTGGCTAGTCGGGCCGAACCGCGGACGGCCTGGGACGCCCGCGCGGCTAACCTTGGGACGCAAACCCATAAGCGCACGACCACGCACCTGGACTTTGCGCCGTCCCGACTTCGGAGCGGCGTGTGTCCGAAGAGTGGAGGGCATGGCACACATTCTCCTTGTCGACGACGATCCAGCTGTCGTTGCCGACGATGTCGCCGCTCTGGAGGCCGACGGCCACACTGTCACCACGGTGCCGACGACCTGGGAGGCCTTTACCGCCATCAACGGCGGGCTGCCTGACCTGGTAATCATGGAAGCCATGCTGGACGGCAAGTTCGCAGGCTTCGATCTGGCCCGGACGCTGGCCCACGAGTACCACGAACTGCCGCTCATCATGGTGACTCGGGCCGACGAGTTCCTCAGCCAGGCCGAACTCGACAGGCAGGACTGTGATGGGTGGCTGCCGGTCGCCCGATACATGGAGAAGCCGGTGTCTCCCGACGTGCTCGTCTACGAAGTCGACCACCTGCTCGACCGCGGGCACTGAGCCATGAGCTCACTCATCTCCTTCCTGATCGCCTTCCCACTCCTGATCGGCACCCTCCTTCTCTTCACCTGGTGGCCGAAGGTCCGCAACCTCATCGTGGTGGCGTCGTGCGTAGCAGTCGCCGCCGTGTCGATCGCCACCGTCATCCAGTTCGGCAATGGGAACGGTGTGTTCTTCGGGCTGCCGGGCGGCGTGGAGCCGGGTGCGGCCCTGATCGTCTCCGAGATCGCCATGACCGCCTTCGTCGTCGCGATCAGCATCTACAACCGGCGCTTCTTCGCCCCGGTCCTCGCCCTCATCCAGCTGGGCATCGCGCTCTATCTGGAGCTTGCCGGCAAGCTGCCTGAGGCCGATCCGCAGCGCCTCTTCTGGTTCGATCGCCTGTCGATGGTCATGGTGCTCGTAGTCGGCATCATCGGGCCGCTGATCTGCATCAACGCGATCGGCTATATGCGCGACTACCACCGCTCCAGCCCGATGGTTAAGGGCCGGCGTAACGTGTTCTTCTCGCTGCTGTTCATCTTCCTGGCCGGGATGTTCGGGCTCGTCGCCTCCAACTACCTGCCGATGATGCTCGTCTTCTGGGAGGTCACGACACTCTGCTCCTTCCTGCTGATCGGCTACAGCCGGACGGACGAGACGATCGGCTATGCGTTCAGGGCCCTCAACATGAACCTCATCGGCGGCGTGGGGTTCTCGGTGGCGATCGCGCTGCTCGCGGAGCAGCCGAACGGCCTGGACCTGGCGATGTTGACCTCCGGGCCGGTCTCGGGGGTTCTCCTGCTCGCGGTCGCGCTGCTGGCCCTCGCCGGGATCACCAAGAGCGCCCAGATGCCGTTCTCGTCGTGGCTGCTCGGAGCCATGTACGCGCCGTCCCCCACGTCGGCTCTTCTCCACTCCAGCACGATGGTGAAGGCCGGAGTCTTCCTCCTGCTGCGGCTGTCCCCGGCAATGGCGGGGTCGTCGGTCGGCTATCTCGTGGCCTTCGTGGGCTTGCTGACCTTCCTGTTCGTGTCCCTCGTAGCGGGCACCGAGGAGAACCTGAAGAAGGTCCTCGCCTACTCCACGATCGGAAGCCTCGGTCTGATCGGCGGCTGCGCCGGAATCGGGACGCCGGAGCTGGTGTGGGCGGGAGTGATGATCATCATCTTCCACGCCATGGCCAAGGGCCTGCTGTTCCTGACCGTAGGGACGCTGGAGAACCGGCTCTACACGAAGAACATCGAGAACTTCGACGCATTGCTGAGCTTGATGCCGCGCGTGAGCGTCCTGATGCTGGTCGGCATCGCCGGCATGTTCATCGCCCCGTTCGGCATCGTGATCGCCAAGTGGGCGGCCATTCGCGCCTTCCTGGCGGTGCCGGGGATAGCGGGCGCGGCCCTCGTCACGATCATGGCCTTCGGCAGCTCACTGACGATCTTCTATTGGGGCAAGCTGCTGATCAAGATCATGTCGGCCCGACGCCAATCGGACTACGAGCGGTCTATCGAGCGGCGGATCTCCTGGTATGAGTGGCTCAGCGAAGCCCCTCTCGCCATCGGGGTTATCGCCGCCACCCTGCTGATCGGGCCCCTTTCGGACAATGTCGTCGGCCCGTGGGCCACGGCGGCATTCTCCGCGGCGCCGCGAACGTTCCTCACGATGGACCCGGCCGCGCTGCTGATCATGATGGCGGCGGTCGTGTTCCTCCCGGCCGTCGCCTACTGGTCGTGGCGGCACCCCAACTACGATCACGCGGACTTCTACGCGAGCGGCCGCTCGACCAACAACGCCCATGTGATGGGCATGGCGCTCGGCGGCATCCATCGGGTGTCGCTGCGCGGCTACTACCTGAGCGGGGTCCTGGACGGAACCCTGGTCTTCAACGCCGGAACGCTTGCCTGCGCCGCGACCTTGTTGGCAATGGTGACGGCAGGAGTGGTGGCCCGCTGATGACCCTCGCTTTCTACGCCCTTCTGTTCGTGATCGTGGCTCCCGTGTTCGGCGGGCTGCTCGCCGGAGCGGACCGGATCGTGACGGCGCGCATGCAGAGCCGCGTCGGTCCGCCTCTCCTCCAGCCGTTCTACGACGTTGGGAAGCTGTTCCAGAAGCAGTCCCGACTGCTCAACCCAATCCAGGAGCCGCTCCTGCTCGGGCACGTCGTGATGATGGCCGCCACCGGCGCGATGATGGTGTCCGGCACGGACTTGATCCTGGTCACTTTCGTCTTCGCCCTCGCCTCGCTCCTTCTCGTGCTGGCCGCAGGCTCGGCCTACTCGCCGTATAGCTTCGCCGGCGCCGAGCGCGAGCTCATCGTTCTGCTGGCGTCCGAGCCGTTCTTCATCCTGATGATGGCCGCGATCTGCAAGGTGACCGACGCGAGCACCTTTGGGGCAGTGCTCGCCTCGCCCACCTGGGTCGCCTTCCAGCTGCCCGGCATCCTCATCGCGTTCCTGATGGTCGCGACGATCAAGCTACGCAAGTCGCCGTTCGACATCTCCACATCGCACCACGCCCATCAGGAACTGGTGAGCGGCCTCACCTCGGACATGTCGGGGCGGTTGCTCGCTTACGTGGAGCTGGCGCACTGGTACGAGTCGGCCCTGCTGTGCGGCTTCGCGGTCCTGCTCTTCAACTGGAGCATCCCGCTCGGGATCGGCGCGTTCCTCGTCGCATACGCCGCGGAAGTCCTCGTGGACAACGTCACCTCGCGAGCCAAGTGGCAGCTCGTACTGCGTTCCACCTGGGTGGCCACGCTGCTGTTCGCCGGAGGAAACGTGCTGGCTCTGTTCGTGGTGGGGAGGTAGACGATGTCGTTCTTCTCCAAGTCCCCCTGGATCTTTCACTACGACGCCTCGAGCTGCAACGGCTGCGACATCGAAGTCCTTGCCTGCCTGACGCCGTTCTATGACCTGGAGCGCTTCGGCATCGTCAACACCGGCAATCCCAAGCATGCCGACATCCTGCTGATCACGGGCTCGGTCAACGAGCGGAACATCGAGATCGTCCAGAACCTCTACCGCCAGATGCCCGATCCAAAGGTCGTCGTGGCGGTCGGCGCATGCGCCTGCTCGGGCGGCATCTTCGCCCGTGCCTACAACATCCAGGGCGGCGTGGACAAGGTCGTGCCGGTGGACGTGTACGTCCCCGGCTGCGCCGCCAGGCCGGAAAGCATCATCGACGGCGTGGTCCAGGGGATTGCCGCGCTCGAACAGAAACGGAAGAAGACCGCTTGATGGACCGCGAACCGTTCCTCGCCCGCGTCGAGGGGTACCACAAGGGCGGCTGGCGCCTGGCCCTGATCAACGCCGCCAGCGTCCTCACGGCCGACGAAGCCGAGCAGGGCGCCGTGGACGTAACCTGGGCATTCGCCAGGGACGCCGAGTTCGAGCACATCCGCGAGCGGATCATGCCCGGCGACGAAGTCCCGAGCATCTCGCCGTCTTTCAGCGCCGCGTTCCTCTACGAGAACGAGATGCGCGAGCTGTTCGGCTTGAACGTGACCGGCATAAACGTGGACCTGCAGGGCCAGCTCTACAAGACCTCCCAGAAGGTGCCGTTCTCGCCGTCGGCGATCCGGGCCCGCCTGGAGGCCAACGCCGCGGCCGGTATCGCGAGCGCGACCATGCCGGTCGCCGGAGCGCCGGCGCACGGGGCAGCCAAGCCGGCGGCCATTGCCCCTGCCGCTGCGCCTGCCCCGGCGGCGTCCAAGCCGGGAGCCGCCGAATGAAGAAGACGATCATCCCGTTCGGACCGCAGCATCCGGTTCTTCCGGAGCCACTTGTCCTCGACCTGATTCTCGACGACGAGAAGGTCATCGACGCCGTCCCGACGATCGGGTACATCCACCGCGGCCTCGAGATGATGGTCGAGCGGGTCGAGTACACCGAGATGGGCTTCGTCGTGGAGCGCATCTGCGGCATCTGCAGCTTCATGCACGGCATGGGCTACGCGGTCTCGCTCGAGTCGATCATGAACGTAGAGGTACCGGAGCGCGCGAAGTGGCTGCGCCTCATCTGGGCCGAGATCTCCCGCGTCCAGAGCCACCTGCTCTGGCTGGGCCTCGGCGCCGACGCGTTCGGCTTCGAGAACCTGTTCATGCACTGCTGGCGGATGCGCGAGGAAGTTCTCGACATCTTCGAGAAGACCACGGGCGGCCGGATCATCCATTCGGTCAACCGAATCGGCGGCGTCAAGCGCGACGTCTCGGACTCTGAGCTGGCGGCCATTCTGGCCAGGCTTCAGGAGCTCGCGAAGGCGTTCGAGGAGACTGCCCGCATCTTCGCGTCGGATCCTTCAATCGCCCACCGCCTCGGCGGCGTCGGCGTGCTCTCGGCCGCGGACGCGCTCGAGACTGCCGCCGTTGGCCCGATGGCCCGCGCGTCCGGAATTCGGACGGACACTCGGCTTTACGGCGCGAACCTGTACGACCAGATCGAGTTCGAGCCGGTCGTCGAGACCGCCGGCGACTGTCTCGCCCGCGCGGTCGTGCGCATGCGCGAGATCCCGCAGTCGATCGACATCGTCCGCCAGGCGATCGAGAAGATGCCCAAGGGCGAAGGCCTGCCGCTCGAGAACAAGCCTCGCGGCAACCCGGTCGGCGAGACATTCACCCGTCTCGAGCAGCCCCGCGGCGAGGTTCTCTACTACGTCAAGGCGAACGGGACCAAGTACCTGGAGCGTTTCCGCGCCCGAACCCCCACGTTCGCCAACATCCCGGCGATGATCAAGCTGGTCAAGGGCTGCGACCTCGCGGACGTGCCCAACATCATCCTGACCATCGACCCCTGCATCAGCTGCACGGAGCGCTGAGATGGCCAACCCACTGAACCTGCCGATGGTCCCGCGGGCGCTCCGAAACGTGGTCTCGCGGCCGGCCACTCGCCGCTACCCGGCGGAAGTGCGGACGCCGTTCGAGGGCGCGCGCGGCAAGATCGAGTTCGACGTCTCGACGTGCAACTACTGCATGCTCTGCGCCCGCCGCTGCCCCGCGGCCGCCATAACGGTCAACCGCGAGGAACGAACCTGGGCCATCGAGCACCTCCGCTGCATCGCCTGCAACGTCTGCGTCGAGGTCTGTGCCAAGAAGTCGCTCGCGATGAGCAACGAGCCGCGCAAGCCGCACACCCCGGCGGACTCTCGCGACGGCCACCGGCCCGGCCACGAGGAGTGGCACGGCGAAGCCCCGGATGCCGCGGTCACGGCCGCCCGAGGGTCCGGCGCCTGACGGGGCTTCGATTGTCGAAGGCGCAGCCCGCGGCACCGCCTGGTGCGCGGAGGGCTCTATCCGCCGTCCGGACAGGGATTCCGCACGACTCGGAATAGCATCTGCGACCGCTTTCGCGACGGGGAGTTAGGACCCCTATGTGGCGGGCCAAGCGGCCCTTTGCCCACCGCCCGGCCGTAGGGAGAATTCGGTCAGGCAGTCAAGCTCCTCAACGCGTGTTCTCGCCAACCCGAGCGAGACCGCAGTGGTCGCGATTGGCCTGTCCGCCGCACATAGGTGTTCGCGAAAAGAAGAACGGACACCGGCTACGGCGCAACCAGTGACGGCCCCGTGCGATCCCGCCCGTCCACTAGAGGACGATCGGATGGTCGTGACCGAATCTTCGCCACAGGCAGGCTCGAACCAGAGCTTCCTGGAGGAAGTGAGCGCAAGGACCGCGGGCGTCTCCCGGCTCGAGATGTGCATCCAATGCGGAACGTGCGGCGGATCCTGTCCGTCGGCTGACGCCATGGATCACACGCCGCGCATGCTCTTTGCCATGATCCGGGCGGGCATGGAGGAACAGGCCCTCCGCAGCAACACGCCGTGGATGTGCGTTTCCTGCTACCACTGCGTGGTTCGCTGCCCGCAAGGCGTTCACATCGCCGACGTGATGTACGCCCTCAAGTGCATGGCCGAGCAGTCCCACTCGTACCGGGACAAGACGCCGCCGCATTTTGCGGGCGTTTTCGTCTCGCAGGTTGAGCGCTACGGCCGGAGCTGGGAGATGGGCCTGACCGCCCGGCACTACATGCGCCACTTCGTCACCCGGCTGCCTCGAATGGCGCCGATGGGCCTCAAGATGTTCAGGCGGGGAAGAATCGCGCTGCTGCCTCATCGGATCAAGGGGACGGATCAGCTCCACGCAATCCTGGACACGGCCAAGGAACTGGAGCGGGCACGATGAGCCGGTACATGTACTACCCCGGCTGTTCGACCGAGCGCAGCGGCCGAGCCTATCGGGAGTCGCTTTCGGCCGTCTGCGATCGGCTCGGCGTGAATCTGGTCGAGATCGAGGACTGGAATTGCTGCGGAGCCACGGAGTACGTGGGCGTCAGCCTGAGCCCCGCCTACGCCCTCATCGCCCGCAACCTGGCCCTCGCCGAGGCCGCGCGCGAGAACGGCGAGCCAGTAGTCGCCTCGTGCAGCGCCTGCTACCTGAACCTCGCGAAGGCCAACCAGTACATGCGCGAGAGCCCGCAGCTCAACGCCCACGTCAACACCGCGCTGGCGGCGGGCGGACTCCACTACGACCCCGGCACAGTGGAGGTGCGCCACCTGCTCGAGGTGGTCATGCACGACGTCGGCCTCGACGCGGTTCGCGAGCACGTGGTCAAACCTCTCCAGGGTCTCCGCGTGGCTCCGTACCTGGGCTGCATGCTCCCGCGGCCCGACCCGGACCACCGCTGGAAGAACCATGAGCGACCCGACGATCTCGACCGACTCCTGGCGTCGCTCGGAGCGGAGGTCGTGGACTATCCGCTCAAGACGGAGTGCTGCGGCGGCCACATGACCCAGATCGCCCCGAAGGTCGGCCTGGAGCTCATCAAGCGCCTGATCGACGAGGCGGAGCGCCAGCAAGCCGACATGATGGTCACGGTCTGCCCCATGTGCCAGATCAACATCGACGCCTACCAGGGCGAGCTCAACGCCCGATTCCACACGAAGCACCGGATGCCCATCGTCTTCTTCACCCAGCTCATGGGCGTCGCGTTCGGCTTCGACGCGAAAGCGATGGGCTTTGGCCGGGAGCTCACGGACGCTCGCGCGGCTCTGCGCAAGGTCGGGACCGCGCCCGAACCGGCGCCCGTGCCAGCCGGCGGTCATCGGCCGAGGCCGGACAAGCGCGCCCTGCCGATGCCTCGCCCGCTCGACGACGGCAACGGCTCGGCGAGCGGGGCGACCAGTGAGGTCGTCCGATGAGCGGCAACGGCACGACCCCCGCGGAAGGCGAGATCAGGATCGGCGTGTACGTCTGCCATTGCGGCAGCAACATCGCCGGCACGGTAGACGTGGTCGAAGTAGCGCGCTGGGCCGGCGAAGCGCTCAAGGACCGGGGCGTGGTCGTCGCCCGTGAGTACAAGTTCATGTGCTCCAGTCCCGGCCAGGAGCTTATCACCGACGATATCCGCGATCTGGGTCTCAACCGGATCGTGGTCGCCGCTTGCTCCCCGCACCTGCACGAGAGCACGTTCCGCGGAGCGACGGCGCGGGCGGGCCTGAACCCCTACCTGTGCGAGCTGGTATCCATCCGCGAGCAGGATTCGTGGGTCCACAGCGACCGGTCCGCGGCCACGACGAAGGCCAAGGCGATCCTGGCCGGGGGCGTGGAGCGGGTCCGCCGCAACGTCCCACTCGATCCGATCGACGTGGACATCAACCCGGCCACGCTCGTGGTGGGCGGCGGTATCGCGGGGATTCAGGCCGCGCTCGAGATAGCGGACGCTGGTTTCCACGTCTACATGGTCGAGCGGGAGCCGTCGATCGGCGGCCACATGGCCCAGTTCGACAAGACCTTCCCCACTCTGGACTGCGCGGCCTGCATCCTCACCCCGCGAATGGTCACGGCCGGCACGCATCCGAACATAACCCTGATGACGTGGAGCGAGGTCACGCGCGTCGAAGGCTACGTCGGAAACTTCACCGTCACCGTTCGCAAGAAGGCCCGCTACGTGGACGCCGACCTGTGCACGGGCTGCGGCGTCTGCGAAGAGAAGTGCCCCAAGAAGGTCATCGACGAAACCTACGAGGCGGGCCTGGGCTACCGAAAAGCGATCTACACGCCGTTCGCCCAGGCGGTCCCCCGGGTCCCTGTGATCGACCGCGAGAACTGCACCTACTTCGAGAAGGGCACCTGCAAGGCCTGCGAGAAGTTCTGCGAGAAGGCGGCAATCCGGTTCGACCAGCAGGACGAAGAACTGACTCTCCAGGTCGGCAACATCATCATGGCGACCGGCTATGACATCTTCGACGCCCGCGAGATCGCCCAGTACGGCTACGGGCGCCTGCCGAACGTCTTCACCAGCATCGAGTTCGAGCGCCTATCCAACTCGGCCGGCCCGACGAACGGCCGAATCGTTCTGCGCGACGGCGTGACCGAGCCGAAGACGGTGGGCGTCATCCACTGCGTCGGCAGCCGCGACCGCAACTTCCAGAACTACTGCTCGGCGATCTGCTGCATGCAGAGCCTCAAGTTCGCCCATCTGGTCAAGGAACGGACCGGAGCCACGGTCTACAACTTCTACATCGACATGCGGACGGCGGCCAAGGGCTACGACGAGTTCTACCAGCGGGTCCTCGAAGAAGGCACTCTCTTCGTCCGAGGCAAGCCGGCCGAGGTGACGGAGGCGGGCCGCCTGCCGGGCGAGGACGGCAAGATGGTCATCCAGGTCGAGGACACGCTGGCCGGGCGCCAGCGGCGGATTCCCGTCGACATGGTCGTCCTCTCGGTAGGTCTCAAGCCCAGATCGGACGCCCGGGAAGTCGCCACGAGGTTCGGGATTTCGTCGAGCAGTGAAGGCTGGGCCATCGAGAAGCATCCCAAGCTCGACCCGGTGGCGACCATGACGGAAGGCGTCTTCATCGCCGGCTGCGTCAGCGGGCCAAAGGACATACCCACGTCGGTGGCCCAGGGAGCGGCGGCCGCCGCGCGAGTCCTCAGCCGCATCCAGAACAAGAGCATCCGCCTCGAGCCAATCAAAGCGGAGATTCACGCCGAGCACTGCTCCGGCTGCCGGATCTGCAACGGGCTGTGTCCGTTCAACGCCATCTCGTTCGATTCCGTGCTCGCCGTCAGCAGCGTCAACGCGGCCATGTGCCAGGGCTGCGGAACGTGCGTGGCCGCATGTCCGGCGGGCGCGATCAGCGGCAGCGGCTTCAGCGACGAGCAGGTGATGGCCCAGATCGAAGGCCTCCTGAGGATCGGAATGAACGGAACCGCGCCCGACAGAAGGCGCTTCCCCGTGGCCTCGGGCGAGACGACCGGCGATCGGACTGCCGAGGAGGTGCGCGCGTGAACGCCGCGCCTGTAAGCCCCGTCCCCACCGAGGTGGACCTCCAGACGGTGTTCGAGCCGACTGTCATCGGCTTCACCTGCAACTGGTGTAGCTACCGCGCCGCCGACCTGGCAGGCACGGCTCGCACCAAGTACCCGCCGAACGTGAGACTCATCCGCCTCATGTGCTCGGGCCGGCTCGACCCGGCATTCGTGCTCAAGGCCTTCGCCGAGGGTGCCGACGCGGTGATGATCACCGGCTGCCACCCCGGCGAGTGCCATTACATCGAGCAGAACCTCAAGGCCCTGCGTCGCTTCCGGTTGCTGCGGCGCACGCTCGAGGCGCTCGGCATCGAGCCGCAGCGAGTGCAACTGGTCTGGGCCAGCGCTGCGGAGGGCGTCCACATCGCGGCCGAGATAGCCCGAGTCACCGACGAAGTTCGCGCTCTCGGTCCGCTCGATTGGCCTGCGGATGCCGCGGCGGACACCGGCATAAACCTCGACAGCGCCTGGGAGGCGACCGGGGGGCAAGAGGCCGAACTCGCGCCCGCCGAAGCCGAACAGGCACCGGAGGCGGATCGATGAGCCCGCTGCCGACCACCAAGCCCAAGCTGGCCATCTTCGGGGCGGCCTCATGCGGAGGCTGCGACATCGCAATCGTCAACATCCACGAGCACATCCTCGAAGTCGCGGCCGTTTTCGACATCGTCCTCTGGCCGACTGTTACAGACGGTAAGTACTCCGACATCGAGGCCATGGCCGACGGCGAGATCACGGTCAGCCTCATCAACGGCAGCATGCGCACGGACGAGACCGTCCACCTCGCCAGGCTCCTGCGCCGCAAGTCGCAATTCCTGGTCGCGTTCGGGTCGTGCGCCAGCGAGGGCTGCATTCCCGGCCTGGCCAACCTGTCGAGCCGCGAGCAGATCCTCGACACGGTCTATTCGACCGACAGCACCGAGAACCCCGACCGGGTCCGTCCCCGCTGGCAGGTCGGGATCCCCGAAGGCGTACTCGACCTGCCCGAGTTCGAGCCGATGCTCCGGACGCTAGACCAGGTGGTTGACGTGGACTACACGATTCCCGGCTGCCCGCCCGAGTCGGACCAGATATGGGCCGTGCTCCAGGCTCTCGTGGCGGCCCTCGACGGCACGGGGCCGCTGCCGCCGCGGGGCTCCATCCTTGGGGCCGGCGACTCCACCGTCTGCGACGAGTGCGAACGCAAGCGCGACGTCAAGAGGATCAATAAGTTCGTCCGCATCACCAGCCAGGCGTCCTTCGATCCCGAGATCTGTCTGCTGGAGCAGGGGCTGCCCTGCAACGGGCCGGCCACACGCAACGGATGCGGAGCCAAGTGCCCCGCGGCCGGCGCGCCGTGCATCGGCTGCTACGGTCCGGCCGAAGGCGCGGCCGATTTCGGCGCACGCCTGATGTCGGCCTACGCATCGGTAATCCAGGCGGACAAACCCGAGGCGATCGACGCTGCTCTCAACGGCATCGTGGACCCGGCCGGGCAGTTCTACCGCTTCAGCCTGGCCCACTCGCTGCTCCGCGGCTCCAGGGCCGCCTGGAAGACCGACGGGGAGCACTGAACATGCAGAAGATCACGATCGACCCCGTCACGCGGCTCGAAGGCCACGGCAAGATCGAGATATTCCTCGATCCGGACGGCGAGGTCGCGAACGCCTACTTCCAGGTCCCCGAGCTGCGTGGCTTCGAGCGGTTCTGCCTGGGGCGGCCCGTGGAGGAGATGCCGACGCTCACCGACCGCATCTGCGGCGTCTGCCCGGAAGCGCATCACATGGCCAGCGCCAAGGCCGGGGATGCCGTCTATCACGTCGATCCGCCGCGTCCCGCCAAATTGCTGCGCGAGCTGCTGTACAGCGCTTTCTACGTGACGGACCACACCACCCACTTCTACGCACTCGGCGGCCCCGATTTCGTGGTCGGCCCCGACGCGCCCGCGGCCGAGCGCAACATTCTCGGGGTCATCGGCAAGGTCGGCCTGGAAGTCGGCGGGCAGGTGATCCAGGCTCGCAAGTACGGCCATTCGGTCATCGAGATGATCGGGGGACGCAAGATCCACCCGGCTACCGCGGTGCCCGGCGGCATGACTCGGGGCATCACCGAGGAGCAGCGCGCCGAGATCGAGAAGATCGGCCGCTGGTCTATCGAGTTCGCCCATTTCTCGCTGGGGCTGTTCGAGAAGGTCGTCCTGGCCAACGACGCCTACCGCGAAATGATCCTGTCCGACGCCTACAGCCAGCGGACCTACTACATGGGCATGATCGACGATGCCGGGAAGATCAACTTCTACGACGGCCGGGTCGGCATCATGTCACCGGAGGGCCGGCGGATCGGAACGTACGCACCGGCCGAGTACCGCGACTGGATCGCCGAGCGCGTCGAGCCGTGGACTTACCTCAAGTTCCCGTACCTGCGCAAGGTCGGCTGGAAGGGGTTCGTGGACGGAGAGGACTCCGGGGTCTACTGCGCCACGCCGCTGTCCCGCCTCAACGCCGCCGACGGCATGGCCACACCCGAGGCGCAGGCCGCCTATGAGCAGTTCTACGCAACGCTTGCGCCCGAGCCCGAAGCCGGGGGCAAGAGGATCGTCCACCATCAACTGGCGACCCACTGGGCTCGCCTGGTCGAACTGCTGTATGCCGCCGAGCGGATGGTCGAGCTGGCTACGGATCCGGAGATAACGTCGCCGAACGTGCGCGTTGCCCCGACCGAGACTCCGACCGAAGGCGTCGGCATCGTCGAGGCACCCCGAGGCACGCTGACCCACCACTACGTCACCGACGAACGAGGGCTGCTGACGCGAGTCAACCTGGTAGTGGGCACGACCAACAACTACGCGCCCATCTCCATGTCCATCAAAAAGGCCGCCCAGAGCCTGATCCACAAGGGAGTCGTGGTCCATCAGGGATTGCTCAACCGCGTCGAGATGGCATTCCGGCTCTACGATCCGTGCTTCGGCTGCGCCACCCACTCGATGCCCGGCCAGATGCCGCTCCAGGTTGCGATTCGCAACTCGGATGGCGAGGTCATCGAAGTCCTCGAGCAGAACTGATGCCGCGGTTCAGCTGTGGCTGACTGCCGATTGGGGAGGCGTTGAACGAAGATGGGGCCGACCCTGGCCCGCGCGTGATCGTGGTTGGCCTGGGCAACCCGGTGCTCGGCGACGACGGAGTGGGCTGGCGCGTCGCCGACGAGGTCGAGCGACGCCTGATCGACGGCGCGGCCTCTGGGGAGCTCGATCCGGGCCGATCGGAGGCGGTCGTCGAGAGGCTCGGTGTCGGCGGAATTCGCCTGATGGAGACTATTTCGGGCTTCAACGCCGCGATCCTGATAGACGCCGCCGAGTTCCCGGGCCAGGTTCCGGGCGAGGTACGGACGTGGAGCTTCGATGAGCTGCCCGACCACGGAGCCGGTCATCTCGACTCCGTGCACGATGCTTCGCTGGTTACCGCACTGGCCCTGGGCCGCCGCCTCGGTGCTGTGATCCCGGCCCGGATCGACGTGGTGACCATCCAGGCGGGCTCGACGGACGTCTTCGGCGAGGAGCTCAGCCGAGAAGTGGCGGCCGCGGTGCCGGCGGCGGCCGAGGCAGTGCTGGGTCTCCTGTCGAAGGGGCGCTGACGACGGCCCTACCGGACGGCACGCCCTATCCGCGCCGCTTCCGAACCGCTTCCCCGCCCGCCCGCGCCACACAGCAGCACGCACGGCTCGCCGCCGGCGTACGAGTTATGTCCGTGTGCGTCGGCGAATACACGTGGGGGCTGGAACCGGGTTCGGTGCGCCCGCAACGCGTCGCTGAGGCCTGATTCGAGCTCGCCGTCGGGCTCTCGCCGCCTGAGCCGGCCGCAATCGGGCCCGGCGGACGCCAATCCGTGACCTGGCAGGGACATTCGGCCCTCTCACAACCCTGGAGCCACGCGACGTGTATCTGCGCGTGCACGCCCCGGCGGCCCAAGGCCGGCGCCAAGCGGCGGATTGCGGGCTCCGGAGGACCCGGGCGGGCAAGGGAGGACTCGGTTGAGCTCGCGGGCTCTCACGCTGCGGCGCCTCAGCGCCCCGGCTGCTAGGCTGAGCCGGACGTGGTTTCCCACCCGACTGGACAGGACGTTGTGACCTTCGGCCCCGATGATGAGGCAGAGTGGTCGGTGTCGAACGCCCGCCAGTTCGGCGACCATGCTGGTAAACACTGACCGACTTACTATCAAATTGCCGCCGCCGGTCGCAGGGCCGGAGCACAGTCGGAGCCATTCGGAGCGATATGCATCCCATCGTGAGTAAGGCGCAGCTGTCGCCCAACGTCACTCGCCTCGTGGTCGAGGCACCTCGGATCGCCGAGATCCGCCGGCCGGGCCAGTTCGTCATCGTCCGCCGCGGACCGGGCGCGGAGCGCATCCCGCTGACGGTCGCCGACGTGGACAAGGCCGCGGGCACGATCAGCCTGGTGATCCAGGCCATCGGAAAGAGCACCCACGAGCTGACGTCGCTCAACGTCGGCGACGCGATCCAGGACATCGCCGGGCCGCTCGGCAATCCCACTCACCTCCTTGCCGGCGGCCACGCGGTCTGCGTCGGCGGCGGGGTGGGCACCGCGGTCGCGTACCCGATCGCCCAGGCGCTCGCCGCCAACGGAGTCCACGTGACCAGCGTCATCGGCGGTCGATCCAAGGAGTGGGTCATCTACGAGCAGGAGCTCCGAGCGGTCGGCGACGTGGTCGTCTGCACGGACGACGGCAGCTACGGCCGGCCCGGCTTCGTGACCGAGGCACTCAAGGAGCTGTGCGAGGCCGGCGGGATCGACGAGGTCTTCGCCATCGGCCCGGTGCCGATGATGCGGGCCTGCTCCGAGCTGACGCGCCCGTTCGGCATCAAGACGACGGTCTCGCTCAACTCGATCATGATCGACGGGACGGGGATGTGCGGCGGCTGCCGCGTCTCCATCGACGGCAAGACCGAATACGCCTGTGTCGACGGCCCCGAGTTCGACGGCCATACGGTCGACTTCCGCCAGCTGGCCGACCGGCTGAACACCTACCGCGAGTTCGAGCAGGCGGCACTCGAACGCTGGACGAGCGAACATGCGGGAGCCGCCCGATGACCGACAACCTTACTCTCGCCGAGCGCCTCGCGGCGCACCTGGAGCCGCTTCCCAAGAAGGAGCGGATGAAGATCGATCGCCACTCGATGGTCGAGCAGGATGCGCTCGCCCGGGCGAAGAACTTCGCCGAAGTGAACCTCGGCTACACCGAGCAGCTCGCGATCCTCGAGGCGGACCGCTGCCTCCAGTGCCCCAAGCCGTACTGCATCGACGGCTGCCCGGTTTCGGTGAACATCCCGAACTTCATCCGACTCCTCGGCGAAGGCGACGTCAAGGCGGCGGCCGACTCGCTGCTCGGCGACAACGCCCTGCCGTGCGTCACCGGCCGCGTATGCCCGCAAGAAACTCAGTGCGAGCAGGTCTGCCTGCGCGGCAAGACCGGCAAGCCCGTCGCCATCGGCTACCTCGAGCGCTTCGTGGCCGACTGGGCTATCAACCATCGCGACGCGTTCGCGGACGCCCGGCCCACGCCCACAGGCAAGACCGTGGCAATCGTCGGTTCCGGACCGGCCGGCCTCACCGCCGCCGGCGAGCTGACCAAGCGCGGCCACAAGGTCACGATTTTCGAGGCGTTCCACGCGGCCGGCGGCGTCCTGATCTACGGCATCCCGGAGTTCCGCCTGCCCAAGGACATCGTCCAGAAGGAAGTGGACCGGCTCGTCGCGGATGGCGTGGACATCGAGCCCAACTCGATCGTCGGCAAGACGTTCACCCTGCCGGAGCTTCGCGAGAAGTTCGACGCCGTGTTCGTCGCCGTGGGCGCGGGTCTGCCGGTCTTCATGGGCGTCCCGGGAGAGAACTTCAAGGGCGTCTACTCGGCCAACGAGTACCTGACCCGCGTCAACCTGATGGGCGCCTACAACCCGGACTCCGACACGCCGATCCTGCGCGGCAAGCGCGTGGCAGTCGTCGGCGGCGGCAACGTCGCCATGGACTCCGTCCGAACCGCCAGGCGACTCGGGGCCCAGGAAGCGGTCATCGTCTATCGCCGTTCCCGGACCGAGCTGCCCGCCCGCGTCGAGGAAGTCCACCACGCCGAAGAAGAAGGCGTCCGGTTCGAGTTCCTCACGGCGCCGACGGAAGTCCTCGCCGACGAGAAGGGCTGGGTCAGCGGCCTCAAGTGCGTGCGCATGGAGCTCGGCGAGCCCGACGCGTCCGGCCGCCGCCGGCCCGTGGAAATCCCCGGATCCGAGTTCGTCTTCGAGTGCGACATCGTGGTGGCTGCCATCGGCACGCGCTCCAACCCGCTGCTCACTTCGACCTCACCCGACCTGAAGGTCAACAAGTGGGGCTACATCGAGGTTGACGGCAACCTCCAGAGCTCGATGCCGGGCGTGTTCGCCGGCGGCGACATCGTCCGCGGCGCGGCCACGGTCATCCTGGCCATGGGAGACGGCAAGAAGGCGGGCCAGAACATCGACGCTTACTTGCGCGGCGAACTGGCCGCGCCCCAGCCCGAAGCTGAGCCGGCGTCGGCGACCGCCAGGGGGCATTGAGCGTCGGTCGAGCGCAGCGTGGCGGCCGAGCGGCCGCGAACGAGAGCTCTACCAAAGGCTCGCCACCTTCGTACACGCCAGAAACGCCGGGCCCGATTTGCCCGGCGTTCTTGTGTCTGGCGGGAGGTCATGCCTTTGGCGTTCGCCGGTCAGGCGACCTTGGATTTGGTCGTCCAGGCCTTGAAGATCACCGAGCCGCCGAGGCAAAGGACGATGAGGGGCCAGACGCGATCCCAGTCGATCTCGTCGAGAGGCAGGCCAAAGGTGTTGCGGAGCAGATACCACACGCCGGTGGTGAGCAGAACCAGTCCGAAGATGATGCCGGGGGCGTCCAGTCGCTTGATGTCGTTCATTTTTCTCTCCTCGTTGTCGTGGTGGCTGACTGATGCAGCGATGCGACAATGACTCGCCGGCGCCGCCGGGTCATTGGAGCGGACACGCAATCCGGGTTGGGGCTAGCCCCATAGTCGAGTGACGGCCCGGAGTGGCAGGATGCCGTCATGAACGACTATCTGCGGGCTGTTCGAGGAGACGGATCCAGACTCGTGCCCTGCGCGTCACGGGCGATCCTCGGTGGGCTCTTCGCCCTCGCCGCCCTCGAGGCAAGCGGCATGGCCGCCCTGCGCCTGGCCGTCACCGAGACCGGCCCGGTCGTGGTCCTGGCCAGCGCCGCCGTCGGCCTGTCGTTCGTGACAGCCGGGCTCGTCGCCTGGGACCGGCGGCCCGGCAACGTCATGGGCCCGCTGATGGTTCTGGCCGGTTTCCTTTGGAACGCCGGCCGACTGCAGGGACCGGCCCCGTTCCCAATGGTCGCAGTCGCATTCGTGGCGACTTCCGTCGGGCTGGCGCTGGTCATCTACATGCTCCTCGCGATTCCGTCGGGGCGGCTGGGCTCTCGCGTCGACCGGGCGATCGTGCTTTTCGCGTTCCTGGCCGGCATCCGTGACATACCGAGCGTCAGCGGCGACAACCCGCTCCGGGGCGTCCTGGAGACGGCGCCCTGGCCGACTCTGTCGGCGTCGCTCGAAGTCGTGGCAGATTTCACCGTCGCGGCGGCTATAGCCAGCGTCGTCGTGCGGTGGTGGCGCTCATCTCCCGCCGGCCGACGCCCCCTCGCGCCCGTCTACCTGGCGGCCCTGGTGGTGGGGTTGCGAGCGATCCTCGAGGAAGTCGTAGTCGCCGTCGGGCTGGTCAAAGACGGCAGCGACCTGCTCAGGCTGGCCGAGCTGGCATCTTTCGCCCTGATTCCGCTCAGCGTTCTGATGGGCCTGCTGGCTGCCAGGCTGGCGCGAACGGCAGTCGCCGATCTGGTCATCGAGCTCGGCAAGACGCCCGAGCCGGCTCGCCTGCGAGCGGCCCTCGCTCAGGCCCTCGGAGATCCCGAGCTCGAGCTGCTTCGCTGGTCGCCCGAGCGCGCGGCATACGTCGACGATTCGGGACAGGCGGTCGATCCGTCGGATCGAGCTGGCTCTCGCGCGGTCACGCTACTCGAGCGCGCCGGCATCCCTCTGGCGGCGATCGTCCACGACCCCGCGCTGCTGGACGACCCGGGTCTGATGCCGTCGGTCGCCACCGCGATGCGTCTCGAGGTCGAGAACGAGCGCCTCCAGGCCGAGGTGACTCGACAGCTGGCCGAGGTCCGGATCTCCCGGGCGAGAATCGTCGAGGCCGGAGACGCGGAGCGAAAGCACGTGGAGAGGAATCTCCATGACGGAGCCCAGCAGCGGCTTCTGTCGCTCTCCCTGGCGCTCCGCCTCCTTCGCTCCAGGCTGGGGCCGGACGCGGATCCCGCCGTCCTCGCCGATGTCGACGCCGTGTCGAAGGAGCTCAGGGAGGCCATCTCCGAGTTGCGTGAGCTGGCTCGTGGGATCCACCCGACGGTGCTGGTCCAGGCTGGACTCCGCGAGGCGCTTCTTACGCTCGCCGAACGCTCGCCCGTCCCGGTCGTGGTCGAAGCGGCTCCGGCGGAGAGGTTCGAGCCCACCGTCGAAGCCACCGCCTACTTCATCGCGGCGGAGGGGCTCGCGAACGTTGCCAGGTACGCGAACGCTGATAGGGCGGCGATCACAGCCGCCATCTGCGGCGACCGCCTGACCATCGAGATCCGGGACGATGGAATTGGAGGCGCGGATCCCTCACGCGGCAGCGGCCTGCGCGGCCTCTGCGATCGCGTCGAGGCGGTCGGCGGCAGGTTCGAGATCGACAGTCCCGTCAACGGCGGGACGCGCCTGCGGGCCGACATCCCCCTCGACAGCCACGAGCTCTGGCAGTGAGCGGGACCAAGGTGCGCACGATCCTGATCGTCGACGACCACCAGGGCTTCCGGTCCCTGGCCCGAACGCTGCTCGAAACTGAAGGCTGCGACGTGATCGGCGAGGCGTTGGACGGCCGGAACGCGATAGAGATGGCCCGGTCCCTCCGACCGGATCTCGTGCTGCTCGATATCGGCCTGCCGGATCTCGATGGTTTCGACGTGGCCCGGTCGCTCACCTCGGGAGAGTTCGCGCCTCTCGTCATCTTGATCTCGAGTCGCGACGCGGCCGCCTATGGGTCGCGAATCGGGGCCAGCGGGGCGCTGGGATTCATCTCTAAAGACCAGTTGTCGGGCGCGGCAATCGCCGCCCTCGCCGACGGGAGGTGACCGTGCGCGTCGTCCTGGCCGACGATTCGGTCCTGTTCCGGGAGGGCATGGCTCGGCTCCTTCGAGAGGCGGATCTGCAGGTCGTCGGACAGGCGGCCACCGGCGATGAGCTCCTGGACCTTGTCCGGCTTCAGAAGCCGGACGTAGCCGTCGTGGACATCCGCATGCCCCCGACGCACACGGACGAGGGCTTGCGCGCGGCCGAGGCGATCCGCGCCGAGCACGGGCAGGCCGTCGGAGTCCTGATCCTGTCTCAGTACCTCGATGCCGGGTTCGCGGTTCGCGTCGCGACCGAGGGCGAGGGTGGACTTGGATACCTGCTCAAGGACAGGGTCTCCGATCTCGAAGATTTCGCCGAGGCGGTTCGCCGTGTCGGCCGGGGAGGCGTCGTCATCGACCCGAGCGTCGTCGCCCAGCTGGTCGGTCGGCGCCGGGTCAAGGGTCCCCTCGACGAGCTATCGGACCGGGAACGAGAAGTCCTGGCGCTCATGGCCGAGGGTCGCAGCAACCTCGCCATCGCCGACCGGCTCTTCGTGACGGAGAAGACGGTCGAGGCGCACATCGCCAGCGTCTTCTCCAAGCTGGGACTGCTGCCCGCGACGGACGACCATCGACGGGTCCTGGCGGTCCTGACCTACCTGCGAGCCAGCTGAGGCCAGTCGCAAACGCGAGCGGCACCGCCGCGGCGCCAGGAGGCGGCGGCGCGAGCCCACCAATCCGTTTAGCGGGCGGTTCGAGGCCGCCCTGCCTGATCAGTGCGGGTATTGGGGCGGCTGAGGCCCTTGCGGTCCCTGCGGCGTCTGCGGCTGCAGCAGCGGCGTGGGCGGCCGGCCGAACAAGGCCCGGATCGAGTTGAGGTTGAGGTAGTAGAGGACCGCGGCGTCGACGCCGATGTTGATGGCCGCGGACACGATCGTATCGCCATGGACCGCCAGGCAATCAGCAGATAGACGGCCGCGGAGGCGATGCACAGCCCGACCCCGAGCATCCAGGCCCACGGGCGAATCCGCCTCAGGCCTCAGGCAAGGGCGAACGCGGCCACGGCCCCGGCCACTGACACGAGCGCGGCCGCCGGTGGCTCGCCCCCGACCCACCCGCCGGCCTCAAGCGCCCCGGAAGCGCCTCAAAGGCGCCGGAACGTCTCGGGGGCCGCCCGCGTAGCTCGATTCGATCGATTCGCCGCCGCCGGTCACGCGGAACCGATCGACGAGAGCATCGAGGTTTCGAGCCATCTCGGCGAGCGAGGCGGCCGCCTCGACGACGCTCTGGACCTGCGCGGACATCTCCTCGGATGCGGCCGAGACTTCCTCGGCAGCCGCGGAGTTCTCCTCGCTGATGGCCGCGATCGCCTGCGTGGACTCGGACACGGTCCGCGCCGAGGCTTGCATCTCAACCGCGGAGCGACTCGTCTCGGCCGCGATAGTGGCGATCGCGTCCGAAGCCGCAACGGCGGCATCTGAGGCGGCCGTGATTTCCTTGACAGCCTCGGAGATGCGGCTCGCGGCGTCGCGAGTGGCCGCCACCGAGGTCGTGATCGTTCCCAGGCATGCACCCGCGTCCGCGGCGAGGCTCGACCCGGATGCGACGTCCGCGGCGCCGCGCTCCATAGCCGCAACCGCGTCTGCCGTGCCCCGCTGAACCTCGCCCACGAGGCTTCCGATCTCCTTGGTTGCCTGAGAGCTGCGCTCGGCCAGCTTGCGCACTTCGTCGGCGACCACCGCGAAACCCTGCCCGGCAGAGCCGGCTCGGGCCGCTTCGATTGCGGCGTTGAGGGCGAGGAGGTTGGTCTGGTCGGCGATCTCGGAGATGGTGTCCACGATGACGCCGATTCGGTCGCCCTTGGTTCGCAACTCGCGAACGGCGCCGACCACGGCTGTGTTCGAGGTGCTGATTCTGTCCATGCCGCGAATTACTTCGCCAACGGATGCGAGGCCGGTCGTCGTGGCTTCGGCCGCGCTGCCTGCGGCGGCAACGACTTCGGATGAGGCTCGCGAGGCGTCGACGAGGCCGCTAGCGACCGACCCGAGCGCTCCGGAAGCCGCGGCGACGCGGTCGTCGGTATCGGAGGCGGCGCGGTTGATTCGGGCGATCATTCCGCCCAGATCGTTCACCGAAGCCGCGGTAGCCGAAGCCGCGGCAGCCTGATCGCCGGCACCTCGCGCCACCTGCGCGATCGTCTGGGCGACCTGTCCGGAAGCGGCCCCGGTCTGGCTGGCCGTGTCGTCCAGCCGGCTGGATGCCTCGGTGAGTGCCACCGACGCCGACCGGATCTGCTCCACCATCTCCCGCAGGTTGGAGGTCATGCGGTTGAAGGCAAGCCCCAGTGCGTCCTTCTCCGACGCGGGCGTCACGGAAACCGTGAGGTCGTTGCTCGCGATCGCGGCGGACGCCTGGCTCATGGTTTGCAGATACGAGATCACACGGCGGATCGAGTCGGCCAGGAGGCCAACCTCATTCCGGCTCTCGTAGGTCACATCCTGGTCCACCTCGCCGCGGGCGAGGGCATCCGCGGCTCCGACGATGCCGCGGAGCGGCGACACGACTTTGCGCGTCGCGCTCCAGAGGATGCCGCCGCCGAGCACGGCCAGCAGGAGGCCAACGAGCACGAACGTCCACAGCATCTGATCTCGTCCGGCGACCAGACCTGCCGAGGCAACGGCCATGTCATCCCGATACGCCGACGCACCGATGACCCAGTCCCACTCCGGGTAGTAGCCGACGAGGGCAACCTTGGTACGCGGCTGGCTGTCACCGGGGTTCTGCCAGCTGTACTCATACGAGACGAAGGATCCTGCCGGGGCGGCTTTGGCCGCCGCGATTATGTCTCGGATTACGTAGTTGCACTTCACGTCCTTCGTATCCCAGACGTTCTCACCGTCGCGCTTACCACCCTGGCTCACGATGTACTGGCCCTGCATCGCGCCGCTGCCGCCCAGCACGAAGACGTACCCGGACGCGCCGATCTTGGCCGCGATGATCTCGGTCCGGAGGCCCCCCGCGCTGTCCTGGGGGGTTCCGGCGAAGAGCATGCCGATGACCTTGCCGGATGCGTCGACCAGCGGCGAGTACGCCGCCACGTACATCTGGTCCACCACTTTGGCCACGCCGTGGTAGGTCTTGCCGGCGAGGACCGAGGCCACGACCGCGTTGGGCGTTCCGTCGGCGGCGGCCGCGGGTACATATGTCCCGATGGCGCGCTTGCCACCCGACTGGACCGTCGTGGAGACGCGCAGCATGTCCCCACGCTCGTTCATTCGCTGGAAGATGGTGATGTCGGTACCGCCCGCCAGGGCCTTGGCCTCGTCCACGAACGGGCTCGCGACCTTGGAATCGGCATTCTGGCCCACCCACGTGCCGCCCACCATCACCTTCGGCAGGACCACCTGGGACGCGACCTTGGTGTTCTGGTCGACCGCGGTCCAGGTTTCGGTGTCTGTCGAGAGCGATACTCCACCCGCCACCTCGAGGACGTAGCCGATGTCCGCAAGACCGGTCGCGACCGAGGCGTTGACCATCTTCGCCTGGGCATCTACCAGACGATACGTGGACGCCGCCTGGTCGCTGAGGTTCTGGTCCACCTGCGCGTTGTTCTGGGCGCTTGCCCGGTCCAGAAACGACGAGCTCTGAACGGCTCCGACTCCGACGAGGGTCACCACGGTGAGCAAGACCGCCCCCACGCCGATGGTGAGAAGGCGAGACTGGATGCCCGTGGGAACACGGAGAAGCCTGCGGGACACGACGGGGTCCTTTCTGAGGGGATACCCGCCCAAAGGCTGAGTGTCCCGCCACCGCCAGCCGGGCTGACGGCGACGAACAGCCCAGGTCGCGGCGATACCTGCCGACCATAGACCCAACGCTCGGTCCGCCCCGACCCCGAGTTGGTCTCGTTGCTGGTATCGGCTACCCGTGCCGCATCGTGAGCGGCTCCCGGTTGCGCGGACCCAACTCCAGGGCGATCGGTGGCGCCAATGGAGATGAGAATCGCCGCCGGCCGAGCTGTTGCCCCGGCCGACGGGCCTACTCGCGAGCCTTCGCCAACCGCTCCATGATCAACGGCTTGACCTGGCTCAGGTCGACCCGGATCTGCTCCATCGAGTCGCGGTCGCGGACCGTGGCCTTGCCGTCCTCGAGCGACTCAACGTCCACCGTCACGCACCATGGCGTTCCGATCTCGTCCTGGCGCCGGTACAGCTTGCCGATCGCGGCCGTGTCGTCGTAGACCGCGAGCATGTCCTTCGCCAGGTCGTCGCGGAGGGCGTGGCACTTCGCCACGATCTCGTCGCGCTTCTTGAGGAGCGGCAGGACGGCTACCTTGTAGGGGGCGAGGTCGGGGTTGAGTCCGAGGACCACGCGCTTCTCGCCGCGTACCTCTTCCTCGCGATACGCGTCGATGAGGAACGTGAACGCCGCCCGGTCGCCGCCGGCCGACGTTTCCACGATCCACGGCACGTAGTGCTCTTCGGTGGCCGGATCGAAGTACTCGAGGTTCTCTCCGGTGGCTTCCTGGTGACGGCCGAGGTCCCAGTCGCCGCGGTTGTGGATGCCCTCGAGCTCCTTCCAGCCGAACGGGAAGCGGTACTCGACGTCCCAGGCCTCCTTGGCGTAGTGGGCCAGCTCGTCGGGGCGATGCTGGCGGAAGCGAAGCCGGGCGGGAGTAACGCCGTATCGCTCGTACCAGGCCTTCCGGCGAGGCTTCCACTCGTTGAACACCGCGGCGGCGGTTTCGGGCTTGACGAAGTACTGCATCTCCATCTGCTCGAACTCGCGCATCCGGAAGACGAAGTTGCCCGGGCTGATCTCGTTGCGGAAGGCTTTGCCGATCTGGGCGATGCCGAACGGGAGTTTCTTGCGGCTGGTCTCCCGGACGTTTCGGAAGTTGACGTAGATCCCCTGGGCCGTCTCCGGCCGGAGGTAGACCTGGGCAGCCTCTTCCTCGACCGGGCCCATGTACGTCTTGAACATCAGGTTGAAGCGGCGCGGAGCCGAGAGCGGACCGGCGTCGACGGGGCACTTGAGGCCAAGGCGGTCGACGACGGTCGGGTCGGAGAGCTCCGTGTTGGTCAGGTTCTCGGCGCCGGGCAGCTCGTCGAGGCGGAAGCGGCGACGGCAGGTCTGGCACTCGACCAGCGGGTCGGTGAAGTTGGCGACGTGGCCGGAGGTGACCCAGACCTGGGGCGCCATGATGATGCTGGCATCCAGGCCGACGATGTCCTCGCGCTCCTGGACCATCGCCCGCCACCAGGCTCGCTTGACGTTGTTCTTGAGCTCCACGCCGAGTGGCCCGTAGTCCCACACGGCATTGATGCCGCCGTAGATCTCCGAGCTCGGGAAGATGAAACCGCGCCGCTTCGACAGCGAGACGATGGTGTCCAGGTTGGCGACGGACGGTCCCGGATCCTCGGCCGGGGTTGTCGGGTTGACGGCGGTCACGGTCTTCTCCTGAGCGCAGGCGCTCGACCACTGGCATGGGCCGATTGCCTGGGCGGGTATTCTCGCACACGCTTCGGCCCGCGGGCCCGAGCCCGAGCGCGAGCTCGACCCGAGCCGGACCCGAGGGGCTGCGCCGCTCGCCAGGCGCCAATAGATAAGGAAACCTAGCGCCCCTTCCCGATCGATCGCGCTATCCTCATGCGGCCCGGAGGTGCGACTGCGATGAGCTCGGTCAAGCAGTCCAGACAATCCGTCCGGCCGCAGGCGGCCACGATCCTCCTCGTCGAGGACGATCCGCTGGTGGCGGCCTCGACATCGGCGTGGCTTCGAAGGCTCGGCTACCACGTTATCGTGTCCGCCGACGGGAAGTCGGCCAGTGAGCTCGCGGCCAAACGGACCGAGCCAATCGACCTTCTCCTGACAGACGTGATGCTGCCGGGCATGCGTGGCCCTGTTCTCGCCGGCGTCATCAGAAGCCGGCATCCGGAGATGGCGGTCCTGTTCAGCTCCGGCTACTCGCCGGAGCTCGTCGGCGAGCTGTTCACGGCCCATGCCAACAGGGCGACGCTGCTTCGCAAGCCCTACGATGCGGACCAGCTCGCCGCCCAGGTCCGCCTTGCCCTGGCCCGCAAAGCGCGGGGCATGAGGGTGCCCGACACGCCGATCCGGCGACCCGCGGGTCCGGGCGCAGCCACAAGAGATCCCGAATCGACGACGACGCGACACTAGCGGGCGGTCCGGAAGCCCCCCGGAACGTGCTCGCGGTCAACCGGCGGAGCCGTGGATCGCGCGGGCGTGCATCATTGCGTGGTTGCGATCAGACCACGCGGTCTGGGCAAGCCTGCCTACCTGGAGTCCAGGTGCCGGCGTGCCCTCGAAGTGGACAACCTTCAAGAAATGAGTCCGGCCATGCAGACGACCGACGACGACGCGACTCCAACCAGGGACAAGGAGACCCCGACCGAGGACGAGACGGGCCAATCGAACGGCTTCGACGACTCCGCATCCGAGGTCGGAACGGCGCCGGCCGAAGACGGCGAGGTGGCGCCGGTCGACGAGGGGGAGGTGGCGCCGGCCCGGCCGGTGACGACGACCGTGAGCCACCCGGGCCTCGGAGAGGCCACGGGAATCCTCGACAACCGCGAAAAGACCCGGCGCGATCTCTTGATAGCGGCGCTGACCGCGGCGATAGGCCTGCTTGGGTTGGTCATGGGCATCGGGGATGCCAGCAACGGGGACGAGGTGGGCCTCCTCTTCGCCGGCATCGGCCTGATCCTGCTGGCCTACGGGCTGAACGAGCTCCGGGCGGGCGCGGCGCGGATGATGCGGCCGGTGCGGCTCGTGGTCGCGGATCGTGGCTTCGACTTTCCGTCGGGCCTGGGCCCGATTACCTGGGACGAGATCGCGGCCGTCGGCTTCGAGGACTTTCCTGAGAACGGCCAGCCCACCGTGCTGAGGGCGCGGGTGCGGGCGCCCGACGAGTTCGCCGAACGTCATGCCCTGACGAATCGGGCGCGAAACCGGCTGCTGAGCCGGGACGGCTGGATCGCGATCGGCGGGGGCATGGCCATGCCGCTCGAGGAGGTCCTGGGAATGATGAAGGAACGACTGGGGCAGTCTCGCGGACGGACCCGACCCGACGGCGCGGCGTCCGGGCGACACAGACACACGAGCCGGACGTCGCGCCACTGAGCTCGGACGAAACGGGCGGCTGCTGTGACGACGCGGGTCGGCGGAGCCGTCAGCCGGGCTTCCGACTCGCTCGCGCCTTCGGGTCGTCGATCGGGCCCGCGTGCCTCACCTCGTCGAGGAAGCCGAGCGATCGAGCCTCCCGTTCAAGTGAGATGCGCAGGAAGTCGCGCATCGCCTGCTCGACCTCGCGTTCGACCTCGGCGGGGAGCCGCAAGCCGGCCAGCGCTTCGACGTCCATCCGCTGGTAGGCCTTGAGGAGCTTGAGCCCGTCGAGGGACAGCCCGGTCCGCTCCTCGGGCGGGCCGGGGCAGCGGTAGCAGAGGACGCCGCCGAGGGGCGGCACCCAGCGGAAGCGTTCGTCCGCCTCCAGCATTCGGTCGCATTCGACACAGCGGTCGACCTCTGGCCGGACGCCGAGCTCATCCGCGAGATGCATCTCGTACCAGCGCGCCACGCGTCCGGGGTCCATACCTTCGTCCAGGAGCTCGTACGAGCGCCGCAGGAGCGCGTACAGGCCTTCGGCCTCGTGGCGCTCCTCTATGGATCGGTCCGCCAGCTCCGCGAGGTACCAGGCCGTCGCCGCGCTCTCCAGCGAATCGCGCAGGCGCAGCCACGCCCGCCCGACCTCGACCTGGGTAACGACGTCGAAGGTACGGCCTCGGGCGAGCGCGACGCGCAACTCGGCGAGAGGCTCCAGGGCGCCGCCCAGCCGGCTGGTCGGCCGCCGGACCCCTTTGGCGATCGCCTTGAGCTTGCCGTACTCGGGGGTGAACAGCGTCATGATCCGGTCCGCTTCGCCGTAATCGAAGCGCGACAGGACGATTGCGTCGGTTACGTAGAGGCGAGGCGCGGGCACCCGCTCACGCTACCACTTGCGCCCGCGCACGGCCCCGCCGGAGAGGTACCGCGGACACCGTTCGCGGCGCGAGATCAGATCCGCCGGTCGTACGTGGCCAGCCGCGGGGACGATTCCGCCTGCCCGAGAACCAGCGTGTGAACCCACTCGGAGAGCCGCCGGCCAAGGCGCAGGCAGGCTTCCCGATCCGCCTCGTCGCGCGGGCGTCCGGCGCAGACCGCGCCGTAGTGGAGCGTTCGACCCGGGGCCACGTAGTCCGGCACGCCGAAGGTCAGGAAGCCGAAGTTCATCAGCACGGTGAGGAGGGCCAGGCAGGTCAGCTCACCGCCGCCCTCGAGACCTCCGGACGACGAGAACGCGCAGCCGATCTTGCCCTCGAGCTTTGGCCAGAGCGGCGTCACCATGTCGTCGAGGAACTTCTTCATCTGCCACGACATGGTGCCAAGACAGGTAGGCGAGCCGAGCGCGACGCCGTCGCACCAGCTGAGGTCGTCTTCGGTGGCCTCGGCGATGCTTCGCAGCCGAACGGTCGTTCCGGGCACCGCCTCGGCGCCCCCGGCCACGAGATCGGCCATGAGGCCGGTATTGCCGGTCTCGGAGTGGTAGAGCACGAGGACGTGGGCGTTTCGCTCTTCTTGTGTCTGCATGCTCGCGATGATATCGGGCGGTAGCGGGCTCAAAGGGAGCCGTGCGGTGACATCTGAGCGGCCCGAAGGGCACCTCCTGATATGCTCCGGCCATGACCGACGAGACCTCCGCCGCCCGGCCCGTCCCCGCTCCACGAACCGATCGAACCCGGATCCGCCGGCACGCCGACCGCGCCGTCCCCGAGCGGATCGAGGAGTTCCTGCTTCGCGGCGAGGTGGCGCACGTGGCCCTGGTGGATGGCGGCGAGCCGCGACTCATCCCGTTCCTGTATCACTACGAGGCCGGCCACATCTACCTGCACGGCTCGCCGGGCAACGCCACTCTCCGGCTCCTCCGCGATGGACGGAGCGTCGTCGTGGCCGTCACGTCGCTCGTGGACCTGATCGCCTCGAAGACCGCGGCCGACCACTCCGCCAACTACCGCAGCGTGGTGGCGTACGGCCGCGGCCGGCAGATCGCCGACGTCGCGGAGAAACGCCGCGTCCTCGAGGCCATGACCGTCCGCTACTTCCCGGGTCGTGAGCCCGGCCGCGACTACACCGCCGCCTCGGACGAGGATCTCGCCGGGATGGAGCTGACCGACGTCGAGGTGGACGAGGCATCGGCCAAGATGCGCGACGCCGGTCCCCTCGGACCGCACGACGACGACCCCAACTTCCCCGGCAGCGCTTTCGTCAGGCCCGCTTAGGTCTGCGTCGCCGAAGGGGGGCGGGCCGGCGAGAGCACGCGCGGCAATTTCGGGACCAAAGCCTCTGTCCGGGCGGTTGCGCAATCCAGAATCCTGACCGGGCACGGGGGAGCTTTGAGGCACGGCCCCTTGAGGTGGCCGCCCGGCTGTGCCGAGCCACTGGCGAAACCGACCCGTTCAATGGCGCACGCCACTCGAAGTGGATGCTGCGTGGCGGGGAGGCATCGCATGCGCTTCATACAGGAATCGGGGTTCACGACTCGGCCGGGCAAGTACGTGGAGCTCCAGGAGTGGGTCAAGGCAAACCAGGCCAGGTTTGCCGCTTCATATCCCGAAGGTGTCAGCCTCATCGGCATCTTCACGGTCACGTTCACCTCCGAGAAACAGGCCGGCGAGGTCCAGATACTCGAACAGCTCGACAGCTACGGCGCGCTCGACCGGATGGCGGCCCTGCACAAGGATGCCGGCAGCGAGTTCACCAGGCTCTACCACGAGTTCTTCTCGTTCGTGGACATCAGCCCCACGGCGGGCTGGTCCCAGTCGCTGCTGAAGGACATCGTGGACGCCACGATCTACGATTTCGCGGCCGAGGACGAGCCGAGCAAGGAAGCCGTCGGCACCGGGAGCTGACGCAGCCAGGCACGCTCCGTGGTTCCAATGGGCGGCGCGCGGAGCATCGCGAGCGGTTTCTGAAAGCCGCTTGCTATGATCCGCGCGTGGACACAATCGTCACCTTGCCCGAACTGATCTCCGCGACGGAGCAGGAGATACTCCGCCTCGTTTCGGACCGGGACGTCCCCACGTCCGGCCTGTACGCCATGTGCCGCTACCACCTGGGGCTGGACGGCAGCGGGTCTTCCGGCAAGCGGATCAGACCGCTCCTGGGCCTCCTGACCTACGCATCCATCGCCGGCGACTACCGCCAGGCGCTCCCCGGTGCCGCGGCCGTGGAGCTCGGCCACAACTTCAGCCTCGTCCACGACGACATCGAGGACGGCGACCGCGAGCGACGCCACCGGCCGACTCTCTGGGCCATCCACGGCATTCCCCAGGCGATCAACGCCGGTGATCTGCTGTTCACCCTGAGCCGCAAGGCGCTCCACCGCCTGACGGACCTCGGCTTCTCGGATTCCAAGGTCCTGAGGCTCATGAAGCTGCACGACGACACCTGCCTGGCGCTGTGCGAGGGCCAGTACCTCGACATCTGGTCGAGCGAGCGAGCCGACCCGGTCTCCGTGGAGCTCTACTTCGACATGATCGGCCGGAAGACGGCGGCGCTGATAGCCGCGTCGGTCGAGGCGGGCGCGGTCCTGGCCACCGACGACGAGCACGTCATTGCCCGGTATCGAGCCTTCGGTTGGGCGCTCGGCATCGCCTTCCAGCTCAACGACGATCTACTGGGGATCTGGGGCGACCCGAGCAAGACGGGCAAGGCACCCACAGACATCGCCCGCCACAAGAAGACGCTGCCCCTCATCCACGGCTTCGAGCACGCCAATCCAGGGCAACGCGAACGCCTTCTGGCAATCTGGCAGACCGAATCACCATCCGATGCCGAGGTCGCCGAAGCCGTGGCCCTGCTCGAGACCCTCGGCAGTCGCGACTTCACCCGCGATCAGGCCCGCCGGTACCGGGACACCGCTCTCGCCGAACTGTCGGCGGCCGGAATCGTCGATGCCGAGGCCCTCAACTCGTTGCGCGACATCATCGTGGGCGTAATCAAGGCATAGCCCTTCGCGGCCGCGCCGCCGCGCGGCATGGCCCAGAGCCGGTGCTAGCGGGCGGCGCCCCGGGCCGACTCGCCGTTCGCTCCCGTACCGTCGGCTTCCTGATCCGCAGGATGCCTTCGGACGAGAACCTTGCCGACGCGCCGGCCGTCGGTGACCTCGACCGTCAGCGTCAGCCCATGGTCCGGCAGCTCGATCCGATCTCCCGGCCGCGGCACGCCGCCGATCCGGTGGTATATCAGCCCGCCGACCGTGTCGTATTCGTCGGCGTCTTCCAGGCCGGCGAGATCGATGTCGAACAGCTCGCCCAGGTCGTCCACGGAAGCCCGGCCGTCTATCCGCGCCTCCGTGTCGGAAAGCTTGACCGTCAGCGGCTCCTCAGTGTCGTACTCGTCCTGGATCTCGCCGACGATCTCCTCGAGCAGGTCCTCGATCGTGACCATGCCCGCCGTGCCGCCGTACTCGTCCAGGACGATCGCCAGGTGGACCTTGCGTCCCTGGATCTTGTGGAGCAGATCGTCGACGGACATCGACTCCGGGACGTAGAGCGGGGTCCGGAGGAGCTTGCGGAGGTCCGGCTTCTGGCCTCCCTTGAGGAAGGGCAGAAGGTCCTTGGCGTAGAGGACGCCGACCACTTCGTCGACGGACTTCCGGTACACGGGAATCCGGCTGTGGCCCTCGGCGATGAACGTGTCGATGACCTCGTCCATCGCGGCCGTTAGCGGCAGGGCGGTCATCTCCGTGCGCGGCACCATGATCTCGTGGACCCTGCGATCGCCGAGCTCGATGACGGCGCTGATCATCTGCTCTTCCTCGGCTTCGAGGACGCCCTGCTCCCCTCCCCGCTCCACGATCAGCCGCAGCTCCTCGGCGGTGATCTGGGCGCGGCCAATGACCGACTCGCCGCCCAGCGCGCCGGCCACCTTGCGGGTCGTCCAGGTCAGCAGGCTCACGATGGGCGCGAGGATACGGCCGAGCAGATCCACCGGGCCGGCCAGCGTAAGCGCGGTCCGATCGGGGTGGGCAAGAGCGAGAGATTTGGGGACCAGCTCGCCGAAGACGATGGTGAAGGCAGCAAGGAGGCTCGTGACCACGATGACGGCCACCCCGACGGCGTAATCCTTGAGAACCGGAACGTCCGCGAAGGCACTCGCAAGCCTGTCGGCAAGGTTGACGGCCGCATAGGCTGAGGCAAGGAAGCCCACGAAGGTGACGCCGATCTGGACGACCGCCAGGAACCTGGTCGGATCCTCGATCAGCCGCCTGACGGTCCGTGCGCCGCGTTGTCCCTCGTCGATGAGCTGCTCGGCCCGAGTCCGGCGCATCGTCACCAGGGCGATCTCCGCCGCAACGAAGACGGCCTCGAGCAAGATCAGGATCAGGACGACCAGCAGCTGGAGGATCACATCGTTCATCGAGTGACCGGTTCGGCTCCCTGCGCTCCGGGCGCCTCGGGCACGGCCGGCGCCTCGGGCGTGGCCGGCTCCTCGGCCGGCGGCGAGGCAGCGGCGCGCGGTTTGCGCAGCCGTGCGGGAACGCCCACCGCGAGCATGCCCGCGGGTACATCCCGAGTAACCACGGCCCCGGCCCCTGTCCTGGCGCCGTCACCGAGTTCCACGGGCGCCACCAGCATCGTGTCGGAGCCGATGAAGACGTTCTTGCCGATCCGCGTCTTGTGCTTGCGCACGCCGTCGTAGTTGCAGGTGATCGAGCCCGCGCCGACGTTCGTCCGCTCGCCCACCTCCGCGTCGCCGATGTAGCTGAAATGGTGCTGCTGGACGCCCGGCTCCAGGCGGCTGGCCTTTACCTCGGCGAAGTTGCCGAGCCTGGCCTTCCGGCCGATCGAAGACCCGGGCCGCAGGTGCGAGAACGGCCCGATCTGGACCTCGTCCTCAACCTCGGAGGATTCGAGCACGCTGGCCCAGACCAGGCAGTCCCGGCCGACGACGGTGTCGATGATCTGGGAACCGGCGCCGATCCGCGTGCCCTCGCCGATCCGCGTCTTGCCGCGAAGGATGACGCCGGGCTCGAGCACCACGTCGGGTGCCAGCTCGACCGCGAAGTCGACATACGTCCGGAGCGGATCGACGATCGTCACGCCTTCGATCATGTGGCGCTCGTTGATCGACAAACGAAGGTCCAGCTCCGCCTCGGCTAGCTGCGAACGGTCGTTGATGCCGGAAAGAGTCCCGTCATCCTCGACCTCGACGGAGACGACCGCCCGGCGATCCTCGCGGGCAAGGACGACCAGGGCGGGCAGGTAGAACTCGCCCGACACGGGCGACGGCTTGACGTCGGCGATCCGGCGTCGCAGCCAGGCGGCGTCGAATGCGTAGACACCCGCGTTGACCTCGTCGATCTCGAGCTCCTCGGGCGTCGCGTCCTTCTGCTCGACGATCCGCAGCACCTGGCCGCCGTCGTCGCTTCTGACCACTCGACCCAGGCCCGTGGGGTTTACGGAGTGGACGGCGACCACGGCCATTGCGGCGTTGCGGGCCCGGCGCAAGTCGACCAGCTCGGCGAGCAGATCGGACTGGACCAGCGGCACGTCGCCGGAGAGGACCAGGATCTCACCGACCTCCTCGGGCGCCACTGCCAGGGCGGCTCGGACGGCGTCAGCGGTGCCGAGCGGCATCTCCTGGATCGCGAAATCGGCCTCGTCGCCGAACGTCTCCGTCACCTCGGCGGTGGCGGGCGAGTAAACGACGAGCGGCCGCCTGCCTCCTACCTCGCGCGCGGCGTCGAGGACGTAGGCGAGCATCGGCCGCCCGCACAGCTCGTGGAGAACCTTGGGGGTGCGGGACTTCATGCGGGTCCCCAGGCCCGCGGCCAGGATAACGGGCAGTACCGCGTCCGAGGTGTTGCTCATGCCACGTGACGGTAGCACGGATATACCCGTCCGAGGGGCCGTCCGGCGATTCGACCGGCCGGCGTGCCGGCGAACGGATGGGCGGGGGCGGCCACGAGACGCTCCGCCGTCCGGGGTTCAGCTGCTGTCGATGGGGCAGGCTTCACCGGCCGGTCCGCCTCGCGATCGCCTCGATCTCAACCTGTGCGCTGCGAGGTAGCGCCGCAACCTGCACGGTGCTCCGCGCCGGGGCCGGATCCGCGAAATGCCTCGAATAGACGGCGTTCACCGTCGCGAAGCTGGCCATGTCCGCGAGGAAGATGGTCGTCTTGGCCACGTCACCGGTCGTCAGACCCGCGGCGGCCAGAACCGCCTCCAGGTTGAGCAGGGCGCGCTCAGTCTGGCTCTCGACGCCGTCGAGCAGCTGGCCGGTCACGGGATCGAGCCCGAGCTGGCCCGAGCAGAAAACGAAACCGTCGACTTCCACGGCCTGGCTGTACGGCCCGATCGCGGCCGGCGCCGATTCTGTGGAAACCTCCTTGCGCGTCATCGAGTTCGTCTCCTCCTTCTATCTCGGCCGCGGCCGCGTGAGCGGCGAATTCCGCCAATGTGGCGAACGCCGCCTGCTCACGACGATTCTCGAGGGCCGCTTTCCGGACCGTCGGGACCGGGGCCGCCGGGTTCCGTGCCCGGGCCGAGTCGCTTCTCGGTTGCGTCGCCGCTTCGCGATCTCCGGTTGGTCCAATTCTGTACCGTGGCGGGCCGGCCGGTGCGCAGCCGATGCCCGACCTCCGGCCCACGGGCTGCATCCGGGCCGTACCCGGCATTCCCGGCCGGCACGTCCCCCGCCGGCGCGTTCTCCGGCACGCCCGGCGCGACCGCGCCGGCCAGAAGAGTGGCCGCGACGAAAGGTTCACCGTCGCCGATGAGCGGCAACGTGGCATCGACGATCGCCTGGCGAACCGCCCGGGCAGCTCCCCTGGCTTCGTCGAGGGTGGCGTAGAGGGCCCACAGGGTCGGGCCCGATCCGGACTGGCAGACCGGGCGGTCCAGGATGCGGCCGAGCATGGCAGTGAAACCGGCGAGTCCCGGCGCGGTGGTCACGGCGGCGGGGATGAGGTCGTTGGCCAGGGCCAGGTCTCGGGCGCGCTCGAGCAGCACGCGAGGGCTCGGGTCGTTGCGCATCTGCGTCGCAAGCTCCTCGGAAATGCGAAGAGCTCGATCGCCGCTGGGCCGGTATCCGTTGGCATAGGCCCGGAACACGGCCGCCGTGGAAACCGGCTGGCGCGGCGTGACGAGCAGGATCGCGACGGTCCCGACCATGGCGGGCAGGGGCTCGACGTTCTCCCCGCGGCCGGTCACGACGGCGCCGCAGCCCGCCTGGAAGAAGGGCACGTCCGAGCCGAGGGACGCCGCCAGGCTCGACAGGGCCTCCGCCGGCAGGGTCACGCCCCAGGCACCGAGAGCCGCGTCGATCGCGGCGGCCGCGTCGCTGCTGCCGCCTCCGAGGCCGGCCGCCACGGGGATGCGCTTGCTGAGCAGGGTCGCCAGCAGCGCCGGAGGAGCTTCCGACCTTTCGTGATGGATGGCGACCGCTTCACGAGCGCCGGCGATGGCCCGCAGAACGAGGTTGTCCGGTTCGGAC
Organism: Chloroflexota bacterium; assembly: GCA_027364875.1. GTDB lineage: Bacteria > Chloroflexota > Limnocylindria > Limnocylindrales > CSP1-4 > Fen-1039. Next base: position 36,841 of record DAHXON010000004.1, read on the forward strand.
GTCACGGGCAAGCCCGACACCCGGAGGCTGTCGCAGGTGGCGTTCGAGCCGGCGATGCGGACGGTGAGAGCGTCCCCGAGGGTCAGGGGCACCATGATCGAATGAAGGGCGTGGAAGCCGTCTGCGCGCCGGCCGGTGACCGCCAGAGTGAGGTTCAGCTTGGCCGGCGCGAACCGGACGACGTGAACGGCGGTCGTCTCCGGGCTCATCGCCGTATCTCCGGGCTCATCGACGGGTCTCCGGGCTCATCGACGGGTCTCCCGGCCCTCATGAGCCGCCCGGCCGCCGGGAATGGGCCCGATCGCGCGGCTGAGGTCCAGCCACTCCGCCACGGACAGCGTCTGAGGCCGCCTGTCGCCGTCGATCCCGGCGGCCTCCAGGGCGCGCCCAACCGCATCGCCGCTGATGGGGAGCTGTCGCGAGATCACGTTCTTCAGCTTCTTGCGCCGCTCGCGAAAACCGGCCTGGACGAGGCGCCACAGCTCGTCTTCTGCGGCGGCGTCCGGCGCGGCTCGGGCGACCCCCACTGTGCCCGCGGCGTCCACTGTGCCCGCGGTGCCGGCGGCCCCCACCGCTCCCGCGGCGACTCGGGGCCGAATCTCCACGACGGCCGACTCGACCTCCGGCGGCGGCTCGAAAGCTTCTCGCGGCACCACGAACGCGATTCTGACATTCGCGTGGTACTGCACGAAGACGGAGAGATAGCTCATGTCCCCGGGCGGGGCCGCGATCCGCTCTGCCACTTCGCGCTGGAGCATCAGGACCAGCCGCACCGGCGACCACGGCGCGCCTAGGAAGCGATGGAGTATCGGGCTCGTGATGTGATACGGAACGTTGGCCACCACTTCGTATGGCGGCTCGATCAGAGAGGCGATCTCCTGGTCGAGTATGTCCCCCTGGACGATGCGAAGGCGTCCGGTCTGGACGGCCTCGGCCTGCGTTCGGTCCAGCCGCCCAGCCAGCCGGCGATCCAGCTCGACCGCCACTACAGACGCCCCTGCCTCCAGGAGCCCGCCGGTCAGGATGCCAAGCCCGGGGCCGATCTCGAGAATGTGCGCTTCCGGCGCGGGATCGGCGAGATCGAGGATGGACTGGAGAACGTCCGGATCCGCCAGGAAGTTCTGCGAAAGTGCGTGGTGAGCTCGCAATCCCTCCTCGCGAAGCTGCCGCCTGACCGCCAGCGGATCCAGCCTCGGCGGGCGAGGAGCCGCGCGTTTGCCGGCCTCGGCCGCGGCCCCCGTCGATTCGTTCATCGTCGCGCCAGCGGCATGGAGGGTCTCGCCTCCCGCCCCTATCATGGCGCCGTTGTCCGTGCAGAGCGCCGGCCGCGGCACGACGAGCGGAATGCCGGCCTTGCGGGCGCCGTCGGCGAGCCGATCGCGGAGCACTCGATTCGCGGCCACGCCGCCGCCGAGCACCACTGAGCGCGCACCGGCCTGCCGGGCCGCACGGAGTGTCTTGGTCACGAGCACGTCCACCACCGATTCCTGGAAGCCGTCGGCGAGCTCCGCGACCCGAGCCTGGTCCGCCGGTGCCGAGGAGATGCCTGCCGGCCCGACCGTCCGGCGCACCGCCGTCTTGAGTCCGCTGAAGCTGAAGTCGAACGAATCGCCCAGCCAGGCCCGCGGGAAGACCACGTCGTGGCGAGTGGCGGCGGCGGCCGCCTTCATGATCTCCGGGCCGCCCGGGTACGAGAGGCCCAGCAGCCGGCCCACCTTGTCGAACGCCTCGCCCGCGGCGTCGTCCACCGTCTCGCCCAGGAGCCGGTAGGTGAGGTGATCGCGCATCTCGACGAGAAACGTGTGGCCGCCCGAGACGATCAGGGCCACTAGCGGGAAGAGCGGCTCGCGAACCTCGCGCGCCTCGTCGGAGAGCCAGGCGGCGTAGAGGTGACCCTCCAGGTGGTTCACCGGGACGAGCGGCTTGCCGTGGACATAGGCGAGCGTCTTGGCGAAGTTGATGCCGACCAGGAGCGAGCCCGCGAGTCCCGGCCCCTCGGTCACGGCCACCGCGGCGATGTCGTCCCAGCCAACTCCGGCCCCGGCCCACGCTTCGTCGAGCACCGGCACGATCCAGCGCAGGTGGGCGCGCGCCGCCACCTCCGGCACGATTCCGCCGGCGGCCGCGTGCATGGAGACCTGGCTCGCGACGACGTTCGAGAGGATCCGCCGGCCATCCTCCACGACGGCGATCCCGGTTTCGTCGCAGCTGCTCTCGACGGCGAGGATCAGGTCGCCGGCGCTCAATGCGACCTCCTCGAGACGCTGCTCGGCCGGATGATCCGCGGCGCCCTCTCCACCCGCTCAGCCTGCTCAGCCCGCTCAGCCCGCTCAGCCCGCTCAGCCCGCTCCGCCTCCGAGTCGGCGCCGGTCTCCGGCGAGCCTTCGGCGGCGTCAATGCGGTGGGGCCGGGGCACGGGCAGGCCGTCGGGCCCGATCTCGATGTCGGGCCGGGCCGCCAGCTCGCCGCGGAGCCGGGCGATGCGCTCCTGCATCGGCCGCCCCTCGAGCGGGTCGGTGGTCATGATCAGAGCGTCCTCGTTGTTGTCCGTGTAGTAGCGGGGCCGGACGCCGACGACCTTGAACCCGAACTTCTCGTACAGGCGGCGGGCCGGCATGTTGCTGGGCCGGACCTCGAGAGTGGCTTCGTTGGCACCGCGAGCCACGGCCATGTCCAGCAGGGCGACGAGGAGCCGCTCGCCGATCCCCTGACGCCGCCACGTCGCCCGGGTGGCAAAAGTGGTCACGTGGGCCTCGTCCACGAGCAGCCAGGTTCCGGCAAAGCCCACGATCTGGTCGCCGTACCTCGCCACGATGTAGTGAGCGAGCTTGTTCTGCTCGAGCTCCTGTCGATAGGCATGCGCCGGCCAGGGCGTGGAGAAGCTCTCGCGCTCGATCTCGTGGACGGCCGCCAGATCGTCGACGGTCATCCGGTCGACGACAACCGCTACCGGGGGTCGTGCGACCATCGAACCTCTCCGGTGAGCGCCGGAACCCCTCGCGGCAGCGTCACGTATTCGGGGACCAGAAGGGCGATGTCGTCGCCGCCTTGCGCCAGCCGTGCCGCGCCGATCGAGAGCAGCGCCGCACCGAGCCCCATTTCGGCGCGAGCTCCCCGTTCGACGGCGTCGGCGGGCGCCCGGTCGGGCAGATCGACGGCGACGACCTCGGCCCCATCCTCTATCTCCGGCTCCTCGCCGCCCCGGACCAGCGTCGCCCGGCCTTCGGCGACGACTCTGTCGGAAGGCCCGGCCGGCAGCAGGAGGACGGCCTTCGTGCCCTCGACCGCGCCGGCCCGTCTTGCCGCGATCAGCAGCGCCTCCGACGTAGCGACGCCCGCCAGCGGAATGCCCAGGCCCCGAGCCAGTGCCTTTGCGGTCGCGAGACCGACTCGCAGCCCCGTGAACGCGCCCGGCCCCGTGCCCACGACCACGCCACCGAGGCCGGTCATCGGAGTGGCCGTCTCGGTCAGCATCCCGTCGATGCGGGCCAGCAGCTCCTCGCCGTGGCGGTAGCCCGCCTGCCAGCGGTGCTCCACGACCGGCGTCCCGTCGGCCTCGCCGAGAGCCACGAGCGCGCTCGTGCCCGACGTATCGATGGCGAGGATACGGCCTTCGCTCATCGGCCCGACTCCTTCGCGCCGGTTGCGGTCGCGGCTGCGGCGAGGGCCTGCATGTAGCGGGCGTAGCCCGGTCCCTCGGCCACGAGCGTGATCCGCCGTGGATCGTCGCCCGTGCCGTCGATCAGCACGTCCAGGCGCTCGGCCGGCATGGCGTCCGCGAGCCGCTCGGCCCACTCGACGAGAGTGACCCCCTCCGCCTGGCGCTCGTCGATCAACCCCCCGGCCATGGCCTCCGCGGCGTCGGCGAGACGGTACAGGTCGATGTGGAACATCGGCAGCCGGCCCCGGTACTCGGCCATGAGCACGAAGCTCGGCGAGACGATCGTGTCCGTGACTCCCAGGGCCGCGCCGAAGCCCTTGGCGAACTGGGTCTTGCCCGCGCCAAGGTCGCCCACGAGGCTGATTAGGTCGCCCGGCTGGGCGGCGGCGGCCAGGGACGCCGCCAGCGCCCGCGTCGATTCGGGGTCGCGCGTAACGACGGTCGTCCGGAGTGTCTGGCCTGCGATCACCCCGGGAGGTTACCCGAAACGAGCCCGGGGCCGCTGTCCGGACGGTCGGGCCCTACAGGACGAACCGCTCGAGGTCCGCGATGGGCAGTATCGTCGTGTCGGTCTCGTCCACGAAGCGGACGACCGCCGCGTCGAGGTAGATCCCGCCGCGGAAACGGCGCAGGCCGGCGGCCTCGAGCCAGCGACCTTCGCGCCCGGCGTGAGGCCCGCTGCGGACCCTGACCCAGTCCCGCGCCAGTTCCGGCAGCGGGACGTCCACGACGTCGAAGACGAGAAGTGGCGGATCCGTTGAAACCGCGACTTCGCGACCCGCGAGAGCGGCCAGCAGCGCCAGGAGCGGCGTGGGGAGCGGCCGGCGCTGGTACCCGTCGAGGGCGATCAGCCCGAACGGAACCGACGGCGCCAGGCTGGCCCGCTGGCGCGCCAGGGAGGCTGCCAGATCGCGCAGCTCGCCCTGGCCGACGGAGCCCGCCACCAGGCCTCGGATCGACATCGCCCTCGCCCGGCTGATGGCCTGGGCCGAGATCCGGCTGCCGGCCACGACGACCGCGCCGGACTTGCCCACGTCCAGCGCGCTTGCCCAGAGCTCGCCGTCCGTGAGCCGCGGCACGTCGAGGTAGCCACGCGAAGGCTCGCCCGCGGCGATGGCCCCGGGAATGGCGGAACCGTTGACCTCGACGGTGATCTCGACGCAGTTGCGGGCGTCCTTGACCACTCCGCCGAAGGGCGCCTCGACCACCTCGTGCCGCTCGCCGACGGCCGCCCGCCAGCGCCCGTGGGTTTCGAACAGCAGAGTTCCCGCGACCCTGTTGAGTGGCTTCTTGAGGGGCGGGCGACCGCGTCGTTCGGCGCCGCCGACCCACCACTTGCCGGGCACCGGCGGCGTCCGCCGGTCGCGCCGGGGCGCCTCTTCGTCCTCATCGTCCACGGCGATGGCCGACGTCGCCGGCGAGATGCCTGGCCTGTCCGCGGCCTCAATCCCCGGCAGCTTGCCGATGTCCACGACCTCGGCGTCGGGCGTGCGCTCCGCGATAGGAGTGCCCGCCTCGATGCTGTCGCCGGCCTTGACCAGAGCCCGCTCGCCCGGCCCGAGTCCGATCCGGACCACCGGCCGCGTGACGAGGATCCGGCGGCGCGCGACTCTCTCGAGGCCGGGCGGCAGCTCGACGGCTGGGGAGCTGGGCGGGACGCTAGGTGCGGCGCTCCGGGCGCTCGTTCTGGCCGTTCGAGGGCTCATTCGTCCACCTCGGGCCACATGCCCTTCTGCCACGCCTCCAGGGCCGCGCGCCGTGACTCAGGCCGCTCCGAGATACGCATCGGGACGTCGCGCAGGTCGATCAGGAGGCCCACCAGGCCCCCGGAGAGGTCCATCGAGAAGTGGTGGCCGCGGGTGCCAAGGCGGACGGTGTCGCGGAAGTCCAGGTCGGCGGTGGCGGTCCGGCCGCTCGGCAGGTCGACGACCTGGATCGCGCCCGGGTGGAGCTCGATCTCCGAGACGTAGCTCGTGCCCTTGAGCTTGAGGTGACCGGCGCTCTTGCCCGGTTTCACTCCAGCGGGCACGACCAGGCTACCCATGGGCAGGAGGATGTCGTCGGCGAGGTTGGCCAGCAGCCGCCGGCGTTCGCCCTCGTCTTCGATCGTGCCGAGCGGACCCAGGACGCGGGCGGTGTCGCAGGCTACCTGGCTTATCCCGGACCTGCGGACGATGTCTGCGATGCCGAGCGTGACCACCGAAGCCGGCAGCGACGCGAAGATGCCGCCCGCTGCCACCAGCAATTCCGGCATGGGCCGCTCGGAGATCTCCGGAGCCGCGGCCACGAGACGGGTCAGGGCCGCCTTGGCCGCCGCGAGCCGGAACGTCGCCCCGTCGCCTTCCGCGTTGCCCCAGGGCGCGACGCGAAGGTCGTTGAGTCGATCCGTGAGCCGATGCCGGTCGATCGAGGCCGTGGACCAGGCGGCCAGGGCGTCGATCACTTCATCCGAGGGATCTTCGGGCGCGAACGATCCCTCCACGAGGCTCGCGTGCGACGAGAGGATCGAGAAGTGGCCGTGGCCGAAGGGTTCGGAACGGGCCACGAGGCCGCCCTGGAGCCCCACCTCCACGACTTCCATTGAGCGGTCCAGGACGTAGGCGAGCGAGGCGATCGAACGGGCGATGTTGAGCCGGCTGTCGTTCGGCTCCGAGCGCAGACCCTCGAGGACCTGCTGGAGCGAGGAGCCGGGCGGCGAGCCCGCTTCCACATCCGGTGCGAGCAGGACGTGGGTGGCCGGGAGCTCGGGTACGGCGACGACACTCGGGGTCGAAATGGGCGCCGCCGAGGCGTCCACCGGAGCGGAACCGGATTCGGCCTGGAGGGGGGCGTCTTCGGCGTCTCGTTCGACGCCCGCGACCGCACCCAGTTGAGCCTGGGGCTGGCCGACCGCGGCCTTCGACTGGCTGGCGTCCTTGTCGGGCGGACGGCTGGCGATGTCGGCCTCCGGTCCGGCCGTTCCATCGGTGCGATCCCGTGCCGGGGTGGACGGCGCCACCGGCGCGAGCGTCGGGATTGGCGTGGGGGCGGGGGCCGTCGCCGTAGCCGTGGCCGTGGCCGAGCCCGAGGCCGCGGATGCTTGAGCCGCGGCCGCCAGGTTCTGCTCGGCGAAGACCGCTTCGTAGGCCGCGGCGCCGCCGGCCAGGATCACCAGCAGCTCGGGCCGCTGGCGTGTGGCCGCGGCAACGAGCGCGGCGAGGTCCGGCAGGTTCTTCCGATCGTCGCCCGAAGGCGAGCGATCCGCGCCCAGGAGCACCGCGCACGTCTCGGTGGCGAAGATCGTCCTCGCGAGGTCCATCGGATTGGCGTCGTCCACGCTCGCGGACACGACCTTCCAGCCCGAACGCTGAGCCACGGATTCGAGCCGGTTGCGCTGCCGGCGCGAGGCGGCCAGGACGGCGATGCGGCGTGGGGGCGCGGAGGAGGCGACGAAGCGAGGCCAGGACTCCAGGATTGCCTCGGACCCCCGACCCCGTCCGCGTCCGGCGCCGAGATCCTCCAGGATCTCAGGGTCGGCACGGTGGATCTGCCGGAGCAGGCTCTCCAGAAGCGCATCGGCGCCTGTGGAGGCCGGGGCGCAAGAGTGTCCGACCAGCCGCCATCGGCCCCCAACGTGCCCGATCAGTGCGGCTGACGTCGTGGCCGAGCCCAAATCGAGAGCGAAGAACGCTCGAGGCTGCTGGCTGGTCACGCCGATATGCTACCCGCCCCAGATGACCGCGTGCGTTCTCACGCGTCCCAGGCGATTTCCTCGTCGGGGTCCTGGAGCCGCTCGATGAGCTGCTCGATACCCAGGTCGTCGGCGAGGATCTCCGTGGCGACCGCCAGCTCGCCGCCAAAGACCCCGCGAAGGACGGGGTCGAAGAACACCATCGCATTGCTGCCCAGGGGGCGGTATGGACGGCTGGCCTGCAGGAACAGTACCGCTGGAGCGGTCAGGCCCCGCAGCTGGATCTCGCGGGCGGCCTGCTCGACGAGATCGTCGCGCTGTTCCTCCGAGCGGCCATGGAATTCCATCATTGCGATGCTCTCCGTGATCGCTGGTTCTTTCGTGTTGGCATCCGGTCTCGGGACCGACTCCGTCTGCCCGCGGCCCCAGGCCGCTCTCTCCTCCAGGACTGCGCCCCGGGCCGGCTGTGGGGCTTCCCCCGCCCTAACTAGCTTCGCACGAAACGGTGCGGATCGCTGCCGGCTTGGCTGCCGCATAGTACACCCGGGGTAGTCTCCCCGACATTGCGGACACCACCTCGTACGAAATGGTGTTGCACCATCGCCCCACCTCGTGCGCAGTGATCTCGTCGGAGCCCTGCCGGCCGATCAGCGTGAACTCGTCGTCGATCGTGACCGCCGGTCCCGGGACGTCGGTGACGTCGACCATCAAGGCGTCCATGGCCACTGTCCCCACCTGGGGAACCCGGCGGCCACGGACCAGAACCTGGGCCTTGTTGGAGAGCGAACGGGGCCAGCCGTCCGCGTAGCCGATGGGCAGCGTCGCGACGACGCTGGGCCGGGAGGTCGTGAACGTTGGGCCGTAGCTCACGCCCCAGCCCGCGGGCAGGCCGGCGACGCGGACCGGCCGGGCTCTCAGGGCCATCGCCGGGCGCAGACCCGCCGCCGCGTCGCGGTTCCGCTCGTCGACCGCCAATCCGTCGGGCACGAGGCCGTAGGCGGAGAGACCTATCCGAACCGCGTCGAACGCGCCCGCGGTCGCGGCGAGGATCCCGCCACTCGCCGAAACGTGACGCGCTGGAAGTGCGACGCCGGCGGCCTCGAGCAGGCTCGCGCCGGCGCCGAAGCGATCCTGCTGGGTCCGGGTGATCGCCGGATTGCCGGCGGCCTGGAGGTGCGTCCAGAGACCGGCGAGGCGCGTCTGCGGGCAGGCTTCGATGCGCTCGGCCAGGTCTCGGGCGGCGCTCACGTCCACGCCGCCGCGGCCCAGGCCGGTCTCGAGCTCCAGGTGAACGGCAAGTCGCTCGTCGGGCGGTAGATCACCCAGGCCGGCCAGCGCGTCGAAGGTTCGTCGCGATAGCTCGTGGTCGCCCATCGTTATCGAGAGGCGGTGACGCAGCGCCGCCGGCGCGAGCTCCGCCGGTATCGGGAAGAGGACCACGATCGGGACGTCGATGCCCGCCCGGCGCAGCTCGAGGCCCTCGTCGAAGGTGGCCACGGCCAGACTCTCGACACCAGCGCCGACCAGGGCCCGGGATACGGCGACGGCACCATGGCCGTAGGCGTCGGCCTTCACCACGGGCTGGACCTTCGATTCCGGCGGGATGAGGCCGCCGAGCAGCCGCACGTTCGCGACGACCGCGTCGAGATCGATCTCGAGCCAGGCCGTCTTGGGCAGCAGCGGCGGCGCCGTCCCCTCGGCGATCTCGACGAGAGGATGGCGTGTGGCCGTAACGGCTGGACCTGAGCCTGCAGGATCGGATGCCGCCGGACCGGATGTTGCAGGATCGGCCGCCGGACCGGAGCCCGCCGGATGAGGCGCTCGGGCGTCGATCATCGGCCCAGCATGGCGAGCCGTTTGCGGGCGATCGGCAGCTCGACCGTCAGGTCGGAGGCCAGCAGGCCGGCGTCGCCGAGACGCTCCCGGACCGCCTCGCCGGCCATCCCGTGAAGGTAGACGCCGAGCTGGGCGGCTTCGAACGGGCCGAGGCCCTGGGCCAGCAGCGCCCCGATGGTGCCCGACAGCACGTCCCCGGTCCCGCCGCTGGCGAGGGCCGGATTCTCGAACGGGGCCACGGCAGTCCGGCCGTCCGGCGCGGCGATGACGCTCCGCGCACCCTTCAGAACCACCACCTGGCCCCAGTCGCGAGCGGCGTCGCGGGCCGCGACGAGGCGCTTGGCGTCGTCGAAGACGAGGTCGCCGAGCTTCTCGCGGGAGTGGCCGTCGGCCGCGCGGAGCCGCAGGAACTCGCCGACGTGCGGTGTCAGCACGCAGCGGGCGGCCACGTCGTTGGCCCAACCGTCCACGGTGGCGAGCGATCGGAGTGCTTCCGCATCGAGGACCGTTGGTGCGGGCTCGCCGTCGTCGTCGGGCGAGAGCAGGCCGCGGATCAGTTCTGTGATCGAGAGACTCGGCCGCAGACCCGGCCCAACCACCAGGGCGTCGTGGTCATGGTCGAGGATCCGGGCGATGGCATCCTCCGGGTCCACCTCTTCGACGTCGTCCTCGGGGAGCGGCAGCGTGGTCGCCTCCACCACCTTCGCCGCGAAGAGCGGCTGGAGGGACTCCGGAACGGCCAGGGTCACGAGTCCGGCGCCCGCCCGGCCGGCGGCCGTGCAGACCAGGAACGCCGCCCCGGCATAGTCGACGGAACCGGCGATGACCAGCAGCTTGCCGAACGAGCCTTTGTGGCTGCGGGCGGGTCGGGGCGGCAGGAGCCGGGCCGCGGCTCGATCGTCGAGCATGATCGGTTCAGCGACGACCTTGCTGGGCATTGCCCGCCTCCTTTCCCGGGACTCGATGCACGTGCTCAGTTTCCGGCATTCCGGCGGAGCGTGCCGTGGATTCTGGAGCCGGATCCGCTTGGGCCGGCAGGCCCGACTCGATCGCCCCGGTCTCCCGCGCCAGGCTCCTGAGCCGCTCGAGCCGCCTCAGCATCGCCGCTTCGCGCTCGTCGAGGCGCTGCTCGATGTCCGGCGGAAACAGGAAGCGGCCGCCCTCGGTTCGCACGCCGTAGGCGATGGCCACGGCGAACTCGGACTCGTGGCTGATCGAGAGCGCGATCCGGCCCATCCCGAGCTGCTCTGCCCGCCTCGCCGCCCGTCCATGGAGAATCACCGCCGGTTGACCCGTTGGCAGCCGCTCGATCTCGATGTCGCGCCAGCCGATGCCGCGCACCCCCAGCCCCAGCACCTTGGACACGGCCTCCTTGGCGGCCCACCGGCCGGCCATCGTTTCGGAGCGGCCGCGAACGTAGGCTGCTTCCCGGGGAGTCAGGACGCGGCTCACGAACCGATCGCCGAAGCGAGCCAGCGAATCGGCGATCCGAGAGACGCGGATGATGTCTATCCCGAGCTCCGTCGTGCCCGGCGGCGGGGTGAGAGACGGCGCCGGGGTCACGTCGCGGCCTGCCACTGCCCGGCCTACTCCACCGTGACTGACTTGGCCAGGTTGCGCGGCTGGTCGACGTCGCGTCCCCGCGCGACGGCCACGTGATAGGCGAAGAGCTGGAGCGGGATGACCGCGAGGATCGTGGCCAGCGCCTCCGGCGCGTCCGGGACCCACAGGACGTCGGTGGCGAGGCGCTCGATCTGCGTGTCTCCCTCGGTGGCGATGGCGAGGACGCGGGCATCCCGGGCCTTGCCCTCCATGAGGTTGCTGATCAGCTTCTCGTAGACCGAGGACCGGGTCGCGACGGCGACGAGCGGGCAGCTCGGCTCCAGGAGCGAGATCGGGCCATGCTTGAGCTCGCCCGCGGCGTAGCCCTCGGCGTGGAGATAGCTGATCTCCTTGATCTTGAGCGCACCTTCGAGAGCGGCGGGATATCCGAAGGCCCGGCCTATGTACATGAAGCCGGCCGCGTCGGCATAGCGAGCGGCGACGTCCGGGGTCGACTCGGCAAGCTCGATCGCGCGCTCGGCCTGCTTCGGCAGTCTCCGGAGCGCATCCACGAGCACCGCTTCCTCCTGGAGCGTCCGCTTGCCGAGCTCCCGGGAGACGTCGGCGGCCAGCATGATGAGCGTGGCCACCTGGGTGACGAAGGTCTTGGTGGCGGCGACCGCGACCTCCGGGCCCGCCTGCAGGAAGACCGAGGCATGCGACTCGCGCGTGATCGCCGACCCGACCGTGTTGGTCACCGCGATCACCAGGCCGCCGCGCTCTCCGGCCAGCCGGGCGGCGGCGATCGTATCGGCCGTCTCGCCGGACTGGGTGACCGCGACGACGAGGGTTCGAGCGTCGACGGGCGGCGGGCTGTACCGGAACTCGGAGGCGACGGTGGCGCGGGCGGGCACGCCCAACCAGTCTTCGAAGAGCGCGGCGCCGACCAGCGACGCGTAGTAGGCCGTGCCGCAGGCGATCAGCTCCACGCGTTCGATGGCGTGGAGGCGCGCCCGGATCGGGTCCAGCTCCTCGAGGCAGACCGACTCGCCGCGCAGGCGCCCGGTCATGCACGCCGTCAGCGCCTCGGGCTGCTCGTGGATCTCCTTGAGCATGAAATGCGGGTAGCCGCCCTTCTCGGCCGCCTCGGCGGACCAGGGAATGATGTCGACCGGCCGGTCCAGAACCGTTCCGTTGCGATCCGTGACGATCGCGGTTCCCGGCCGCAGGTCCGCGACGTCGCCGTCGGCAAGAAAGATGACCCGCTTGGTGTAGGCGACGATCGCCGCCGGATCCGAGGCGAGGAGGCTTTCGCCGTCGCCGATTCCGACGATCAGCGGGGCGTTGAGCCGCGCGCCCACCAGACGGTCGGGCTCGTCTCGATGGAGAACCACGAGGGCGTAGGCGCCTTCGAGACGCCGCAGGGCGGCCCGGACCGCGTCCGCCAGATCGCCTTCGTAGGCATCCTCGACGAGATGGGCGACGACCTCGGTGTCGGTCTCGGAGGTCAGCTTGTGACCTCGCTCCACGAGCTCGTCGCGAAGCTCCCGGAAGTTCTCCACGATGCCGTTGTGAACGACCGTGATCCGTCCGGTGCAGTCGCTGTGTGGATGAGCGTTGAGATCGCTCGGGCGCCCGTGAGTGGCCCAGCGAGTGTGGCCCAGGCCGATTCCTGCCCGGGGCGGATCGCCGCCGAGCGCCTCCTGGAGGACCGCCACCTTGCCGGCGCGCTTCTCGACGAAGAGATCGCCGCTCTCGGTCACGAGGGCAATGCCCGCGGAGTCGTAGCCGCGGTACTCCAGCCGCCGCAGCCCGTCTAGCAGGACAGGTCCGGCGTCTCTGGGTCCCGTATATCCGACGATTCCGCACATGTCGCTTCACTCCCGGCTGCGCGAGCGCTGGCTGGCCGCGGGCACGAGTGCCCGGGACTTCTCCTGCTCGTTGTCACCGGAGGAATCGCCCCGGCCGCCGAAGTATCCTCCGGCGTCGAGGTCCGCTCCGGCGGCCGAAGTCGCCTTCGGCAACCCCCGATCGGCTCTCATAGGCCGTGGCGCCAACGCGGCCACGGTTGCGGCGAAGCCCGCGCCTCCAGGCTCGGCCTCGCCTGCTTGCGAGGCCGCTAGTTTAGCCGCTCCCCGGCCAGGGCAGCCAAAGTGTCGGCCAGCTCGCCCACCAGCGCGGCCTCCGGGCCCTCGACCATAACCCTGATCGCCGGCTCCGTTCCGGACGGGCGGACGAGCACGCGGCCCGACGAACCCAGCCGTGCCTCAGCGGACGCGATGGCTCGCCGGATGGCCGGGTCGCCTTCCCACTGGTCCTTGTGGCGGGCCGGGATGGTGCGCGGCTGCTGGGGCAGCATCGGGACGGTGGCGGCCAGGTCCGCGAGCGTCTTACCGCTCCGGCCGATCACGCTCATGATCTCGAGCGCCGTGACGATGCCGTCGCCGCTGGTCGTGTGCTCCCGGACGATCACGTGGCCGCTCTTTTCGCCGCCCAGGCCGGCGCCGCTGACCAGCATCCCCTCGAGGATGTACTTGTCGCCGACGGGCGTCCGAATGACCTGGCCGCCGGCGTCTTCGAGGGTCTTCTGCAACCCGCCGTTGGACAGCACCGAAACCACGAGGGCGCCGTTGGGCAGGCGGCCGCGGGCAAGGCGATCGAGCGCGAGCACGCCCAGGACCGCGTCGCCGTCCACCACGCAGCCGCTGGCGTCGACGGCGATGAGGCGGTCCGCATCCCCGTCGAGGGCGAAGCCGACGTCCGCGCCGCGTTCCACCACACCCCGCGCCAGGGCACCGGGCGAGGTCGCGCCGCAGTCGGCGTTGATGTTGATCCCGTCCGGGTCGTTGAACAGGACCTGGACCTCCGCTCCAGTCGCCTCGAGGATTCGTGCCGCTGCGATGCCCCCGGAACCGTTCGCGCAGTCCACCACAACCCTCAGGCTCGACGGCGTCGCCTTCGCGAGGTCGAGGCGGTGGCTCATGTAGAGCTCCAGCAGCTTCGGATCCTGGATCGCCAGCCCGAGCTTCTCGGCGGGCGCGGAGGGCAGCTCCTCGGAAGTCCAGATGAGCTGCTCGAGCTCGTCCTCGACCGCCTCGTCGAGCTTGAGGCCCCTCTCGTCGAGGACCTTGAGGCCGTTGTCGCGGGCCGGATTGTGAGATGCCGAGACCATTATCCCGGCGGCAAAGTGGCCGGCGGCGGTGATGTGGGCGAGGGCCGGCGTCGGGACCACCCCGACGAGGTGGACGTCCACGCCCATGCTCGTCGCACCCGCGACGATGGCGGCGGCGAACATGTCGCCGGAGCGGCGGGTGTCCTGGCCTATGACGATGGGCCGGCCGGGGCCGGCGAGTCGATGGGCCGTCGCCCGGCCGAGAGCGTAGGCGAGGGTGGGTTTGAGGTCGACGTTAGCTACGCCGCGGATTCCATCCGTGCCGAACAGACGAGGCAAGTACTGCTCCTACGTGGGTCTTGGTGCCGCCGAGCCGGACGGGACCGGCGAAGCGGGGCTCGTGACCGTGACGGTTATCTGAGACGGGTTGATCCCTCCGGGAACGATCTTGATGCCGGCCGGCAAGGTGACGTTCACAGTCACCGTGTACGTGCCCGGCCCAAGCTCGCCCACCGACACGCTGCCGACGAGTGTGGAGGTATCGAAGGCGTTGAGCGCGGCGGTGGCACCGCCCATCGTGACGATCACGTTGGGCGTCGAGAGCGAGTAGATGAGGTCGGAACGGACGCCGGTCGGAACGATACCGATGGTGACGGTCCGTGTCGTGTCGGGCGACTTCAGATGGATTATTACCTGTATCTGCGGGTTGGCGGGCGCCGTGACCCCGGCCGGCAGGTCGAGACTCACGATCACGGTTTTGTCGCCCGTGGCTCCGGCGAGGGAGATGGGCTTCGTGTTGGCGGATCCGTTGAGCTTGGCCAGGGCATCGGCCTGGCCCTGGACCTCCACGATGGGCGGCGTGATGTCGATGCCGGTGATGTAGTAGCCCGAGGCCGGCGCGTTCTGTATGACCGGGTTCACCGGCACGCTCTGCGTCCGGAGCTGGCTGCCCACCTGGATCGAGACGTGGACGCTCGCCGGCTCGATCGTGACGTTGTTCACGACCTTCCCGGCGGCGTTGAATGCGACCAGGCTCACGTCCTGATTGACGTCGAGTCCCGACGAGTCGATCCGCACCTGGGCCCGCGCATAGGCAACGTCACGGACGTACGAGGCGGCGCCCCGGACGCTGACTGTCTGCGGGGTGACAGTGGGGGTGCCGGGCGAGACTCCGGAGGGAACCACGCCGGTGTCCACGACGACGGGGACGGTGAAGGTCTGGATCGGCTCCAGGGTCACCTGGATCTGCTTTGGCTGGTAGTCGATGATCTGGATGCGCGGATCCGTAGCCGCCAGGGAGACGCTCACCAGCGACCCGGTCTCGCTAGGCTGGATGCCGGCCAGGTCGATCGTGGCACGGAAGCTGTCGACGGAGATCGCGATGTCGGCCGGAGCGACGTAGCGGATATTGCCGACGGACGGAAGCGTGCCGATGAGGGTGGACCCCGACGGCTGGTTGACGGGCACGATGGCGACGGTCCCCGGCCACGCCGTCGTGCTCTGGAGTATCACCATCCCGCCGTACAGGATCACGGCGAGGCCGATGGCCCCCAACTTGAGAGGCCAGTTACGAACGATGAAGTTGACCAGCCGCCTCACGACGCCTTCTCCCGGGTGGCTTCGTCGTCCTCCGGGGCCGGCGTCGCGTCGCCGGTTCCATCGGCGGGGGCTTTGGCCTGCCCGCCCAGCCTGGCTCGCCTGGCCAGCTGCCGGACGCCGGGACCGACCCTCCGCGGGACCCGCCTCTCCTGACGCAGCAGCTCACCGGCAGTCTGCGGGTGGATCAACGCCGTCAACGCCAGGGCCAGCTTGGCCTCGTCCACGTTTCGCTGGATGCGGGCCCGCTCCACGAGGCTGACCTGGCCGGTTTCCTCCGAGACGACGACCACGATCGCGTCGGTCTGCTCGGTCATGCCCAGCGCGGCCTTGTGCCTCGTCCCGAACCGCTCCAGCGGGATTGTCGTCTCCGCCGAGGGTAGCAGCGCGCCGGCGGCGAGTACCTGATCGCCGCGGATGATCACGGCGCCGTCATGGAGTGGCGTCTTGGGTGAGAAGACCGTGACCAGCAGATCGGCGGAGACATCGGCATGGAGCATCACTCCCGTCTCGGCGATCTCCTGGAGGCCGGTCTCGCGTTCGATCACTATCAGGGCGCCGTGGCCCTCGTGCGAGAGACGCTCGGCGGCGCTCGCGACCTGCGCGGCCACGTGGATCGCCTGGGACTGCTCCGCCGGGGTCAGCAGCCAGCCGAGCGAGCCGAGCCGGCCGATACGGTCGAGCGCCCGGCGCAGCTCGGGCTGGAAGATCACGACCAGGGCGAACAGCCCGACGTATGCGCCGGTCTGGAGGATGACGGTCAGCAGCTTTAGGTCGAAGGTCAGCGCGGCGCCGTACACGAGGAAGAGAAGGCACACCCCGACGACGAGCCGGACGGCGCGTGTCCCTCTGATCAGGCTGAACAGCCAGTAGATCAGCAGGGCCGTGATCGCGATGTCGGCTACGTTGTTTGGACTGATCTTCAGGTCTTGGAGCACAGACTGAATCAGCGCCATCGGATCAAGTGTATACCGGCACCGCCGCCCACTTGGCCGGCGAAGATGCTCGTTGCCCTCTTACGGCGGGCCGTCAGGAACAGAGAGCCCCCAACCGCTCGTCTCGGGGGAACGCCTTGCTTGCCATCGTGCAGACCCGCTTGCGCGTGTCCTCGTCGCCGCTGAGGACGGCGAGGCGTTCGAGCAGGGCGAGCTTTTCGGCAGCGAGGGCGTTCCAATCGCGAGCCATGTACAGCTCCACGAGGACCAGATGGGTGTCCACGTCGCTCGGGGCAGCGCGCAGGAGGCGGTGGGCGGCGTCGAGAGCCACTTCGAAGCGGCCCTCACGTGCGTAGGCGCGAGCGGCCCACAGCAGGAGCGATCGAAGGGTCGTGGCGTCGCCGGACAGGTCTGCCGCCTCGGCGGCGGCGAGCAGCTCATCTCCTGACGGATGGCCCTGGCCGTTGCCCGAGCCGGCGTCCGCGAGGGTCTCCATCACGCCCACGACCGGAGCTTCGGGTGACGCTTTCGCGGCGGCGAGCACCGCGAGCTCGATCTCAGCCGGCAGGGCTTCGACGCTGGGGGGCGGCGCGGCGGCGGCGATCTCCACGACGGACGGCTGCTCGTCGCTGACGGTCGCGGCCGCGACCTCGACACCTTCCTCGGAACCAGCCTCCTCGAGCGAGGCGGCGACCGGCTCCTCGGCGGGCGTCTCGATGGCTTCCTCGGACTCGGCGACCGGCTCCTCGGCGGGCTGCCGATCATTCGACGGCTGCGCGCTCGCCTCCTCGCGCCACCAGCCGCTCCAGGCCGGCGACGTCTCCCGCTCGCCGGAAGCCGCCGCGGGCTCGACGGGTTCCACGGTCTCGACTTCCACCGCTTCGACGGCCTCGTCGGACGCTTCGACGGCGTAGGCACCTGCGGCGGCTTCGCCGGTCACGGCCTCGACGGACTCGGCTACCTCGGCGGGCTCGATTGCCCCGACCGCCGGGCCGGCTTCGGCAGGCTCGACACCGACGGCTTCCCCGGCCTCGACGGCCTCGACCGGAACCTCATCCGCGCGGACGTCCTCGACCTCGGGCTGCCGGGCCACGTACACGGGCTCCAGGGGTTCGACAACGGATGCCTGTGGCGAGACGGCGAGCAGAACGGGCGGGACCGCGGCGGCCGGCTCGTCTCTCAGGCGCAGGGCTCGGGCGAGGAGCTGCTCGGCGGCGTGGTCGCCGGCCGACAGACGGATCTGCCGCAGGAGCTCGCGCTGGCGGCGCGACCGCTCCTCGGTCTCGTGGAACTCGATCGCCCGGCGCAGCGTGTCCGCGGCCTCGGGGAGCCGGCCGGATCCAACCTGGATCTCGGCGACCTGGTCGAGCGCCGAGGCCGCATCCACCCGCTGGCCGGCGGTGCTCAGCGCTTCGGCCTGGCCCAGGAGCGCGCCCTCGTCGTGCGGCGCCCGGGCAACGGCCGCGGCGTACTCCACGAGAGCTTCGCTCAAACGACCCAATCGCAGCAGCACGCCACCCAGGCTGGTATGGGGCAGGGCCCGGGATGGAGCTATCTCAGCCGCGTTTCGGTACGCGTCCACGGCCGCATTGAGCGAGCCACGCAGCACCGCGACATGGCCGACCCGCAGCGCTTCCTTGTACCGCTCGTATAGGTCGTCCGTCATAGGTACATCATGAACTTTGCCCTCGGCGGCGTCGCGGGTACCTGCGTTGGCGGTCCAGCGCACTAGGGTCCTAGGCCAGGTTACTCATCGCCGCGTTCCGCCGGGAATCCGGCCGAATACGGGCTCCCCAGATGCCTTGCCCACGGGCCGGATCCTACGGCTGGATTCTCCGGCGGCTATCCTCCGGCCGGCCATCGGGCCGGTCGACGGAGCTAGACCCCGATCGACTCCACGATGAAGGCCTTCTGTACGTGCAGGCGGTTCTCGGCCTGTTCGAGAGCGAGGCTCCGCGGACCGTCGAGCGCCGCGGCGGTGATCTCCTGGCCGCGATGGGCGGGCAGGCAGTGCATGGCCATGGCCCGCGGCCCGGCCAGATCCAGGAGCTCGTCGTCGACGGTGTAGCCGGAGAAGGCCGCGGATCGAGCGTGAGCTTGCTCTTCCTGGCCCATCGAGACCCAAACGTCCGTGTAGAGAGCGTCCGAGCCGGGCACCAGCTTGCGCGGATCAGATCCCAGGACGATTCGACCCTGGTTCTGCTCGGCCAGCTCCCGCGCCCGGGCGACGATCGCCGGTTTCGGCCCATAGCCGTCCGGGTGGGCCAGCCGAACTTCCATCCCGAGCATCGCGCCGGCGAGGGCCAGCGAGGCGAAGACGTTGTTGCCGTCGCCGATGAAGGTCAGGACGAGACCGCGCAGGGAGCCGAAGTGCTCGCGAAGGGTCAGCAGATCGGCAAGCGCCTGGAAGGGGTGCTCGTCGTCCGTCAGGGCGTTGAAGACCGGGATGCCCGCCTCGCCCGCCAGCTCCGTCACGACCGAATGGTCGAACGTCCTGATGACGATGCCGTCGACCCAGCGATCCAGGTTGTGCGCAATGTCGGAAACGCTCTCGCGGACCCCAAACCCGATCCCCTCCCCCAGATGCAGGGCGTGGCCGCCGAGCTGGTTGAGGCCCGCCTCGAAGGTGACCCTGGTCCGCAGACTCTGCTTCTCGAAGATCAGCGCGACGTGGCGGCCCGCAAGCGGCGCCGCTTCGTGGCGGCGAGTGGCCCGGAACTCGCGCTTGAGTTCGGCGGCCGTGTCAAAAACCTGCTCGTACTCCTCTCGGGTCAGATCGGCCGAACTGAGCAGGTCCCGTCCCTGAAGCGTCCCCACGTCGTCCTCCCGCGGCATCGAGCCGCCTCGCCGCCCCGCCTCTCATGAACGGGCTGTCGCGACGAAGCGGCAATGGTAGCGAAAGCAAGCAGCGCCGTCGGATCCAGCGCACGGCAAGAGAGCCGGCGGATTGCTCCACCGGCTCTCGAGAGTTCAAATGTCGACGATCGGATCGCCCAAATCGAACGCGGCCAACGCATCAGGCGGCTGCGCCGCAGCCAACGACGCGCTGGACGGCCCGCCCATCCCACAGGCGCCGAGCCGACGGCCCAGGCCTAGGCGGGCGCGAGTACCGGAGCGAGCGGGCTCGAATGCCCGTGAGCGAGGAACGCAGCGCCCAACGACGGCATGGGCCGTCCGCGAGGTGTCAGCGCTTGGTGTACTGAGGGGCCTTGCGGGCTCGCTTCAACCCGTACTTCTTGCGCTCCTTCATCCGCGGGTCGCGGGAGAGGAGGCCGGCCTGGCGAAGCGGCAGTCGGTTGCCTTCCGGGTCCATCTGCAGCAGCGCCCGGGCGATGCCGTGGCGAATGGCCCCGGCCTGGCCCGTGACTCCGCCGCCCTCGACCTTGATCTGGGCGTTATAGGAGCCCTCCGTGCCGGTGACCCGGAACGGCAGTCGGACGTCGGACTCGTCGATGGCGTTGCCGAAGTGGGCTTCGAGGGTTCGATCGTTGACGACGATCTCACCCGAGCCCGGGATGAGCCGGACGCGCGCCACCGCGGTCTTGCGGCGGCCCGTTCCGTAGTAGAACGCAGGCGTAGTCATGGCGCTCCTCGTCAGGCGAGCGGCTCAGGCCGCTGGGCCTGATGCGGATGCTCCGGTCCGGCGTAGACCTTGAGCTTGGTGAGTTGCTGGGCTCCCAGGCGGTTGCGCGGGAGCATGCCCTTCACTGCCCGTCGGATCACTTCCTCGGGCCGGCGTTCGAGCAGGTGCCCCAGGGTCTCGCTCTTGAGACCGTGCGGGTAGCCGCTGTGGCGCATGTAGAGCTTGGTTTCTTTCTTGTCCGAGGTAACGGCGATCTTGCCCGCGTTGACCACGACGACATGATCGCCGGAGTCCAGCGTGGGGCTGTACGTGGGCTTGTTCTTTCCTTCGAGCACTCGAGCGATGCGCGACGCCAGACGGCCGAGCGTCTCGTCCGTCGCGTCCACGACGTACCAGCGTCGCTCGATCTCGCTCTCACGGACCGTATATGTCTTCGCGGTCATCGTTCTCCGTTCGATCTGGCTGTCGTTCGCCGCCCTGGCGGCGCCTTGCCTCCGCCGGCTTGGGCCTCATCGGCCCCATGGCCACGCGCCGCAGGCAGAGTCCCTTCGCAGGGGCCGTGGCCCCGTTGAACGCCGGTCGCTTCGACTCGAGAGCCTCCGCGACGGCCTCTTCCGTTGTCTTTCCGCGACCGACCTCGATGAGAGCGGCCACGATCCTTCGCACCATCTGGCGGAGGAAGGCGTCGGCCGCGACGTCGATCGTCACGAGCGAACCTTCCCGCCGAACCCGGACCGAGCGAACGGTCCGAACCGGCTGCCGGTGCGCTGCCCCGAAGGCGCTGAAGTCGTGGCGGCCCACCAGGACCGACCCGGCCCGCTCCATCGCGGCGGTATCCAGCGGGTCCCGCAACCCGAGCGCATCGCGCTCGCGAAGCGGGCTTCGCGGCCCATTCCAGATGGTGTAGCGGTATTCCCGGTACCGCGCCGCATAGCGTGGGTTGAACCCGGCCGGCACGTGGCGCACGTTTCGGATTGCCACGTCCGCCGGCAGGAGCGCGTCGAGCGCCCTTGTCAGCTCCTCGGCCGATCTGCCCCGCGGATCCGTGAATGCGATCACCTGATCCGTGGCATGCACACCGGCGTCGGTTCGACCCGCCGCAACGACCCTGACCCGGCTTTCGCCGGATATCCGAGCCAGCGCGGCTTCGAGTTCTCCCTGGACCGTCCGAGCGCCCGGCTGAACCTGGAACCCGGCAAAGTCCGTGCCGTCATATTCGACCCGCGCCATGTATCGCACGGGCGGCATCCTCTCGAATGCCTGCGGTTACTTGATGTCCGCTCCGCCGTGTTCAGGGCTAGGCGCCACCGAGCAGCCGAGCGAGCGCGCGCCAAGCGAGCTTGGCGTGTGCGTGAGCGAGGCCGCGCAGGTGGTAACAACGCCCTGGACCGGCTGAGGGGACATCAGACGAGCTCGATCTGAACGATTGGCGCTGCGTCACCGTAGCGCTGGCCGAGGTGGACGATCCGGGTGAAACCGGAGTTCCGGTCGGCGTATTTCGGTGCGATCTCATCGAACAGCTTGGTCACGACGAGCGGCTCGTTCGGTAGCGCCGCGACGACCATTCGCCGGGCCGCGAGATCGCCCCGCTTGGCCAGAGTGATCATGTGCTCGACGCGGCCCTTGATCTCCTTGGCCTTGGCCTCGGTGGTCTGGACGCGCTCGTAGCGCAGGACCGACACGGTCAGGTTCTTGTAGAGGGCAAGGCGAGGGCCCTGCTTGCGGCTGAGCTTTCGGCCGCCGATTCGATGGGCCATTGCTCAGGCCTCCTCCGGGGGCAGGTCTTCGAACTGCTCCTCCTCTTCGACGTCCTCGAGGTCGTCGCCCAGGCCGGCGTCGTCGCTGTCGGGGACGATGAAGCCGCGCATTCGCAGGCGCTCTTTCATCTCGTCGAGCGACTTCTTGCCGAAGTTGCGCATCCTCAGAAGGTCGTCGTCGGAGAGCTGGAGCAGCTGGCCGACCTTGACGATGTTGTTCCGCTTGAGCGAGTTGTAGGCCCGCATCGGCAGGTCCAGCTCTTCGATCGGCATGTCGAGCATGTTCGGCGGGAGCTGGGGGACGTTGGTGGCGGTGCGATCCGGACCCGCGGCGACGAGGCCGATGTTGGCGAACAGCGAGAACTGACGGACGAGGATGTCCGCAGCTCGGCCGAGGGCCTCTTCGGGTGAGATGGTCCCGTCCGTCTCGAGCTCGATGGTGAGCTTGTCGTAGTTGGTCATCTGCCCGACGCGAGTGTTCTCGATCGAGTAGTTGACCTTCTTGACGGGCGTGAAGATGGCGTCGACCGGGATCACGCCGATCGGGTTCGACTCGGCGCGCTCGGCGGCCAGGTAGCCGACACCCTTCTCGACCGTGAGGTCGATCTCGATCGTGACGTCGTCCGAATCCAGCGTCATCAGGACGAGGTCCGGATTGATGACCTCGACATCAGCCGATTCGGAGATGTCGGCGGCCGTGACGGTGCCGGCGCCGCTCTTGATGAGCTTGAGCTGGACCGGGTGCGTCGCGAAGCTCTTGAGGCGGAGCTTCTTGATGTTGAGGACGATCTGGGTGACGTCCTCCTTGACTCCCGGAATGCTCGTGAATTCGTGGTAGACGTCGCGGATCTGGATAGCCGTGACGGCCGCGCCCTCCAGGGAGGACAGCATGACGCGTCGAAGGGCATTGCCCAGAGTGACGCCGTAGCCAGCAGGAAGCGGGCTGGCCTCGTACTTGGCATACGCGCCGAGCTCCTCGACCGGCGCGATCTGTGGACTCTCGAGTTCGATCATCGGGCGGCGTTACCTCGAGTAGTACTCGACGACCAGCTGCTCGTTGAGATCGAGCGGCATCTGGTCGCGGCGAGGTGCAGTTAGGACCGACCCGGCAAGCTTGGCCGCGTCCACGCTGAGCCATTCCGGGATCTGCCGCGACTTGATGAGGTCGGGAGCTTCCTTGAAGGGCTCCCGGGTGCGATGGGTATCGCGAACCTCGACCTTGTCGCCAGGCTTGACCTGGAGTGACGGGACGGTGACAACCCGACCGTTCACGGAGAAATGGGCGTGTCCGACCATCTGGCGCGCTTCCGCGCGGGAGGCCGCGAAGCCCATGCGGTAGACGACGTTGTCCAGCCGCAGCTCGAGCATGCGCAGGAGGTTCTCGCCCGTCACGCCGGGCGTGGAGCTGGCCTGCTCGAAGTAGCCCTGGAACTGGCGCTCCAGGACGCTGTAGATGCGGCGGATCTTCTGCTTCTCACGGAGCTGCATGCCGTACTCGCCAACCTTGCGGCGGCGAACACCGTGCTGTCCGGGAGGCGCCGGTCGGCGCTCGAACGAGCACTTCTTGGAGTAGCAGCGAGTCCCCTTGAGGAAGAGCTTCGCGCCCTCTCGCCGGCAGATCCGGCAGACTGGATCGGTATAGCGGGCCACTTGTCGTCCTCCTAGACGCGTCGCCGCTTAGGCGGGCGGCAGCCGTTGTGGGGGACAGGGGTCACGTCGGTGATGGCGCTCACTTCGAGGCCGGCGGCCTGGAGCGACCGGATGGCCTGCTCCCGCCCCGCGCCGGGACCCTTGACGTAGACCTCGACCTGGCGCATGCCGTGTTCCATGGCCTTCTTGGCGGCCTGGTCGGCAGATAGCGCCGCGGCATAAGGCGTGCTCTTGCGGGAGCCCTTGAAGCCGGCCACGCCGGCAGAACCCCAGCTGATCACGTTGCCGTTAGGGTCGGTGATGGTGATGATCGTGTTATTGAAGCTCGCCTGGATGTGAGCGTGCCCCTGGGGCACGTTCTTTCGCTCCCGGCGGCGCTGCTTTGTAGCCCGCTTCCGTTCCGCCATTAGTGCGTCCGGCTCCTCTTTACTTCGTAGCCTTGCGCCGGACGCCGACCGTCTTCTTCGGTCCTCGGCGCTGCCGTGCGTTGGTCTTCGTTCGCTGGCCCCGAACCGGCAGGTTGCGGCGATGCCGCGAGCCCCGGTATGAGCCGATCTCGATAAGCCGCTTGATGTTTAGCGCAACCTCGCGGCGAAGGTCGCCCTCCACCTTGTGACGCCGATCGATGATCTCGCGCAGCCGGTTGACCTGCTCCTCGGTGAGGTCGCGGACACGAGTGTCCGGGTTGACGTTCGCCGAGACGAGGATCTTCTGCGCAGTCGGAAGACCGATGCCGTAGATATAGGTGATCGCGACCTCAACGCGCTTCTCGCGCGGGATGTCGATGCCTGCTATACGTGCCATGCCCTAACCCTGCCGCTGCTTGTGCTTGGGATTCGCGCAGATGACCATCACGGTCCCATGGCGGCGGATCACTTTGCAGTTGTCGCAGCGGGCCTTGACGGAAGCTCTGACTTTCAAGGGATCCTCGACGATTTCGACGCTTTGGGCGGAGCTACTTGAGCCGATAGGTGATTCGACCGCGTGTCAGGTCGTAGGGCGAGAGCTCTACTCTGACTCGATCGCCCGGCAGGATCCGGATGAAGTTCATCCGCAGCTTGCCGGAGATATGGGCCAGGACACGGTGGCCGTTTTCGAGCTCGACGGCGAACATCGTGTTGGGCAATGGCTCCAACACAGTACCTTCGACCTCGATCGCGTCCTTCTTTGCCACGTCCTGCTTATCGTCCCTTTCTCGCACGAATGCCGGCCGACGGCGGCCGACACACGAACGAACAGGTTATCAAAGAACCGGCAGGCCAGCAACCCACCGTCCGCATTGCCTGCACCAGAGACTCGTCCGGGCGGACTCGAGAGTCCACCAGGGCCTCAGCGGTGCCTTTCATGCGGTAGTCAAGATGACGGGCCCATTCTCGGTCACGGCTATCGTGTGCTCGAAATGGGCCGCCAGAGAACCGTCGGAGGTGACGACGGTCCAGCCATCGTCCAGCGTCTCGACGTCGGCGCTGCCGAGGGCAAGCATCGGCTCGATCGCCATGCACAGCCCGGGAACGAGCTCGATGCCCCGTGGACCCGTCCGATAGTTGGGAACCTGAAGGTCCTCGTGCATCCTGGTGCCGATGCCGTGGCCCACGTAGGGCCGGACGATGTCGCACCGGCCCTCGATCGCCACGTCTTCGACGGCGCCCGAGACCTCTTCAAGGTCGACACCCGGAACCGCCGCGGCTATCCCGGCCATCAACGCCAGACGAGTGGTGTCGATGAGGCGGGCCACGTCTGCAGGCGGCTTGCCGACGTAGAACGTCCGCGCCGCGTCGCCGTGGTAGCCCTGCCAGATAGCACCGGCATCGATCGAAACCACCTGACCCTCTTCGATCACGCGCTTGCCCGGAATGCCGTGCACGACCTCGCGATCGATGGAGACGCAGATGCTCCCCGGAAAGCCCCTGTAGCCCTTGAAGGACGGCTTGGCGCCGGCCTTGCGGATGTAGTCCTCCGCGAGAGCGTCGAGATGGGCCGTGGTGACGCCGGGCCGCAGCTCATCCTCCACGAGGGCGAGCACGTCCGCCACCACGCGACCGGCGCGGCGCATCAGCTCGATCTCCTGGTGACTCCTGCGAGGGATCGTCACGGCCACTCCTCTACCCCTCTCGCTCAGCGGGCCGACAGAACCGACAGCAGGTCAGAGCTGACCTGGTCGATTCCACGGCTGCCGTCGACGGTCTTGAGGACGCCGGCGTTTCGGTAGTAGCCGACGACTTGCTCGAGGGCACCGAGCTGCTGGCGCAGTCGGGCCTGAACGGTTGCGGGCTTGTCGTCGTCGCGCTGGTACAGCTCGGAGCCGTCGATGTCGCAGACGCCCGGCTTGACGGGCGGCTTGGTTACCTCGTGATACGGGTGACCGGCCGCGCGACAGATCCAGCGCCCGCCCAGGCGGGCCACCAGCTCCGCTTCCGGAACCTCGATATACGGAGCCGCCTCGACGCTGGCGCCTCGATCGGCGAGGGCCATGTCGAGAACCTCGGCCTGGACCGTGTTACGAGGAAAGCCGTCGAGGAGGATCCCCCCGGCGGCGTCCGGGCTGCCCAGACGCTCGAGGAGCATGTCGATGGTCACCTGGTCGGGGACCAGCTCGCCACGATCCATGTACCCCTTGGCGATGACGCCGAGCGGGGTCTTGTCGCGGACGGCCGCCCGGAAGAGATCCCCCGTGGCGACGTGGGCCAGACCCAGCCGTTCGGACAGGATGGCAGCCTGCGTCCCCTTGCCGGCTCCCGGGGCTCCCAGGAGCACGACGACTCGCCCGATCTTCTGCTCACTCATTCAGATGCCCTCTATTGCATTCGCGGAGCCGGCAACCGCTGGCGAGGCGGAGGCGAGGAGCGGAGCGAGCAGGCTTGAAGGCCTGTGAGCGAGCACCGCAGGCGACAACGAAGCCCAGCGACCGCCCGCGACGCAGCCTCCCGTCATCGGATGAAGCCCTCATAGCTGCGCATCATCAGCTGCGCCTCGAGCTGCTTCATCGTCTCGACGACGACGCTGACCACGATCAGGACGCTGGTGCCACCGATGGTGACGCCGACGCCCGCACTGGCCAGGTTCTTGAACATCGGCAGCGCGCCCATGAGGTACGGCAGGACGGCGATGGCGGCCACGAATATGGCGCCAGCCACCGTGATCCGCAGGGCAACCCGCCGCAGATACTCCTCGGTAGGCTGTCCCGGACGGATGCCCGGTATGAAGCCGCCGGATTTGCGCAGGTTGTTGGCCGTCTCGTCGGGTTTGAAGACGATGAAGGTGTAGAAGAAGGCGAACGCGAACGTCAGCAGGAAGTAGAGGCTGATGTACAGCGGCCCGCTCGGGTTCAGCCAGGACACTATGCCGGTGGCAACGTCCCGGACGGAACTGACGTTGGACGTGGTGAAGTAGGTGGCGATCTGATACGGGAAGAGCAGGATGCTGATCGCGAAGATGATCGGGATGACGCCCGCCATGTTCACGCGGAGCGGCAGGAACGTGGATCCGCCCTGGTAGACGCGATGGCCGCGGACGCGGTTCGCGTACTGGATGGGGATCCGCCGCTGCCCTTCCTGGACGAAGATGATCACGAAGATGATCACCAAGCCGATGACGCCGAAGCCGAACAGCTCGAGCCAGTCCGGGCTGGTCAGGAAGCCGCTTACGGCACCCGGAATGCGGGCGACGATGCCGGCGAAGATGATGAAGCTGATGCCGTTGCCGATCCCCTTCTCCGTGATCAGCTCGCCCAGCCACATCAGCAGGACCGAGCCGACCGTGAGCGCGAGGATCATCGTGAGGCTCTCGTACTTCTCGAAGCTGAAGCTCGTGGTGTAGGCCGGCGTGCCGCTCGGGGCGGTCGCCTGGAGGTACGAGAGGATGCCATAGGCCTGCAGCGCGGCCAGCGGGACCGACAGCCACCGGGAGTAGCTGGTGATCTTGTTGCGGCCGTACTCGCCTTCGCGGCTCAGGGCCTGCAGCGACGGAATCGTGGACTGCAGGATCTGCATGATGATCGTCGCGTTGATGTAGGGGTTCAGGCCGAGTCCAACGATGGACATCTCCCTGATGTTTGCCCCGGAGAAGAGCGACAACAGGCTGAAGAAGCTGTTGTCGGACGCGCCGCTCTTGATGAGGTCCGTGTTGATCCCCGGGATCAGCACGTGCGAGAGAGCGCGGTAGATCACCAGGACGCCCAGGACGAACAGCAGTCGTCTCCGGATGTCCGGCGCCCGGAACGCGTTCAGCATCGACTCGATCATCGCGGCGCCCTTCTAGGCTTCCGAGCTGGCCTGCTCGGCCTGGCTCTTCTTCTTGGTGGCCGCCTTGGGGGCGGGTTGGGCAGCCGGTTCGGCGGCCGATTCGGCCGGAGCCGGCTCCTCTGCCAGGACGAACCCGGAGGCGCCCGACTCGATGCCCGGGAACTCGAGAACCTGGGCGGTGCCGCCGGCTCCCTCGATCTTCTCCCTGGCGCTCTTGCTGAACGCGTCGGCGATGATGAAGAGAGGTCGGGTGACGTCGCCCTGGCCGAGAACCTTGAGCGGCTTGTCCAGCGTGCTGATGAGGCCGGCGGCCGCGAGGATGTCAGGGGTCACGGTGACCGGCATCGGCTTGGGCGACTTTGCCGCCTTGGCCGCGGCGATCTCCGGGCCGTCCATCTCGGGGGCGTCGAGGATGCCCGTCTCGGCGAGCGCGGAAATCCGGCCCACGTTCACGATCTCGTACTCGACGCGGAACATGTTCCGGAAGCCGCGGAGCTTGGGCAGGCGGACGTGGATCGGGGTCTGGCCGCCCTCGAACCACGGCTGGATCGTGCCGCCGGTCCTGGACTTCTGACCCTTCGTGCCGCGGCCGGCCGTCTTGCCCTTGCCGGCGGCGATGCCACGGCCGACGCGCGTGCGTGGCTTGTGACTGCCCGGCGCCGGGCTGAGGTCGTGCAATTTCATTTCGTCTCCTCGGGGAGCTCCTCGACCTCAACGAGGAAGCGAACCTGACGGACCATTCCTCTCGTTGCGTCGTTGTCGGGGATCACGACGGTATCCCCGATCCGATCCAGCCCGAGCGCCCGAATCGTCCCCCGATTGCGGGCGATGTGGCTGATCGTGCTCTTGGTCTGGGTTACGCGCAGCTTACCGGCCACTGGCCACCTCCGCCGCCGCTCGCTGACCGGCCACCGACGATCGAACAGTCACGCCTCGACGGGCGCTGATCTCCTCGGCGGAGTGCAGGTTCTTGAGCGCCTCGAGAGTCGCCCGAGTCACGTTGACCGGGTTCGTGGAGCCGAAGACCTTGGCCAGGATGTCGCGGATGCCGGCCGCCTCGACGACGGCACGCACCGCGCCGCCGGCGATGACGCCGGTTCCCTGAGAGGCCGGCTTGAGCATGATGCGCGAGGCACCGAAGTCCTGCCGGATCTCGTGAGGGATCGTCGTCCCGACCATGGGGATTCGAATGATGTGCTTCTTCGCGTCCTCGACGCCCTTTCGGATGGACTCGGGCACCTCGCCGGCCTTGCCCAGGCCGACACCGACGTGACCCGCGCCGTCACCGACGACGACGATCGCGCTGAAGCTGAAGCGCCGGCCGCCCTTGACGACCTTCGCGACTCGGTTGATCTGTACGACGCGCTCTTCGAGCGTCAGCTTGTTCGGATCGATCCTGGCCAAGTGAACTGCTCCTTCGCGTCAGAACTCGAGGCCGGCTTCGCGAGCGGCGTCGGCGAGCGACTTGATCCGCCCGTGATACCGGAAGCCGGCCCGGTCGAAGACGACGCGCTCGACTCCGGCGCTCCTGGCCCGCTCGGCCACCAGTCGGCCGACGCTCTTCGCCTCGTCCGTCTTGGGGGCCTTGGCGGCTCGGAGCTCCTTCTCGAGGCTCGAGGCAGCGGCCAGCGTCTTGCCGGTCGTGTCGTCGATGACCTGGGCGTAGATGTGATTGAGACTGCGGAAAACCGCGAGGCGCGGGCGCTCGACCGAGCCCTCGACCCGCAGCCGGATCCGCTCGTGCCGCTTCTGTCGCGCGGCCCCACTGCTGGAGACTCGCGTCATCGCGCTCCCTCCGCGTCATTCATGGCTGATTGCTGGCTCACTTCTTGCCGCCGATCTTGCCGGCCTTGCCGGCCTTGCGGCGGACCACTTCGCCGGCGTACTTAACGCCCTTGCCCTTGTACGGCTCGGGCTTGCGAGTGGCTCGGACCTGGGCCGCGATCTGGCCGACGAGCTCCTTGTCGATGCCCACGACCGCGAGGCGGACGGGGTTCTCGAGCTCGAAGGAGATGCCGGCCGGAGGCGCGATCTCGATCGGATGGCTGTAGCCCAGGTTGAGCTGGAGCTTGTCGCCAACCTTGGCGGCTCGATAGCCGACGCCGGTGATCTCGAGCGGCTTGCGATAGCCCGTCGTGACGCCGGTCACCATGTTGGCGACGAGCGTCCGGGTCAGGCCGTGGAGCTGCTTGTGGTGCTTTGCCTCCGAAGGCCGCGAGACGGTCAGGACGGCGCCGTCCCGGGTCACGGTCATGTCGGGGTGGAGCGCCCGCGAGAGCTCGCCCTTGGGTCCCTTGACGGTGATGTTCCGGCCGTCGATGGCGACGTCCACGTTCGCCGGAACGGTGATGGGCAGACGCCCGATTCGTGACATCGGCGGCCTACCAGACGTACGCCAGGACTTCACCGCCGAGCTGGGCCTTGTGGGCCTTCGCGCCGGTCATGATGCCCTGACTGGTGCTGACAATGACGATGCCGAGTCCGCCCAGCACCCTGGGGATCTCGGTTTTGCGCGCATACACGCGCAGGCCTGGCTTGCTGATGCGCTTGAGTCCGGACACGACCGGGGCCTTGCCGTCCACGTACTTGAGCGTGACGCGCAAGACCTGGCGAGCACCCTCGTGGTCCTCTTGGACGTCGGCGATAAAGCCCTCTTCCAGGAGGATTCGGGCGATCTCCCGCTTGGTCCGCGAGGCCGGGACGACGACTTCGGCGTGCCGGGCCCGCGACGCATTGCGGATGCGAGTCAGCATGTCCGCAATTGGATCGGAGACGTTCATTGCTTTCCTACCAGCTCGACTTGGTGACGCCGGGCAGCTCACCGAGCAGCGCCCGCTCGCGGAAGCAGATGCGGCACAAACCAAAGCGCCGCATGAATGCGCGCGGGCGACCGCAGACGAAGCAGCGGTGGTAGGCCTGGACCTTGTGCCGGGCCGGGCGCTTCGCCTTTGCGATCATCGACTTCTTAGCCATCGCTCTCCCTCCCCGCCTAGCCGGCGAAAGGCATGCCGAGGAGTTCGAGCAGACGCTTCGATTCCTCGTCGGTCTTCGCCGTCGTCACGATGCTGATCTCCAGCCCGCGGAGACGGTCCACCTTGTCGTAGTCGATCTCCGGGAAAGCGAGCTGCTCCCGCAGTCCCAGCGAGTAGTTGCCGCGGCCGTCGAACGACTTCGACGGAACGCCGTGGAAGTCGCGGATTCGAGGCAGCGCCAGCCGGGTCAGCCGCTCGAGGAAATCCCACATCCGCTCGCCCCGAAGGGTGACGCGGGCGCCGATCGTGTTGCCGGTGCGAAGCCGGAACTGGGCGATCGAGCGCTTGGCCTTGGTCGTCACCGGGTGCTGGCCGGTGATGGCCGCCAGGTCGCCGACGGCCGCGTCGACTGCCTTGGGATTCTGGAGCGCCTCTCCGAGACCGATGTTGACCACGATCTTGGAGACGCGTGGGATCTGCATCGGATTGGCGTAGCCGAACTGCTTCTGCAGCGCCGGGATGGCTTCTTCCTTGTACTTCTGTTGGAGGCTTCCGCTCATGCCCCCGCCTCCAGCTGTTCGCGGCAGTGGCCGCACACTCGAACGCTCTTGCCGCTGGCAAGGCGCTCGTGCTTGACACGAGTGATCCGGTCGCAGCGCGGGCAGACGATCATCACGTTGCTCGCGTCGATCGGCATCGGCTTGTCGACGATGCCGCCGGCCTGCATGGGCTGCTGCTGGTTCTGGCTCATCCGCTGGCGCGGCTTGGTGTGGCGCTTGGCGATGTTCACGCCGGAAATCACCACGGACAGCGGCCGGACCGACGTCTTGCGCCAGAAGCCGCTCTTCTGCTTCTCGAGCCCGACGGGATTGCGGATGACGCGGTCAACTCGGCCGCGCTTGCCGGCATCCTTGCCGTGAAGCACGACGACCGTATCGCCGCTCCGGATCTCCGGAACCTTGTTCGGTGAGGTCATCTTGGGCTGCGCCATCAGAGCACCTCCGGCGCAAGGGACACGATCTTCATGTAGTTGCGATCCCGCAGCTCCCGGGCAACGGGGCCAAAGATGCGAGTGCCCCGGGGGTTGCCCTGGTTGTTGATGAGCACGGCCGCGTTCTCGTCGAAACGGATGTAGCTGCCGTCGGGCCGGCCGTACTCCTTGGCCGTTCTAACGACGACGGCGCGGACGACGTCGCCCTTCTTGACGGGGGCGTTCGGGATGGCCTGCTTGACGCTGGCGATGATCACGTCACCGACGCCGGCGGTGGTCTTCTGAGAGCGGCCCATGATCCGGATGCACTGGATCGTTCGAGCGCCCGTGTTGTCGGCGACTCGAAGACGCGTGTACTGCTGGATCATTCAGCGGCCTCCCCGTGAGCTGCGTGACGGCCCGGGTGGGCGGCGTGATGGATGGCCTCGGCGGTCTCGGCCTCTTCGGGCAGCGGCTCTGCGGTGGCGCCCTCGCCCGCCCGGGCTACGACGCTCACCAGCCGCCACCGCTTGGTGGCGGACAGAGGCCGCGACTCCTCGATGAGGACGGTGTCGCCGACGTGGGCCTCGTTGGCCTCGTCGTGGGCCTTGAACTTGCTGGTCAAGCGGATGACCCGCTTGTACAGCGGATGGCGCGTCAGACGTTCGACGGAGACCACGATGGTCTTGTCCATCTTGTCGCTGACCACGCGGCCGACCTTGGTCTTCCGCTTGCCCTGCACTTCTGCTCCTGCCATCGCGTGATCTCCTACCGGCTGACGGGCTCAGCGCCCGCTCGTGAGCGCTCGTCGCGGCGCTCGCGCTGCACGGTGAGGATCCGCGCGATCGTTCGTCTGGTCTGGGGGATCGAGCTGTAGTCCTTGAGCTGACGGGTGGTGAGCTGGAAACGCGCCTGCCAGAGATCCTGCTTGGCCTGGCGAAGCTGATCCTCGAGCTCTCCGTCGGTCAGGGCCCGAACCTTATCGATTTCCATCTGCCAGGCCTTCCTTGAGGATGACTCGGGTGGCGACCGGAAGCTTGTGGCTGGCGAGGCGCATTGCCTCGACCGCCTCGGCCTGGTCGATACCGGCCATCTCGAAGAGGATCCTTCCCGGCTTGACCACGGCGACCCAGTGATCCGGGGCGCCCTTGCCGGAGCCCATTCGGGTTTCGGCCGGCTTCTTGGTCGCGGGCTTGTCGGGGAAGATGCGGATCCAGATCTTGCCGCCGCGCTTGACCGAGCGGGTCATGGCGCGTCGAGCGGCCTCGATCTGCCGGCTCGTGATCCAGGCTGGCTCCAGCGTGGCCAGACCGAAGTCGCCGAACGCGACCGTGGTTCCGCCCTTGGCCGGTCCGGACATCCGGCCGCGCTGGACCTTGCGATGCTTGACGCGTCGGGGCATCAACATGGCTAGACTCCCTGCCCGACCGCGGCCACCGGAGCGGCGACCGGCTCGCGACGAGGCTTCTCGCCCTGAACTTCACCCCGGTAGACCCACACCTTGACGCCGATCCGGCCGTAGGTGGTGAGGGCGTGAACCTGGGCGTAGCTGATGTCCGCGCGGAGCGTCCCGAGTGGGATTCGGCCTTCCTTGTCCCATTCACGGCGAGCCATTTCCGAGCCGCCGAGGCGACCCGCGACGGCGATCTTCACGCCCTTCGCCCCGGCCTTCATCGTCCGCTGCACAGCCTGCTTCATCGCCTTCTTGAAAGCGATGCGGCGGGCCAGCTGCTGGCTGATGTTGGCCGCGACGAGGTACGCGTCGAGCTCCGGCTGGCGGATCTCCTTGACCTCGAGCTTGACCTTGCGCTTGGTCAGGTTGCCGATCTGCTGGCGCATCGTCTCGACGTTCGCGCCGCCCTTGCCGATCACGATGCCCGGCTTGGCGGTGTGGATCGTGACCGTGACGTGGTTGATGCCACGCTCGATCTCCACGCCACTGACGCTGGCGTTGGCAAGGCGAGTCGCCACCAGCTGGCGGATCCCGATGTCCTCCTTGAGGAGATCGGTGTAGTCCTTGTCCGCGTACCACTTCGCCGTCCAGGTGCGAGAGACACCCAGCCGGAAGCCGTACGGGTGAACCTTGTGACCCATCTAGGCCTCCCGGTCTTCGACGACGATGGTGATGTGGGTCATGGGCTTGTGGATCGGGAACGCCCGGCCCTGGGCCCGAGGCCGCCAGCGCTTGACCACGCCCGGCCCCATGTTTGCCTGAGCGTCAGCCACGACCAGATCCTCGGTGGACAGGTTGTGGTTGTTCTCAGCGTTGGACGTCGCGCTTTTGAGGACGCGGGCGACATCCCGCGCCGCCGCCTGCGGCATGAACCGCAGGAGAGCGGTGGCCTCCTCGACACGCTTGCCCTTGATCGCGTTGGTAACGAGCCGGGCTTTTCGCGAGGAGCCCATCAGGTACTTGGCTGTGGCGGAAACGCGCACTTCCTAGGCTCCTACTTGAGTGCGGTCGAGCGCTCGGTGTGTTTCCCGTGCCCGCGATAGGTGCGGGTCGGGGAGAACTCGCCGAGGCGATGGCCGACCATGTTCTCGGTCACGTAGACCGGGATGTGCTTCTTGCCGTTGTAGACGGCAACGGTGTGCCCGATGAAATCGGGGAATATGACCGACGCTCGAGACCAGGTCTTGACGACCTTCTTCTCGTTGCGCTTGTTCATCGTCTGGACGCGGCCGAGGAGCCGCGACTCGACGAACGGTCCCTTCTTGACCGAACGCGACATGCCTCTCTCTCCTCTGCCTTATGCCTTGCGATGCCGTGAGCGGACGATGAGTCTGCTCGACGACTTCTTGCCAAGGCGTGTCCGATAGCCCATCGCCGGCTTGCCCCAGGGAGTCTTGGGTGGCATACCGGTCGGCGACTTGCCCTCGCCACCACCGTGTGGATGGTCACGGGGGTTCATCACGACGCCGCGGACTTCGGGCCGCTGGCCCATGTGCCGCGCGCGTCCGGCCTTGCCAAGGCTCTGGTTCTCGTGATCGAGGTTGCTGACCTGGCCGATGGTGGCCATGCACAGCAGCGGCACCCGCCGAACCTCACCCGAGGGGAGTCGCACGGAGGCGAAGTCGCCCTCTTTGGCGAGGAGCTGGGCCGACGCGCCGGCGGACCGGACGATCTGGCCGCCCTTGCCCGGCACGAGCTCGATGTTGTGGATCGTGGTGCCGAGCGGGATGTTGGCGAGCGGCAGGGCGTTGCCCGTCCGAGCCTCGGCCTCCAACCCGGAGGTCACGACGTCGCCGACCTTCAGGCCGTTCGGGAGAAGCATGTATCGCTTCTCGCCGTCGGCGTAGAAGAGCAGGCCGATGCGGGCCGTCCGGTTGGGGTCGTATTCGATCGTCGCCAGCTTCGCCGGCACGCCGAACTTGTCCCGCTTGAAGTCGATGATGCGGTAGTGCTGCTTCTCTCCGCCGCCTCGATGGCGGACCGAGATCCGGCCCTGGTTGTTCCGGCCGGAGCCACGCTTCTGCGACTCGAGGAGCGGCTTGTAGGGTTCCTTGGTTGTGATCTCCTCGAACGTGGACCGGGTCATGAACCGGCGGCCCGCCGAGGTGGCTTTATAGCTGCGCAGCGGCATCTCAGACAGCCTCGAAGAATTCGATCTTCTGGCCGGGGGCCAGCGTCACGATTGCCTTGCGCCAGGGAGTCGTGTGGCCGGCAACGCGGCTTCGGCGCATCCCGCCGCGCTTCTCCTTCGACTTCGTCGTCAGGATGTTCACGCTGACGACTCGGACGCCTTCCTTCTTCCAGAGCTCTTCGACGGCGGCCTTGATCTGGATCTTGGTCGCGTTGTTGTGCACGGCGAAGGTGTACTTGCCGCGCTGCGACTCATCCATCGACTTCTCGCTGATGACCGGTCGGATGATGATCTCGCCAGCTGTCAGGCTCACGCGTACACCTCCTCCATCCGGCTCAGGGCGGGCTGCTCGATCAGGACCGTGTCCGCGTTGAGCAGCGACACGACGTTGAGCGAGTCGGCGCGGATGACCTCGACCTTCGGCAGATTGCGGGCCGAGAGGATCAGGGTGGCGTCCGTGTCGGGGGCCACGATCAGGATCCGGCCTTCGGTCCGGCCGAGGGCGTCGATGATGCCCACCAGCTCGCGCGTCTTGGGCTCTTCGATGCCGAACCCGTCGACCACGCGGATGGCGCCGTCGTCGAGCTTGGCGGTGAGGGCCCCGCACAGTGCCAGGCGCTTCATCTGCCGGGGCAGCCGCTGCGCATAGGAGCGCGGGTGCGGTCCGAAGACCACGCCGCCGCCGGCGAAATGAGGAGCTCGCCGAGAGCCCTGGCGAGCGCGCCCGGTGCCCTTCTGGCGGTACGGCTTCTTGCCGCCACCGGCGACCTCGCCGCGCTTCTTGGTGTCGTGGGTACCGAGATGGCGGCCGGCGAGCTGCGCGGTCACAACCTGGTGGAGGACGGCGGTGTTGATCGGCGCCGAGAAGAGCTCTTCGGAGAGCTCGACCTCGCCGATCTCCTCGCCGGTCCTCGAGTAGAGGGTCGTCTTCGGCATCGCTAGGCCTTCTTCACGAGAAGCAGCCCATTGAGGGAGCCGGGTACCGACCCCTTCACGAGCAGGAGGTTGCGCTCGGCGTCCGCTCGGACGACCCGCAGCTTCTTGACGGTTGCCCGCGCGTCGCCCAGATGGCCGGCCATGCGCATGCCCTTGTAGACGCGGCCAGGAGTGGTACCAGGGCCGATCGAGCCGGGAGCGCGATGGTGGTCGGAACCGTGGGTCTTGGGTCCGCGCTTGAAGTGGTGGCGCTTGATGTGGCCGGAGAAGCCCTTGCCCTTGCTCACGCCCGTGACGTCGATCTCGTCGCCAGCCTCGAAGAGGGTGACGTCGAGCTTCTGGCCGACGGTGTACGCGGTCTGGTCGCCCTCGAGGCGGAACTCGCGCAGGACGGCAAGCTTGGGCAGGTTCTTGAGCTGCCCGATCTCAGGCTTGGTGAGCTTCCCGCTCTCCTCGATGCCGAGCTGGACGGCCGTGTAGCCGTCGCGCTCGGGGGTGCGGACGCGGGTGACGGTATTCGGCTCGACGGCGACGACGCTCACGGGGATCATCGTTCCGTCGGCCTGGAAGATCTGCGTCATGCCGACCTTGCGGCCGATCAGTCCAATACTCATCGGGCTACATCTTTATTTCGATGTCGACGCCAGCGGCCAGCGAGAGCCGCATCAGGGCGTCGACGGTCTTGGACGAGGGCTCCAGGATGTCCACGAGCCGCTTGTGAGTGCGGATCTCGAACTGCTCCCGGCTGTCCTTGTCGATGAACGGGGACCGCAGTACGGTGAACTTCTCGATGCGCGTCGGCAGCGGAACGGGGCCGACGACATCCGCGCCGGTCCGCTGGGCCGTCTCCACGATCTGCGCCGCCGACTGATCGAGCAGCCGGTGGTCGTAAGCCTTGAGGCGGATCCTGATCCGCTGCCTTGCCATCACGTACTCCGCTTACTCGATGATCGAGGTGATGGCCCCGGCGCCGACGGTGCGGCCACCCTCGCGGATGGCGAAGCGCTGTCCGACTTCCAGAGCGATCGGGGTGATGAGCTCGACGTTCATGTCGACGTTGTCGCCGGGCATGGTCATCTCGACGCCCTCGGGCAGGCCGATGGCGCCCGTGACGTCCGTGGTCCGCAGATAGAACTGGGGCCGGTAGCCGTTGTAGAAGGGGGTATGGCGGCCACCCTCTTCACGGGAGAGGACGTAGACGCGAGCGATGAACTTGGTGTGGGGCTTGACGGAGCCGGCCTTGGCGAGGACCTGGCCGCGCTCGATGTCGTCGCGCTCGATGCCGCGCAGCAGGCAGCCCACGTTGTCGCCGGCGCGGCCTTCGTCGAGGAGCTTCTTGAACATCTCGACGCCGGTCACGACGACCTTGCGGGTGGGCCGGATGCCGACGATCTCGACTTCGTCGCCGACCTTGAC
The DNA here is from genome assembly GCA_027364875.1 of Chloroflexota bacterium. GTDB lineage: Bacteria > Chloroflexota > Limnocylindria > Limnocylindrales > CSP1-4 > Fen-1039. The sequence goes on from DAHXON010000004.1 coordinate 74,302, forward strand.
GATGCCGCGCTCGATGCGCCCCGTCGCGACGGTGCCGCGGCCCTTGATGCCGAAGACGTCCTCGACCGGCATGATGAAGGGCTTGTCGATCGGGCGCTCAGGCGTCGGGATATAGGAGTCGACCGCATCCATGAGCTCCTGGATGCAGGCGTAGGCCGGATCGTCGACCTTGTCGGAGGCTTCGAGGGCCTTTAGAGCCGAGCCTCGGATGATCGGGATGTCGTCGCCCGGGAAGTAGTTCTTGGTGAGGAGCTCGCGGACCTCGAGCTCGACGAGGTCGAGCAGCTCGGGGTCGTCGACGGCGTCGACCTTGTTGAGGAAGACGACGATGTAGGGGACCTCGACCTGGCGGGCCAGCAGGATGTGCTCGCGGGTCTGGGGCATCGGGCCGTCGGTGGCCGCGACCACGAGGATGGCCCCGTCCATCTGGGCGGCGCCGGTGATCATGTTCTTGATGTAGTCGGCGTGACCGGGGCAGTCGACGTGGGCGTAGTGGCGGTTGGCCGTCTCGTACTCGACGTGGGCGATCGCGATGGTGATGCCGCGCTCGCGCTCTTCAGGAGCGTTGTCGATCGTGTCGAAGGCGCGGTACTCGGCCCCGCCCTTTAGCGCGAGGTACTTGGTGATCGCCGCGGTCAGGGTTGTCTTGCCGTGGTCGATGTGGCCGATCGTGCCGATGTTGACGTGCGGCTTGGTCCGCTCGAACTTCTTCTTCGCCACGTGCGCGTTGACTCCATCTGGCGCGGCCCCTGCCGCTGCTGGGGGGTGGAGCCCACAATCGGACTTGAACCGATGACCTCGTCCTTACCAAGGACGCGCTCTGCCAACTGAGCTATGTGGGCCCGGGAACCGTATGTTCGTGTTCGCAATGGTGGGCAGGAGAGGAATCGAACCTCTACAGCCGAAGGCGGCTGATTTACAGTCAGCTGAGCTCACCACCTGCTCAACCTACCCACGAGAACCGCCAGCTGCCGGCGGGGGCCCGCCATGGCTGACTTCTTCAATTGGAGCCGACGACGGGACTCGAACCCGGAACCGGCGGTTTACAAAACCGCTGCTCTACCAATTGAGCTACGTCGGCAGGCACGCTGCAAAGGCATGCTATCGCTAGGGCCCCTGGGCGCTCGCGAATGATATGGGCTGGCCCCCAACGGGTCAAGCGGAGCCACCTCGCGGCCGGTCCAGGCCTTCGTTGACCCCTCCGGTTCCCTCGCTCGCGAGGCGCGTCATTCCGGCAGCAGGGCGTCGCCGCCGTCGCGGTCCGGGGACGCGTCGGCAGCGGTGGGCTCCGGTCCGCCGGCCGCCTCATGGCCGGAGTCGGCGGTCGGGGCTATCTCGCTTGTCTCCGGCGCATCGGCCGGAGACGCCGTGTCGGCTGGCTCGGTCGCGTCCGGGGCGGCCGGCTCGGTCACGTCGGCCGAGGCCGTGGCTTCGGCTTCCGGGGCGGTCTGACGTATCTCGGCCTCGAGCTCCGGTCGTGGTCTCGGCTCCCCACCGCGCTGGCTCGAGGCCTCGTATAGAAGGATCGAGCCCGCTACCGCAGCGTTGAGAGACGAGACGTGGCCCTTCATCGGGATGCGAACGACGGCGTCGCAGCGCCTCCGGACCGCCGGACCGAGGCCCTGCCCTTCACTGCCCACCACGACGGCAAGCGGCCCGCGCAGATCGGTCTGGCGGGCGGTGAGCGGCGCCTCCGAGTCCGAGCCGACGATCCGCAGGCCTCGGACGTGGAGATCCGTCAAGGCCTCCGCGAGGTCGTCCACCGGCACGAGAAGCAGATGTTCGACTGCCCCGGCGGAAGCCTTGACCGCCGCGGGCGATAGCGGCGCCTGGCGATGAGTCGGGTAGACGATCCCGTGGGCGCCCGATGCCTCCGCCGTCCTCAGCAGCGAGCCGAAGTTCTGGGGATCCTCGAGCGAGTCGAGCACCAGGACGAAGGGCGGCTCGCCGCGTTCGATGGCCCGGGCCAGCAGATCGTCGAGCCCGGCGAAGGCCCGCCTGTCGGTCACGAGCGCGATGCCCTGATGGCCGTCGAAGCCGGCGAGAGACGTCAGCGTGCCTCCCTCGACCTCGACTATGGGTATGCGCAGGTTGGTTGCGTGGAGGACGAGCTTCTCGAGGGCCAGGCGCCGTTGTGGCACGACCAGAAGCCGCACGGCCTTGCGCCGGGCGATGAAGGCTTCCTCGACCGGATGACGCCCGGCGACGAGCTCCTCGTCCTCCCCGAGCAGGCCCGAGACGTCCACCACGGGCTCGCGCATTCGCGGACCCGGACCCGGCGTGAAACCCGGGGCGTAGCTCGAACCGGCGCCGGGACCAGGGCGGCGCGGCCCGAAGGCGGGCCGATTGAAGGGCCGGGCCGGCCGGTTCGGCATGGGTGGTCGGATGGGGGTCTCGCTCACCTCGGCTGTGGCCTCGGCCGGCTCGGGGCCGCGAGGCGGGGCCGGCGGTCGGGGCGTCCAGCTCGAGGACGGCTGCCACTCTCGCCTGGGTCCGCGAGGGCGATCGTCGCCACGCTCGTCCGGCGCAGGCCTGTCGTGCTCTGTCGGGTGGGGTCCTCCGAAGCCGAAACCGGGTCGCTGGGGTCTGCCCGGTGCTCCGGTCCGGCCAAATCCGCCTCTGGCCGGAGGGCCGTGGCGTTCCACGCTCGACCCGCCGCGTTCCGCGCCCTCACGCCGGTCGGGGAAGGACCCGGGGCCATGGCCGAAGCCGGGCCGCCTGAACCCTGGCCCGGTTTCGGCCCCATGGGCGGGTCCGAAACGCGGCCCGGTGCCACCCTCGCCCTGTCGCGGACGATCCTCGGCGAATGGCGGCCGCGGGCCGCCTGGGCCGCCTGGACCGCCCGGACCGGGACGGCCACGGCCGAAGCCACGCTGCCCGGGGGCATAGGACGGTCGAGGCCGGCCGTAGGCTGGCCGGTCGTACGCGGGCCGGTCGTACGTGGGCCGTTCTTCGTCGGGCCGATACGGGCGGTCGTCGTGGCTCTGAGGGCCTGCCGGCCGCTGGAACTCGCCGGGCCGGCGAAATCCGCCGGGCCTCGCCGGTCCACCGGGCCGCTGATATCCACCGGGCCGCTGCGGCCCACCCGAGCGCTGGTACCCGCCCGGTCCGTGCCCTCCGGCCGGTCCGCGCCCGCCGCCCGGTCCGTGCGGGTTGCCCGCCGCCCCGAAACCCTCGCCGGGCTGCCGTCCCCGAGCGTCGTCGGGGCCGCTGCCCTCGGAGGGGCGGAATTCACGTCGCGGGCCGGATCCCGAGCCCTGTCCGGGGCGATGGTCGGGTCCGCGCTTGAAGCCGCCGCGCTTGTCGTGATGATTTGCCAAGTCGAGTTTCCGTTCTGTGGGGGCGGCCGTGGATCGGCCGCGAGGGCTGGTCGATGTCGTTGGCGACGCGAAGCTCAGGCGTCGCATGTTCAATTCGGAGGGTTCAGTCGGTGCGCCGCCAGCGCTGCCCGTCTCGGGTGTCCTCCACCAGGATCCCCCGCTCGGCAAGGGCAACCCGGAGTCGGTCGGAGGCGGCCCAATCGCGGGCCGTTCGGGCGGCGGCGCGTTCGTCCAGCAGCCGCTGGAGGTCCGCGTCGAGCGAGGTCTCGGCTTCGGGCGCGATTTCCAGGACGCGATCGAGGTCGCGGATGAAGGCTGCCGTTCGGGCTGCGTCGGCCGTCGACAGGACGCGAGCGTCGAGTCTCCGGTTGACCTCGCGCACGAGGTCGAACAGAGCGGCAAGCGCCGGCGAGATGTTGAGGTCGTCGTCGAGAGCCGTCTCGAACGCGCCGCGCGTTGCTTCGAGGAGTGCCGGAAGGGTGGAATCGTCCGGGCAGTCGTTCCTGTACGCCGCCAGAGCGAGCATCAGCGCGTCCAGTCGTTCGATCGCCGATGAGGCGGCCTGGAGCGAGTCCTCGCCGAATGACAGGGGCGAGCGGTAGTGAGCGGACATCAGCGCCAGCCGCAACGCGCGCCGGGAGACGCCCCGGCCGACGATCTCCGCAACGCGTTCTATGTTGCCGGTGGATTTCGCCATCTTCTGGGTGCCCAGCTGGAGGAACGCGTTGTGCAGCCAGTAGTTGACGAACTTCTTCCCGGTGGCGGCCTCGCTCTGGGCAATCTCGTCGGTGTGGTGCGGGAAGATCAGATCGATCCCGCCGGTGTGGATGTCGAACGATTCGCCCAGGTAGCGCATGCTCATCGCCGAGCATTCGATGTGCCAGCCTGGTCGTCCGGGCCCGATCGCGGTATCCCAGCTCGGCTCGCCCGGCTTGGGCCCCTTCCACAGCGCAAAGTCGCGCACGTCGTCCTTGCCGTACTCGTCCGCCTCGACGCGCTCGCCGACCCGCATGCCTTCCGGATCGATGCGGGCCAGCCGTCCGTATTCGGGCCAGCTGGAGATCCGGAAGAAGTAGGAGCCATCGTCCGTGCGGTAGGCGTGACCCTTCTCGAGAAGAATCTGGATCAGCTGGACCTGCTGGGCGATGTTCTCCGTGGCCTTGGGCATCACATCCGGCGTCCGGATGCCAAGCGTCTCCATGTCGGCGACGAGAAGCTTGCGGTACTTCTCCGATAGCTCGCCGATCGTGATGCCCTCGCGGTTGGCACCCTTGATGATGCGGTCGTCGATGTCCGTGACGTTCATGACCCAGGTGACCTGATAGCCGCGATAGCGCAGGTAGCGGCTGAGCAGATCGCCGAAGATGAACGCCCGGAAGTTGCCGACGTGGGCCTGGCTGTACACGGTGGGGCCGCACGTGTAGATGCCGACCTTGCCCGGAACGAGGGGCACGAAATCTCGGACTGCGCCGGCCATTGTGTCGAACAGGCGGATGGTCATATCTGTGTCGTCATGCCTCCCCTGGCGTGGATGGCTGCGGCACCAGCCAGGCAACCGCGGTGGCGGAAATGGATCGCCCGGCGCCCTCGTCGCCGGCGAGGTTGCCGGTCGAGGCTTTCACGTTCACGATCGCGGCGTCTATGCCCACGGCCGCGGCTATGGCTTCTTCCATCTCGGGCAGCCGCGGCGCCATCTTTGGACGCGCGGCGGTGATCGTCAGATCGATGCTGGCCACGTGCCAGCCCCCCTGCCGGACCCGCTCGGCGACAGAGGTCAGGAGCTCGACGCTCGAGATGCCCCGCGGAGTGCGGTGGTCGGCGGGGAAGAGCCGGCCGAGGTCTCCAAGGCCGGCAGCTCCGAGGAGGGCGTCGGCGACGGCGTGGAGGGCGACGTCGCCGTCCGAATGGCCTTCGAGACGCGGCGCGCCTTCGATCCGCAGCCCGCCGAGGCACAAGGGGGCTCCCGAACCGAACGAGTGGCCGTCGACGCCCAGCCCGATTCGGCCGGCGGCCAGGAGCCGGGATTCGCTCGGCCGGCTCGGGCGCGCGGCCGCAAGCCCCGGCACCAACCCGGCGTCGAGGATCATGCGAGCGCGTTCGAGATCGGCCGGCACGGTCACCTTCAGGTTCGTGGGCTCCCCGGGAATGGCCCGGACGGGGATTCTACAGGCCTCCAGGAGTGAGGCTTCGTCGGTCCAGGTTTCCGGGCCGTCGGCGGGATAGGTCCGGTATGCCGCCCTGATCAGGGCCAGCTGGACGCCCTGCGGAGTCTGGGCTGTGGCCATATCGGTGCGGTCCACGGTCTCTCCGACATGCTGGCCGGAAAGCCGCTTGAGCGTCTCCGCGACCGGCACCACCGGTATCGCCGCGCCGTGCTCGCGGGCGGCCAGCGCGACGGCGCGAACCAGAACCGGGCTGGCAAGCGGCCGGGCCGCATCGTGAACGAGGACCACCGCCCGATCGGCCGCGTTCGTCGCGGCTTCCGGCGATTCCGCCGGCCCGGCCTCAGGCGATGCCGCCGGCACGGCTTCCGGCGTCGTGCGCGGCGTCGCCCCCAGCGCCGCTTCCAGCGCCGCGGCTGCGGCCTCGATCCCTGCCGCTACGGATTCCTGCCTCCGAGATCCTCCCGCGACGACTGCCCGGACGCAGTCCGGCAACCACGTCTCGGCCGCTATCTCGGCGACGCGGTTCGCCGCCGCGACGATGACGATCGGCGACGCGCCGCCCTCGACTAGCGCTTCGACCGACCGGCGGAGCACGGTCTTGTCGCCGAGGAGGGCCTGGAGCTTGTCGGGGCCGCCCATGCGCGTGCTGGAGCCGGCGGCAACCACCACGCCGAGAATGGCCCCGGGTGCCGCCTCTCCGAGATCTCCGCCAGTACTCACTCGGGCCTGACCTGGGCGAAGACCATCCGGCCCATCACGGTCTGGAGCACCCGGGTGACCGCGACGTCCAGCTCGTGACCGACCAGCTTTGCGCCGCCTTCGATGACGACCATCGTCCCATCGTCGAGGTAGCCGACTCCCTGGCCCGCTTCCTTGCCCTCGGTGAGGACCTTGATATGCAGCTGGTCGCCCGGTAGCAGCGCCGGTTTGAGCGCATTGGCGAGCGAGTTGATGTTGAGCACCCGGATGGACTGGAGATCCGCGACGCGATTGAGGTTGAAGTCGTTGGTCAGGATCGCCGCGCCGCGGGTCCGGGCGAGCGCCACCAGCTTGGCGTCGACGTCGGGGGCCTCCGCCGGATCGTCCGTGACGATTTCCACGGGCGTGGGCCCTTCTTTCTGCAGCCGGCCGAGGATCTCGAGCCCTCGCCGGCCGCGACCACGCCGCTGGGCGTCCGAGCTGTCGGCGATCTTCTGCAGTTCGTCCAGGACGAACCGCGGGATCAGGAGCCGGTGATAGAGGAATCCCGAGTCGACGATATCGGCGATGCGGCCGTCGATGATCGCGCTGGTGTCCACCACCACTTCGGTTTCGCCCGAGCGGGTCGCGGCCGCCGGAGGCTCGGGCCTGTGAAGGATCCCGGCGGCCTGGGCAGCGGCGACCAGGTCTTCCCGCTTGGCCAGGGTCAGGCCGACCATGCCGAAGCCGAAGATGATCGAGATGCCGATCGGCAGGTAGCTGCCGTACGGCTGCGGCAGGGCCGCGAGCGGCAGGCCCAGGAGCACGGCTATGAACAACCCCACGACCAGGCCGGCGACGATGGCCAGGAAGTCGGCCGTGGACATGGCCCGAACGCCGTGGATGAGCTTGTTGGCCGGAACCACGGTCAGATACGGCAGCAGCACGTAGCCAACCAGGACCCAGGCCCCGATCCAGATGAGGATCAGGACGGACGCTGCCCCGGTTCGGTCGAACAGCCCGACCTGGGACAGCACGAATCCAAGGCCGATGAGTGCGCCAAGGGCGCCGCCCAGTAGGCGAATGAGTCGAATCACGATGAAAGCCTTGCCGCGGGCGGGAATGAACCCAGGATGAGTCCGGAGAGGATGACGCCTCGCACCGCGCAGCCTAGCATCGGGGCGGTCGTGCCGCTACGTTGAAGGCCTGCCCGCCTCACCGGCGTCCACCTCGGGGCCTGAGCCGGCCGGGCGGGAGGCATCGCGACCCTGCCGACCCTCGGCTCCATCGCGGCCTTCCCGGGCTTCGCGGCCATCGCGGCCGAAGGCGGCGACGACCGCCTCGCGGAGGTTCCCAACAGTGGTCACCTGCATACCCGGGATCGCCGGCGCCTCTCCGAGCCGGGAACGAGGCACGATGGCCGTCCTGAACCCGAGCCGGAACGCTTCGCGCAGCCGCCGCTCCAGGCCGGCAACCGGGCGGACCTCGCCGAGCAACCCAACCTCGCCCACGGCCACGAGATCCGCGGGCACGACCCGGTCGCGCAGCGACGAAGCCAGTGCCAGGGCCAGCGGCAGATCCAGCCCCGGGTCGTCCAGGTCGAGGCCTCCGGCAAGATTGGCGTAGACGTCGTGGCTCCCAAGTCCGATCCCGGCGCGGCGGCCCAGCACGGCGACGAGGAGCGAGAGCCGGTTGGCATCCATTCCCAGGGCGGTGCGGCGGGGAGTTCCGTATCCGCCCGGCGAGACCAGGGCCTGGACCTCGACGAGGAGCGGCCGCGTCCCCTCCAGCGTGGCACCCGTGACGCTGCCCGGAGCGTGCTCGTCCGTGCCCGGCAGGAATGCCCGGCCCGGGTCCGATACCTCCGCGAGGCCTCGTTCGGCCATCTCGAAGACGCCCACTTCCTCGGTCGAGCCGAAGCGGTTCTTGCTCGCTCGGAGCAGCCGCATAGTCGCCGTGCGCTCGCCCTCCAGGTTGAGTACGGCGTCCACGAGATGCTCGAGCGTCTTTGGCCCCGCGAGCGTCCCGTCCTTGGTGACGTGGCCAACCAGGATGACCGCGATCCCCTCCTGCTTGGCCAGCTCCATCAGCCGCGTGGCGCACTCGCGGACCTGGCCGACGCTGCCCGAAGGCCCGTCGAGGTCGTCGGAGGTCATGGTCTGAATCGAGTCGACGACCAGCAGCCCCGGCCGGAACTCGCGGGCCAGCTCGGCGATGCGCCCGACTTCGCTGGCGGCGACGCCGTGGACCGAATCGGAAGACGGCGCCTCCAGGAGGCCGAGGCGCCCCGCCCGCAGCCGAACCTGTCCGGCCGACTCCTCGCCGGTCGCGTAGAGGACCGACGTGTCCGTTCGGGCGGCTATGGCCGAGGCGACCTGGAGCAGGAGCGTGGACTTGCCGATCCCCGGCTCGCCGCCGACCAGGAGGATCGAGCCGGGCACGAGCCCGCCGCCCAGCACGCGATCTACCTCGCCGATTGATGTCGGCGTCCGAACCGTCTCGACTTCGCGAAGCTTGCTCAGGGCCTGTGGTCGACCGGCCTGATCGCCGCCGGGCACGGAAACCGGGCGGTTCGCCCGCGCCCTGGCCTCGGAGGGCCGCACGACCGTCTCGACGAGAGTGTTCCAGGCGCCGCACGTGCGGCACTGGCCTTCCCAACGGAGATGCTCCGCGCCGCACGACTGGCAGATGTACCTGCTCTGGGAGCGCGCCACCCCTCCGACCCGGCCTCAGAGGCCAGCTTCGACGGGCTGCTTCTCCTCGGCGGCGTGGATGTCGAGGCCCGCTTCGGAGCTCTTGTCCACCACGATCGTCGTTCCGGGTTCGTACGTGTTGAGCAGGAGCTGCTCGGCAAGCACGTCCTCGATCATGTTCTGGATCACGCGGCGGAGCGGCCGGGCGCCGTAAGCCACGTCGTAGCCGATCTTGATGATGTGGTCCTTGGCCGCCTGAGTGACTTCGAGGCTCATGCTCTGAGCCCGAAGCTGCTCGCGCACTCGAGCCAGCATCAGATCCACGATCAGGCGAATCTCCTCGACGGTCAGCGATCGGAAGACGACCGTGGCGTCGATGCGGTTGAGGAACTCGGGCCGGAAGGTCTGCTTGAGCTCCTTGTCGACCTTGTCCTTCATCAGCTCGAAGCTGGCCGCCTGGCGCGCTTCCTCGGTGTCGCCCTGCGAGCGGAAGCCCAGCGACGAGTTCGTCTGGAGCTGCCTGGCGCCCAGGTTGGAGGTCATGATGATGATGCAGTTGCGGAAGTCCACGCGGCGTCCCTTGGCGTCCGAGAGGTGCCCGTCCTCGAGGATCTGCAACAGCATGTTGAAGACCTCGGGGTGGGCCTTCTCGATCTCGTCGAGGAGCACGACCGCGTAGCTCTTGCGCCGGACGGCCTCGGTGAGCTGGCCGCCCTCGTCGAAGCCGACGTATCCGGGGGGCGCTCCGACGAGCCGGCTGACGTTGTGGCGCTCCATGAACTCGCTCATGTCTATCTTGATGAGCGCGTCCTCGCTGCCGAACATGAACTCGGCGAGCGCCTTGGCCAGCTCGGTCTTTCCGACGCCGGTAGGCCCGAGGAAGATGAACGAGCCGATGGGCCGCTTGGGATCCTTGAGCCCCGCGCGAGCGCGACGAACCGCCTTGGAGATGAGCTCGATCGCGTCCTGCTGGCCGATGACCCGCTTGTGCAGGTCGTCTTCCATGTGGAGCAGACGCTCGGACTCTTCCTGGGCGATGCGAGTGACCGGAATGCCGGTCCACATCGCGACGACCTGGGCGATCTCCTCGTCGTCAACCTTGGGCTGCTCGTTGGAGATGGACGCCTGCCACTCCGCGCGCAGATCGTCCACCTTCTGGCGGGCGGTGGCCTCCGACTCGCGAAGCGACGCGGCGGACTCGTATTCCTGAGAGTTGATCGCGCTGTCTTTCTCGCGCGTGATCCGCTCGAGATCCTTCTGGGCCGCGCGGAGAGTGGGCGGCGCGGAGGCGTAGCGCAGGCGGACGCGGCTGGCGGCTTCGTCGATCAGGTCGATCGCCTTGTCCGGCAGATGGCGGTCCGTTATGTACCGGATCGAGAGGTCCACGGCGGCCTTGACGGCCCCGTCGGTGATCTGGACCTTGTGATGCTGCTCGTAGCGCTCGCGGATGCCCATCAGGATGTCGACGGTCTGCTCGAGCGTTGGCTCCTCGACCATCACCGGCTGGAAGCGGCGCTCGAGGGCGGCGTCTCGCTCGATGTACTTGCGGTACTCGTCCAGCGTCGTAGCGCCGATGCACTGCAGCTCGCCACGGGATAGCGGCGGCTTGAGGATGTTGGCGGCGTCTATCGCACCCTCGGCCGCTCCCGCGCCGACCAGGGTGTGCAGCTCATCGATGAAGAGGACGGCGTCGTTGGTGTTGCGCAGCTCCTCGATGATCTTCTTCAGGCGCTCCTCGAACTCGCCGCGGTACTTGGTGCCGGCCACGAGCGAGCCGATGTCGAGCGTCAGGACGCGCTTGTTGGCCAGTGTCTCCGGAACGTCGCCGTTGACGATCCGATGCGCCAGACCCTCGGCGATGGCCGTCTTGCCGACGCCCGGCTCGCCGATGAGCGCCGGATTGTTCTTGGTCCGGCGGCTCAGGATCTGGATGACGCGCTCGATCTCCTTTTCGCGGCCGATGACCGGATCGAGCTTGCCCAGGCGGGCGGCTTCGGTGAGGTTGATGCCCAGCTGGTCCACGGTGGGCGTCTTGCTGGCGCGCTTGGTCTCCTGCGCGGGACCGGCCGAGGACGACTGCGACAGGACGCGAATGACCTCGTGGCGGACCTTGTCCAGGCTGACCCCGAGCGACTCGAGAACGCCGGCGGCGATGCCCTCACCTTCGCGGACCAGGCCGAGGAGCAGATGCTCCGTACCGATGTAGTTGTGGCCGAGGCGGCGCGCCTCGTCTATCGCCAGCTCGATGACTCGCTTGGCGCGAGGCGTGAGCCCGACTTCGCCGACGACCGGTCTGTCGCCGCGGCCGATGATGAACTCGACGGCGGTTCGGACCTTCGGAAGCTCGACATTCATGTTCTCGAGCACGCGCGCAGCCACACCCTCCCCCTCACGCACGAGGCCGAGGAGAAGGTGCTCAGTACCGATGTAGTTGTGGTTGAACCGCTGCGCTTCGTCCTGAGCGAGTGTCAGGACCTTGCGCGCCCGATCCGTGAATTTGTCGAAACGATCCATCGACATGAACGTCCGTGTCTTCCCGTCGTGGTCCGGCGGCGATGCTTCGTCTGGAGACGACGGCACCGTCAGAAACGACCTTGAGGGCATGCTAGCACGCCCGCCTTACCGTGTAACTCGCCCCCGAAGAGGGGGCTCGATCGGCTCAGGATGTGGTCCGGAGGCCACTCGACCTTGCCGTGTGCCGTGTGAGGTTCCGTGGGCAGGTGCGGAATCTAGACCGAAAAGGGTGACAACGACCCGCCGGATCCCGGCGGGTCGTTGCACGTATCTACATCTGTTGTACGCGCCAGCGCCCTGGACGGATCTACCCGTACCGTGGCGTGGGAGTTCGGTTGGGCCGGAGCCGCGGGTTTTTCCGCGTCTCCGAAATGCCGTCCGGTCCGCTATTCGGCCGGAGCCTCGGGCGCCGCTTCGGCGGGAGCTTCTGCCTCGGCAGGAGCCTCCGCTTCCGCGGGAGCCTCGGCTTCGGTCTCGGCCTCAGCCTTCTTGGCCCGCGACTTCTTCGCGGGTGCCTCGGGAGCCTCTTCCGCGACCTCGGCCGCCGGGGTCTCGGCCGCCGGCGTCTCGGCTACCGGGGCTTCGGCTGCCGGAGCTTCGGCCACGGGAGCCTCTGCTGCGGGCGCCTCTGCCGCCGGCGCCTCTGCCGCCGGCGCTTCGGCTGCCGGAGCTTCCGCCACCGGAGCTGCCGCCACCGGAGCCTCTGCTGCGGGAGCTTCGGCTACGGGAGATTCGGACCCGCCCGCAGCTCGGGCTTCGGATTCGGCAACCTGCTGGCGGATCTGGGCGAAGGCCGAGGCCAGCGTGTTGTCGATTCCGCCCTCGGGCTCCTGGACGGCGTCGGCCATCGAGTAGCCGCGCTCCGGGCGAGGTCGTCGCTCTGGGCGAGGCGACGGAGCGGCCGCCGCCGTCGCAACCGGGGCGGGCATCTCGGTCGGGGCCGGCCGGGCCGGCGGCTCCTCGGCCTGCTTGAGGCTCAGGCCAAGGCGATGCCGCTCGGAATCGAGGCTGATGATCTTGAGCTTGAGCGTCTGACCCTCGTGGACAACGTCGCCCGGATGAGCGACGCGCTGATGGGACAGCTCGCTGATGTGGATGAGGCCTTCGAGCCCGTCGCGCACTCGCACGAAGGCGCCGAAGTTGACCAGCTTGGTGACCGTGCCGTCGATCACGTCGCCGACCTTGAAGTCGGCAACGGTCGAATGCCACGGATCCGGCTGGAGCTTGCGGATGGACAGGCTGATCCGCCCGCGCTCGTGGTTGATGTCGATGACCTCGGCCTCGACCGAGTCGCCGACCTTGTAGCCGGCCTCGGGATTGTTGACCTTGTTCCACGAGAGCTCGCTCTTGTGGACGAGGCCATCGATCCCGCCGAGATCGATGAAGACGCCGAAGGGCGCGATCGAGCGGACGGTGCCGCTGACCTGCTGGCCGACCTGCAGGCTGCTGAAGAGCTCGTCCCGCTTCTCGCGGCGCTCCTCGTAGAGGGCCACCTTCTCCGAGAGGATCAGGCGGTTGGCCTTGCGGTTGACCTCGAGGATCTTGAGGCGGAGCTTGCGGCCGACGTACGGCTGCAGCTTCTCGGCAATCTCCTGAGCGGCGTCGCGCGGCTGATCGTTCTGCGGGCGGCGCGGGAAGTCCACGATCTGACTGATCGGGACGAAGCCGCGGATGCCGCAGTCGACGATGAGGCCGCCCTTGTTGTGGTCGATGACCGGCGCGTCGATGATCGCGCCCGCCTCGAACTGCTCCTGCATTGCCCGCCACTTGCGCTCGAGGCCGGCTCGCCGCAGCGACAGGACCGCGTGGCCCTCCTGCGACTCGGGCTGGAGCACGTAGACGAGGACCACGTCCCCGATGGCCAGCTGCGGAGCGGATTCGGCATGACGACCGTAGAGCTCGCGGTTGGAAACCACGCCCTCGCTCTTGGCCCCGATGTCCACGAGGATCTCGTCTCGATCGATGCGGACGACGGTTCCTTCGACGACGTCACCGTGCTTGAAGCTGCGGATGTCGGCGTCTTGCTCGGCGAGGAGCTCCTCCATCGTGGAGGGCTCCGGCCGCGACACAGGCGGCGCGGGGGCCTCCTCGGGCTCAGCGGCGGCGGGTGCGTCGGCGACCTCGGCTTCAGTCACCGCGGCCTCTTCGAGGGCGGCCGGGGCGGGCGGCTCGCTGGGTTCGACGGCGGCGGCGGAGGTGGTCTCGGCGGGCTCGCCGGCGACAGCTACGCCAGCGGCTTGCTCGGACGCCTGGTCAGCGACCGGGGCGGCTGCCTCGGTCTCCGGCGTGGTCCCGCCCATCTGCTCTTCGGTCAAGATATGTCTCCTGTATTGATAGTCCCTGGAAAAGCAAAACGGCTCGAGCCGCGCTCAAGCCGTCAGTCGATCAGCAGTCCGGAGGCTCGTGCGCTCGGTCCACTCCTTCGATCAGGCTCGTTGGCTCTTCACCTGTCTGCCCAAGGGCCGGGTGAATCTAGCACAGCATCACTGCGCGAACAATCTTGGAAGGGCACGACCTGGCCATTCAACCGAGCCGCAATGGGGCCGCTTGCAGGGGCAGCGGCCCCATTCGAACCTCAGGCGATCCTGCCGTCGCGCATGCGGATCACTCGATCGCAGGCCTCGCCGACCTCAGGGTCGTGGGTGACGAGAACGAGAGTCTGGCCCTCGTCCCGGTTGAGACGGCGGAAGATGGAGAGGATCTCGCCGGTCCGCGCGGAATCGAGGTTGCCCGTCGGCTCATCGGCAAGAACGAGAGCCGGCGACGAGACGAGCGCACGTGCGATCGTCACCCGCTGCTGCTCGCCGCCGGACAGCTCGTTGGGCCGGTGTCCGGACCGCTCGGCAAGCCCGACTCGAGCGAGCGCTTCACGAGCCTTCGACCGTCCGTCCGCCCGGCCAAGACCCGCATAGCCGGCCGCGAGCGTCACGTTCTCGAGCGCCGTCATGGTTCCCACCAGATTGAAATCCTGGAAGACGAAGCCCATCTCCCTGGCTCGGATGCGGGTCCGTTCGCCCTCACCCAGCGACGCGACGTCGCGACCGGCGAAGCAGAGCTCCGGCCGCGGGCCGTGGTTTGCGTCGGGCGCGTGGAGCAGGCCCAGGACGTGCATGAGAGTGCTCTTGCCCGAGCCCGACGGGCCCATGATCGCCACCATCTCGCCGGCCCGGATGGTCACGTCCACGCCGCGGAGGGCTTCGACGCTGTTGTCCCGCCCCAGGCGGTAGGTCTTGCGCAGGTTCCGGCCTTCGAGCAGTGCCTCTCCGGTCGAACGATCGATTTCCGTGGAAGTCATCGGTGGGTCTCCTCGAGGCGCCCGCGGGCGCGTCCGATCGAATGTCACTCGTAGCGCAGAGCGGCGACTGGATCCAGCCGAGCGGCATGAACCGACGGCACCAGACCCGCGAGCGCTCCGAGGAATGTGGCGAAGCCCAGGGCGCCGGCGGCGGTTCCGGGCGTCAGCTCGAACAAAATGGTTCCGGACGAGCGGCCCAACTCGTTGGCCGCCATCACCACGACCGCGCCGAGAACGAGCCCGATCGCCCCGCCTATCAGGCCGATCAACGCGGACTCCCCGACGAACTCGCGGATGATCCGAGATCGGCTGGCACCGATCGCCCGCTTGATCCCGATCTCGCGCGTCCGCTCGGCGATGGACATGGCCATTGTGTTCACGACCGATAGGCCGCCGACCACGACGCTGATCAAGGCGATGCCGACGAAGAGCGCGCTCAGCATCGAGGAGTACGAGCCCAGCAGGCGATTGAAGTCGTCCGGGGTCATCGTGCCGAGCTCGGGATCGGCGGCTCTGATAGCCGCGGCCATGGCGTTGGGATCGATGCCGGGCTTCGGATAGACGATGAAGCCGGTCACGACCCGGGAGGCCTCCAGGCCGCCCCGCACCAGGGAGGGAAGAGACGCGAGGAAGAGCCTCTGGGCCGCGGCCATGGGCACCTGGGCGGCGTTGTCCGGCTGGGTCAGGGTAGGTTGCAGAACCCCGACGACCAGGAAATCCTCGCCGCGCATGGTCATCGTGTCGCCCACGGCCTTGCCGAACTGGCGGGCCAGGTCGCAGCCGAGGACGACCCTGTTGGCGTCGCCGTCGGCGGCGGTCAGCAACCGGCCCGAAGCGGGGGTTACCGGAAACGTGTCCCGGCCGTGGTTGGCGCCCGGGATCGTCCCCTCGATCATCGGCGGCAGGGCCATCGGGCTGCCACTCGGATCGTCGCTGAGGTTCAGCTGGACCGACGGCACGACGAGATCCACGCCCTCGAGCGC
>DAHXON010000004.1:89959-92459 GCA_027364875.1 Chloroflexota bacterium
CCGACGGCGATGTCGAGCGGGTTGGACTTGGGAACGCTGCCTCCCCCGCCCCAGACGGTGATGGTGCCGTTGTCGAAGAAGGCGCTGCCGTTGCTGACCATGATGTTCACCCGGTTCGCCATCGAACCGAAGACCACCAGCGCCCAGATGCCGATGGTCACGCCCAGGATGGTCAGGCTGGTGCGGACCCGGCGGCGGGCCAGGTTGCGGAGCATTGGCATCTGTCGTTTCCTCGTGGGGTTTTGATGGCGCCACGATGGAGGCGACGAGGATCGAAGCCATCGGGGCAGCCCCGCGTCGAGAGGTCAGGGGCAGCCCGAGATTCGACGGCCGCCGGCTCAGGGATAGCCCTGTGGCGCCGCCGCCACCCGGGTGCGACGATTGGCCGATGAGCGCTGGACGTCGATCGTGAAGCTGGACCGCCGCCGCGGCGAAACGCTGGCCCTTCTCCTGCTGGGCGTGGCGTCCTCTTCCATTCCTCTCGTGGTGAGCGGCTGGTGGTTCGACGTCACTTCGAGCGGTCAGGCAGCCGATTTCCCCACCCGCGTCGCGCTCGGCGCCTCCGGATTCGTCTCGGTACTGGCCGGAACGATCGCCCGGGCACGGCGGCCCGAGAATCCGATCGGCACCTGGCTCACGGTTTCCGGACTGCTGGGTCCGCTCGCCTTCATGGTCGGAAGCGGCTCCGAAATCCTGATCGTCGCCTCGGCGGTCGCGTTCGTGACCGCCACCGGCCTCGGGATCGCCGTTCTGGCCGCGTTTCCATCGGGCAAGCTGGGGCGCGGAGAATCGCTCGCCGTCGCGGCCACGTGCCTGCTCGTGCTCGTCTTCCGAATCCAGCAGGTCGTTCTGGCGGATCCGGTCCGGTCCATCCCGGGCTGGCGCGAACCCAACCCGTTCCGCCTGTCTCCCCCGCAGGCGGCCGTGGATGTCTTCAGCATCGGCTACGACGTCGTCGGGATCGGCGTCCTGCTCGTCGTCGGTTTCTGGCTGGCCCGTCGCTGGCTGGCTCTCAAGGGCCCGGGCCGGCGCTCCATAGAGCCCGTCCTCCTTGGCGCCCTCGCCTTCGTGGCCGCCTCCGTCGTTCAGGCAGCGGTCGAGATCACGGAGCCGAACGACCAGCTCGTCCAGGCGGTGAGATTCGTCCACACGCTGAGCTTCTCGGCGATCTCGCTCGGATTCATGGCCGGCCTGCTCCGCG
Source organism: Chloroflexota bacterium (assembly GCA_027364875.1). Taxonomy (GTDB): domain Bacteria; phylum Chloroflexota; class Limnocylindria; order Limnocylindrales; family CSP1-4; genus Fen-1039. The sequence continues at coordinate 91,161 of DAHXON010000004.1, forward strand.
TCCGAATGGCCCGTTCCGCCATCGCGGACCTGGTCGTCGAGCTCGGCGAGACGCCCGAACCGGCCGAGCTCCGGCGGGCTCTCGCCGCGGCGCTCCACGACCCTTCGCTCGAGGTTCTGCTCTGGTCTTCGGAGACGGGCACGTACACAGGGGCATCCGGCCTCCCGGTGGCGGACGTCGACGCCGCGGCTGGGAACCGCGCCGTGACCGCGCTGGAGCGGGAAGGCACTCCGCTGGCCGCGATACTCCACGACAAGGCCCTGCTCGACGATCCGGGGCTCGTCTCTTCGGTCGCGACCGCCGTGAGGCTCACTGTGGAGAACGAGAAGCTCCATCGGGAGGTCCAGGCGCAGCTGGCCGAGGTTCGAGCGTCACGGACGCGGATAGTGGAGGCGGCGGACGCGGAGCGGCGCCGGCTCGAACGGGACATCCACGACGGAGCCCAGCAGAGGCTCGTCGCCCTGTCGCTGGCGCTCGGCCGGGCGAAGGCGGAGATGGAGTCCAAGCCCGGCGCCGAGGGGCCTGTACTCGCGGCCTCTCTGGCCCAGGCCTCGGACGAAGCCAGAGCGGCTCTCGCCGAGCTGCGGGACCTCGCCCGGGGCATCCATCCGGCCATCCTGACCCAGGCCGGGCTGGACGCCGCGGTCGGATCGCTCGTGGAGCGATCGGCCGTTCCCGCGCGCCTCCAGGGTTCGATCGGCCGCAGACTGCCGCCGCAGCTCGAGGCCACGACCTACTTCGTCGTTTCGGAGGGGCTGGCCAACGCAGCCAAGCACGCGCGCGCCAGCGAGGTCCTGGTGACGCTGTCTCTGGCCGACGGTGAACTGGCGGTCGAGCTAACGGACGACGGCTGTGGCGGGGCGGACATCGAGGCGGGGCAGGGACTCCAGGGACTTCGTGATCGAGTCGAAGCGGTCGGCGGTACTCTGGAAGTCGTGAGCCCGCATGGCTCGGGCACCACCGTCAGGGCCGTCATGTCCGCAGGGGAAGTGCAGGAGGCCAGGTGAAGACTCCGCCGGCCTCGCGCTCCTCGGGGGGTCCGCTCCGATCGGCGGGCCCGCCCTCCTCTGAGTCCGAATCGGCGGCTTCGCCCGGATCGGCGGCTTCGCCCGGATCGGCGGCTTCGCCCGGATCGGCGGCTTCGCGGGCCATCCGGGTCGCCATCGCCGACGACGCCGTCCTCCTTCGCGAGGGCGTGGCCCGGCTTCTGGCCGACGCCGGCTTCGAGGTCGTCGGCCAGTGCGGGGACGCGGACCAGCGGCTCGAGCTCGTCGCTCGCAGCCTGCCGGACGTGGCGAT
>DAHXON010000050.1 GCA_027364875.1 Chloroflexota bacterium
AGCACGCGACGCGAGCGCACCCGAACGTGCGTGAGCGGAGCGGCGCAGCGAGCAACGAAGTGCCGGACCGTCAGACGTCGTAGATGCCGGTCAACTCGGATATTCGGTATGCGGTTCGGCAGCCGGCGGTTCGGAACGAGGCGGGAGCGAGCACGCGACGCGAGCGCACCCGAACGTGCGTGAGCGGAGCGGCGCAGCGAGCAACGAAGTGCCGGACCGTCAGACGTCGTAGATGCCGGTCAACTCGGATATTCGGTATGCGGTTCGGCAGCCGGCGGTTCGGAACGAGGCGGGAGCGAGCACGCGACGCGAGCGCACCCGAACGTGCGTGAGCGGAGCGGCGCAGCGAGCAACGAAGTGCCGGACCGTCAGACGCCGAACCGCTAGTGGCCGGTGCCGAACTGGCGATCGCCCGCGTCTCCCAGCCCCGGCATGATGTAGCCGCGGTCGTTGAGCTCGCGGTCGACCGCGGCACAGTAGATCTCAACGTCCGGGTGAGCGGCCGTGACGGCGTCCACTCCCTCAGGAGCCACGATCAGGTTCACGAGCTTGATCCGGGTGGCGCCCCAACGCTTCAGCACCTCGATCGCGGCCGTAGCGGAGCCGCCGGTGGCCAGCATCGGGTCGAGGATCATGCACAGATCCACGGTCGCTGAATCCGGCAGCTTGTTGTAGTACTCGACCGGCCGGAGCGTCTTCTCGTCGCGGAAGAGGCCCAGATGCCAGACCTCGGCGGTCGGCATCAGTTCGAGCATGGCGTCGACCATGCCGAGCCCGGCGCGGAGAATCGGCACGAGACCGATCCGGACCCCGAGCTGGTGGGCGTCGGTTACCTCGATCGGAGTCTGGACTCGCAGCGGCGTCACTTCCACGTCGGCGAGAGCCTCGTAGCCGAGCAGCCAGGAGAGCTCGCGAACGACCTCGCGGAACTTCTTGGGCTCGGTCCGCTCGTCGCGCAGAATCGCCAGCTTGTGGAGGATCGCCGGGTGCCGGGACACGTGCAGGGCCGGCCATGAAGTGTCGCGAATTGGCAGTGGAGTACCTTCGGCCACCGGCTGCTCCTCGTGTTGCTGACGGCGTTGAGCGTTGGTCGATCTGGCTGAACCCGTGGGACGCTGTTGGGTCAATCCTAGCGTCAGGAGCCGGTTGCGGCGCGAGACCCAAGAGCGACGGTGGTGCGCCAGTTGGCGAGGTCCGCGCGAGCCTCCAGCGCCACGCGCCGCAGATCCGACCACGTCCTCGCCCCGACGAGCGGAAGAGCCGCGAGAGCGATCGAGAGGCCGCCGTACCACAGCGCCGGCAGGGCGAGCATCGCCCCGATCGGCACGACCCAGCGGTAGTTCTTGAGCGCGCCCCAGACGATCAGCACCACGGCGAACGGCAGCCGGACCGCCAGCGGGATCGGCACCGCGGCCCAGGTGCCGCTCTTGCCGACGTTGCTCGCGAGGACCTGCGGCCAGCGGATCCAGGCGTCCGGCGCCAGCGCGAACGAGATCGCGGCGATACCCGCCGTCGCGGCAAGGGCGACGAACAGAGAACGCCACTCACGCCGGACCACGAACCAGAGCAACCCTACGCCCGGCGTGATCTTGGTCAGCAGAACGAACGACCAGGTCGCGGGCCAGCGGAACCCGAGCACGATTGCCGCGGCCACTAGCAGCTCGACGTTTCCGCCCCAGATCTCCATCAGCCCGAACCAGGCCAGGCCGAACAGGATCAGTCGCGGCCCGGTCAGATATGCCATCGCGACCATCAGGATCGCCGCCCAAACGGTCATGAAGGCCTGCCAGGGCAGCAGGCGGATCGGCTGAAGGAGCTGCAGGAAGGCCGGCGAGTATGGATAGGCGATCTGGTCGGTCCAGTTCGAGTGGAGGTACGGGTCGGCCAGGCTCGGCAGCCAGTAGCAGCGGGCGTCCATGCCCGACGGCAGCAGGCTCCGGCCCCAGGGCTCGGCGAAGTAGGCGATGGCGACCCACGCGCCGACCAGTGCGGCGACTCCGGCGGCTGTGACGAGGGGGATGCGCCTGCCCGCGACCGAAAGGACGCGTTCTTCGGACTGGCTCAGGTTTCCGCTCCTTGGCTCGATGCGAACCGGGGCATGCTACACCGACTCGCCGGCGGCCCGGGCATGCCGCCGGCCGTGAGGGACGCTCGCAAGGCGGGGCTCAGGGCACACGCGGGGCCCCGGCCCGCTCGCCTCCAGGAATCAGAAGAAGCGATCGACCAGGGCGGCCGAGCAACCGGGCCCGCTTGCCCGATTGACGACCGCCGACCGGCCCAGCCTGTCCCGCTCTCCGGAGCCCGCCGGGCCGAGGAGGCTGGCCCAACCGTCGGAGGAAAGCTTCTCGAGAGTCAGTGCCGCCTCGTCGAGGATGCGGCCGGCGAGTGCATCGGCCGCGCCACGCAGCAAGTGAGGCGCGGCGGCGCCGCCGGTCAGGGCAGAGCGGAGGCCCTCCGCGCCGGCGGCGATGGCGGCCAGATCCGCCGCTCCGGCCGAGACGTCTCGGACGCCTCGATCGAGCACGAGCGAAACGCCCCCGGCCGTGAGCGCCGTGCTCAGAACGGCGGCCGCGGCGGGAGTGGTCAGGCCCGCGACCGGCCCCGTGACGACGAGCGGATGATCGGGGAACACGATCCGCCGAACGAGCACCTGGAGGAAGACCCCGGCCGCGTCGCCTCCGCCGACCATCCAGCTCGGGATGCAGCCGAGCAGGATCCGCTGGGTGACGAGGCCATCGGCGAGGGACAGCTCCACTCCGAGCGCCTGGAGCGCCAGGGCGCGGCCGGCTCGTGCCGCGACATCGGATGGGACGCCGGCCGCCACTTCCGCGCCGAGCGCAAGCGGCCCGGCCCCGAGGAGCAAGCGGCTGCCCGCCCGCGCCTCGACTCGATGGGCGAAGGAGTCCTCGGCCACGGCCCGCTCGGGATAGACGTTGTCCTCGACGATCTCGCGAATCGGGTCCGCCTCCACGTAGTCGATCCGCTCGAAAGCGGCGACGACGGCCTGCTCTGGCGCGGCAAAGGCCGAGGTCACGGTCATCAGGCTCGCGTAGCAGCCTCGTTCGGCGCTGGCGTCGTCGGCGGCCCGGCGCAGCTCCGCGAGACCCCGCTGGCTGCCCGCGGGCACCGGGGACCCGAACGAGATGGAGGTCGATTGAGCGGCCTCGCGCTCACGTCCGCGAATCAGCCTGGAGCGTCCGGCCGGAGCCGACCTCATGGCCTCTCCCGCCCGCCCCGAGCCGGCGGCGACGGCAGCCCCACCAGGGCCACGACCCACGCCACGCGATCGACCGGTGTCGAAGCCCGCCAGCCGCTTGACCTCGGTCAGCTCCCAGCTCGCCGGCACCTTGACCTCGACGACCCCGGCGCCATGCGCCACCAGCGAGCCGATCTCGTCCTCGGCCGATTCCACTTCGGACGATCTCACGGTCGCGCCGAGATGGGGTTCCGGCGGGCTGCCCAGAACCTCGCGCATCTCGCGTGTCGCGGTCCGATTGGCGTCGATTCGCGCGGCGGCCGCCTCCAGCATGGCGATCGCCCGCTGCTCCGCGGGGAGGAGACGGTCCGGTCTGGCGAGCAGCTCGCCCTCCAGGCCGAGGTCGATGGCACCCGAAGCGACTTCGAGCGCGGTCTCTCGGGGCGGCAGGTCGTATTCGAGCATGGCGACCACGAGTGGCAGGAGAACCCCGCTCGCAAGCCGTTTTTGATCCGATCCGCAGTACCTGTCGCTGACCGACGAAGCGAGCGGACGTCCGGCTAGATCGAGCCCGTCCACGCCGAGCATGCGCAGGATGGCCCGTTCCTGGGCGATGGACGCGGAACCGCGCGCATCCGCCGACAGACGGCCCGCGAGGTCCCCGGCGCGCTTGCGGATCTCGTCCGCGGACTTCGAGATCCTCTCGCCGCTCAAGCGCACCTCGATCAGTGGACACGGGAGACGGACCGACCGGCGGAAACCGACCGACTCGTCGGGCTCCTGTCGGACCGCCGCCCCGCCATCGTACCGGACGGCCGCACGGTTGATACGGGCGATCCGGATGGCTGGCGGGAGTTGTGCGGGGCGCTGGGTGCAGCCGGGCGCCCCGCAGGAAATCGTCAGGAGCCGTTCTTCGAGTCACCCTCGAAGGCCTTGATGAGACATCCGCGGCCATCCTGCCTCTAGGACCTGACCGGCCGGCGGCGCCCGGTACCTTCGTCACCCCGGGGCCGAGCCGAGCCTGCCCGAGCCACCGTGGCGGACGTGCGGCCGGAGGGCCGTGCCGGCCTCAAGCGGCCGACCGGTCGCTCCGATTCTCTTCCTGTAGAGCATGTCGGACCGGCACGCGAGCTGGTCGATCCGACATGGCTTTGTGCCCGCTACGGACCGGCCTCAGGCCGGCCGCGAACGAAAGGACCGGCTCCGGCGCCCTTGCTGGACATGCGATGGTGACGATCGAGACTGGTGTCAGGCCCAGCGTCCACGACCAGGTGCTCGTGGAAGCTGACGTGGACGGCCGCCGGATCGCAATCCGGGCGGTCGTGGTCAACGTGCTTCCCGACTGCCTCTGGCTGGGCCTCGTCCGACCGAATCCGCAGCTCGGGAGGATCCTGGGCGGCACTCAAGTGTCTCTGACGTTTCCTCGGGGACGGGCCGGGATGGTGGCCTCGGAGCCGTTCCTGAGCCTGATGGGCAACACCCAATCGCGGGTCTTCGCGGTCGGCTGGCACGACCACGTCGAGTTCGTGCAACGGCGTTCGTATCTCCGCCTGCACGCCGAGTGCCCCATCGAGTACACCGTGCTGCAGGGCGAGTCGATCGAGTCGGGCACGACGGGAATCGGAATCACACGGGACGTCAGCGCGAGCGGAGTCCGCTTCCGAATCGACGGTCCGATCGAACGGGCGCCCGCCGTGGACGATCTCCTGGAGGTGCGACTCTCGCTCGGCAGCGGGGTCGTCATGGCGGAGGCGGTGGTGGTCCGCGTCGAAGACGCCACCGACACGGGCCCGGACGGGCGGCCGCTGCCCCCCATCAAAGCCACCCACAAGCCCGTGACGACCATCGCGGTCCAGTTCGAGTCGATCACGGAAGCGGCGCAGGACCGGATCGTCCGCTACATCTTCTACCAGCAGCGGATACAGCGGCGCCAGCGCGATATCGAGCTGGCCCGGGCCGACCAGCTGGCCGCCCGCGCCTGACCCGCCGATCGGCCGGGTCTACTCCTCGGGCGCCCGATGGTAGACGCCCGCGACCCTGACCATCACCGCCTCTCGCAGGAGGGCGGCGAGAGCGGCCGCGCAGTTGGGCGAGTCGGGGTCGGCGTCCATGTCCGCCCAGAAGACGTACTCCCAGCGCACTCCCCTGCTCGGCCGCGACTCCAGGCGAGAGAGGTTGATCTTGCGCTCGGCGAAGCAGCCCAGGCACCGGTAGAGCGACCCTGGAACGTTTCGGACGGCCCACACCAGGGTGGTCTTCATGGGACCCGAGACGACGTTGGGTCTAAACATCTCGGCCGGCAGCGACTCGCGGGCCAGGACGGCGAAGCGGGTCCGATTTGCGCTGCCGGTCTGGACGTCCGCGGCAAGGACCTCGAGGCCGTAGATGGGCGCGACGCGCGGCGACGCGATGGCACCGGCACCACGCTCCTGGCCGTCGGCTATCGCCTTGGCAGCGCCGGCCGTGTTGTAGCTGGTCATGACCTGCCAGGGCCGCGAGCGCAGGAATTCGTCCGCCTGATCGAGCGCCTGGGCGATCGAGTACACGCGGACGACGTCGTCGAGTGTCTGGCCGGGCAGCGCCAGGAGAGCCAGGCTGACCGGCACGGTGACCTCGCCGACGATCCGGATCTCGTCGAACTTGAAGAGCAGGTCGTAGATCTCGCGAACGCTACCGCCGGCCGAACGCTCGATCGGCACCACGCCCGCGTCCACCGAGCCGTCGTGAATGGCCTCGAAGACGGCCCGCCAGGTTGGCATGGCGAGAGCCTGCGGCGATGCGAAGGCCGAGAGGACGCCCTCCTCGCTGAAGGCCCCGGGCTCGCCCTGAAAAGCTACCCGTGGCGAGACGACGGGCGAATTGCCCGCCTCGGGTTTCGTGCGTGCGGTCGAAGCCATCGGTTCCCCCTCCACTCGCTAGCGAGGCTGCTTGCCCCGGGCGGAAAGGGAGCCGCCCGTCGGAGCCGTCGTCGTGAAGTGGCGCTCGTCGCGCCGCTGGACCTCCGCGCCCGACTTCCAGATCGCGTACTCGAGCGAGTCGAGCAGGGCCTGGCAGGAGGCGGAGATGATGTTCGTGCCGCTGCCCATGGTGGACCACTCCCGGACCCCGTCCGACGAGTCGATGATGACCCGCGTCTGCGCGGCGGTCGCCTCCTCGCTGTCGAGGATGCGGACCTTGTAGTCGACGAGGTGGACCGCGTCCAGCTCCGGGTAGAACGCCCGCAGGGCCTTGCGGAGGGCGGCGTCGAGGGCGTTGACCGGACCGTTTCCGTCGGCGGCGGTATGGAGCACTTCGCCCGCGACCTCCACCTTCACCGTGGCCTCGGCAAGCATCTCCGCGCCGCCGCGCTGCTCGACGAGCGTGGTGTAGTCGCACAGCGTGAAGGGCGCTTCGTAGCCGGCCTTGTGGCGCTTGATCAGAAGCTCGAAAGACGCCTCGGCGCCTTCGAAGGCGAGACCGTCGGCCTCGAGCTGCTTGATGATCCGGCTCAGCTCCCGGGGATCGACGCCGTCGAGCTGCTGGCCGAGCTGCTCGGCCCGGATCTGGGTGTTGGCCCGGCCGCCGAGCTCGCTGACGACCAGGCGCATCACGTTGCCCACGACGCCCGGATCGACGTGCTGGTAGGCGCGGCTGGCCTTGGCCACGGCGGCGCCGTGTACGCCGCCCTTGTGGGCGAACGCCGAGCGGCCGACGTACGGCTGGTGGGCGTCGGGGGCGATGTTGACGATCTCGGCGACGTAGCGGGACATCTCGGTCAGCTCGGCCAGCCGCCCCGACGGTACCGGCTCGAAGGGCGTTTTGAGCTCGAGGTCCGCGAGGATGCTGACCAGGTTGGCGTTGCCGCACCGCTCGCCGTAGCCGTTGACGGTTCCCTGGACGTGGCGGACGCCGTTCGCCACGGCCGCGAGCGAGTTGGCCACGGCCAGCTCGGAGTCGTTGTGGCAGTGGATGCCCCAGACGACCTCTGCCGCTCCGGACTCGGCCGCGTCGGCCGCGAGGGCCGCCTGCGTTGCCCGCAGGATCGCCACCAGCTCGTCCGTGAGCGTGCCGCCGTTGGTGTCGCAGAGCGCCAGCGTCCGGGCCCCGCCAGCTCGAGCGGCTCGAAGGGTTGCCAGGGCATAGGCCGGGTCGTCCTTGTAGCCGTCGAAGTAGTGCTCGGCGTCGTAGACGGTCTCGCGGCCGTCGGCGCCGACGAACGCGAGTGAGTCGCCGATCATGGCCAGGTTCTCGTCCGGCGTCGCTCCCAGGACGTCCTTGACGTGGAGCAGCCAGCTCTTGCCGAAGATGGTCACGACCGGCGTCTGCGCTTCGACAAGGGCCATGAGGTTGGGGTCCGCCTCGGGACGGTTGCTCCGATGGCGGGTCATCCCGAACGCCGCCAGCTTCGCGTTTTTGAAGGCGATCGTCTTGGCGGCGGCGAAGAAGTCGGCGTCCTTCGGGTTGGAGCCCGGCCAGCCGCCTTCGACGTAGGCAAAGCCGAACTCGTCGAGGCGCTTGACGATCTTGATCTTGTCCGCGAGCGAGACGATCAAGCCTTCGCGCTGCGTCCCGTCCCGGAGCGTCGTGTCGTAGAGAAGTACTCGGTCACTCATGTCCCAGCCACCCACGTGTGTCGTGAAGGAACGACCAATGAGGAGCCGGCAATGAGCGCGGAGACGACCGCGTCGGCCATCTCCTGCGTCCCCACTTTCTTCGTGTCCGGCTGCTCGCCGACGGCGGCGATCAGGTCCGGAGTGCGATAGCCCTCTGCCAGCGTGGCGGCCACCGCCGCCTCGATGGCGTCGGCCACGTCCGCGCGCCCGAGGGACATGCGCATCAGCATCGCCCCCGAGAGGATCGTGGCGAGTGGATTGGCGATGTTCTGGCCGGCGATGTCCGGCGCCGAGCCGTGGATCGGTTCGTACAGGCCGAAGACACCGTGAGCGGTTCGCCTCTCGCCCAGCGACGCCGACGGCAGCATGCCGAGCGATCCTGCGAGCACGCTCGCCTCGTCGCTCAGGATGTCGCCGAAGAGGTTCTCCATGACCATCACGTCGAACTGGGCCGGCCGGGTGACGAGCGACATCGCGCAGGCGTCGACGAGCCGGTGCTCGAGCTGGACGTCCGGATACTCGGGCGCCACCTCTTCGACGATGGTCCGCCATAGCCGGCTCGACTCGAGGACGTTGGCCTTGTCGACGCTGGTGAGCTTCTTGCGGCGGCCGCGGGCCAGCTCGAAGCCGAGCTTGACGACGCGCCGGATCTCGTGTTCGGTGTAGCTGAGCGTATCCACGACCTCACGCCCGGACGACGTATACCGCGTCTCGGACGGCTTGCCGAAATACAGGCCGCCCGTCAGCTCGCGGACGATCAGCAGGTCCACGTCCTTGACGAGCGACTCCCGCACGGGCGAGCTCGCTGCCAGGATGGGCTGGACCGTGACCGGCCGCAGGTTCGCGTACAGGCCCAGCTCCTTGCGGAGCTTGAGCAGCGCCTGCTCGGGCCGAACCTTCGCCTTGGGGTCGCTGTACTTGGGATCCCCGATCGCACCGAAGTACACCGCGTCGGAGGCAGCGCAGATCGCCAGATCCTCGTCGCGGAGCCCGGTGCCGAACGCGTCGATGGCAACGCCGCCCACGAGGATCTGGGTCCAGTCGACGCTGAAGCCGAAGATCCGCGAAGCCGCCTCGATGACGCGAACTCCGCCCGTGATGACTTCCGGGCCGATGCCGTCGCCGCCTACAACCACCAGTCGATATGTCGGGGATTCGCCGGCGGGTACGCCGCCGGGCGTCGTCTGTGAAGACGCTTGGTCGCTCATTTCAGATCGGTCTCAGTCCGCCGCCGCCTGGGGCTGGCCTTCGACGATCTCGACCGGGTTCAGGAACGGCATCGCCTTGCGCAGGCTCGCGCCGACCTTCTCGATCTGATGGTCGCGACCGGCTTCGCGCATCTTCTTGAACTCGGGCGAGCCGGCCTCGTTCTCGGCGATCCACCGGTCGGCGAAGGTTCCGTCCTGGATCTCCTTGAGGACCTGCTGCATCGCCTCGCGGACCTGCGGGCCGATGACCCGCGGACCCGAGACGTAGTCGCCGTATTCGGCCGTGTCGCTCACGGAGAAGCGCATGAAGTTCATGCCGCCCCGGTACATCAGGTCGACGATGAGCTTCATCTCGTGCATGACTTCGAAGTAGGCGAGCTCGGGCTGGTATCCCGCCGCGACCAGGGTCTCGAAGCCGTTGCGGATCAGATTGGTCACGCCGCCGCACAGGACCGCCTGCTCGCCGAAGAGGTCCGTCTCGGTCTCTTCCTTGAACGTGGTCTCGAGCACGCCGGCACGCGTGGCGCCGATGCCGCGGGCGTAGGCGAGGGTGCGCGCCCGGGCAGTGCCGGTGGCGTCCTTCTCGACGGCGAAGAGCGCCGGAACGCCGCCGCCCTGCTCGAACACGGAGCGGACGAGGTGGCCGGGGCCCTTTGGCGCGACCATGCCCACGTCGATGCCCTCGGCCGGCTTGATCCGGTCGTACCGGATGTTGAAGCCGTGGGCGAACATGAGCAGCTGGCCCTTGTGCATGTTCGGCTCGATCGAGGTCTCGTACACCTTCTTCTGGAGGGTGTCCGGGACGAGGATCATGATCACGTCCGCCGCCTTGACCGCGTCGGCGATGTCGGCCGTCTTGAGGCCGTGCTCCTGGGCGATGGCACGGGCCTTGGGATTGGCCTCGACGACGGTGACGTCGTAGCCCGAGTCGTGCAGGTTCTGCGCGTGGGCGTGGCCCTGGCTGCCGTAGCCGATGATGGCGATCTTCTGGCCGGCAAGCGCCTTGGGGTCGGCGTCGGCGTCGTAGTACATCTTCGCGGTCATCGTTTCACTGCCTCCTCGATCGACCCGGCTCCCCGGGACATGACGACGGTTCCGGAGCGGACAAGCTCCTTGATGCCGAAACCTCGCAGGAGGGCGATCAGAGCGTCCACCTCTGACTCCGTGCCGGTCGCCTCGACGATGAGGGACTCGGCGGCGAGATCGACCACGCGGGCCTTGTACATCTCGGCGATGGTCAGCACTTCGCCGCGATTGCGCTCGTCCGCGCGAACCTTGATGAGCGCTATCTCGTGCTCGACGATCGGGTCGCTGGTGACGTCCTGGACCTTGAGCACGTCGATGAGCCGATAGAGCTGCTTGGCCGCCTGCTCGACCGCCACGTCGTCTCCGCGCAGCGTGATCGTCATGCGGCTGACTTCCGGCTGATCAGTGTGACTGACAGCAAGAGTCTCGATGTTGAAGTTTCGCGCACGCATGAGGCTCGCGACGCGGTTGAGCACGCCCGGCCGGTTCAGCACGATTGTCACGAGAACGTGGCGGTGCTGCTCGCCCTTGCCCGGGAGCGGGCGGGCCGGAGGAGCCGTGTGCGCGGGGCCTGCCTGGGGATTCGATCCGGTGGGGGTCATTGCTTGGGCTCCTCGAACTGTTCCTCGAGCAGATCGGACAGACCCTTGCCTGCGGGCATCATCGGGAAGACGTTCTGCTCCTCCGCGATCTGGAAGTTGACCAGGGCGGGGCCGTCCACGGCTCGCGCGGCCGCGATGGCGGTGTCGACCTCCTCGGGGGTCGTGGCGGTGAAGCCGGGGATACCGTAGGCCTCGGCCAGCTTCATCCAGTCGGGTCCCAGCAGGTGGCTGGAGTGGTAGTTGCCGGCGTAGACGAGCTCCTGCCACTGCCGGATCATGCCCAGCTTGTGGTTGTCCAGGAGGGCGATCCTCACCGGGATGTGGTCCTGGACGAGCGTCATGAGCTCCTGGACCGTCATCTGGAAGCCGCCGTCGCCGACGATGGCCCATGTCTCCTTGTCGGGACGGCCGACCGCGGCGCCCATGGCCGCCGGCACACCGAAGCCCATCGTGCCCAGGCCGCCCGAGCTGATGTGGCTGTTCGGCCTCCGGAAGCCGGTGTACCGGGCCACCCACATCTGGTTCTGGCCGACGTCCGCGACGATGGTGGCATCGTGGCCCGTGGCCTCGCCGATCCGGCTGACCACGTAGTCCGCCGAGAGCTGGCCGTTGCGCCAGGCCCCGGAGCCATGCCAGGGCGTTCTCTCCGACTCCGTACGCCAGGCGGCGATCTCGGCGAAGTAGGCGGCCCGCGTCTGCGGGTCGACCGGGGCCACCTGCGGGATGAGCGCCCGCAGCACGCGCTTGGCGTCGCCCACAATGGGGACCTCGACGGCCACGTTCTTGCCGATCTCCGCCGGGTCTATGTCCACGTGAACGATCCGGGCGTACGGCGCGAACGTGGGGACGTGGCCGGTGACCCGGTCGTCGAAGCGCATCCCCAGGGCGATGATCAGGTCCGAGGACTGGATGGTCTTGTTGACGTGCTTCCAGCCGTGCATCCCGACCCAGCCAAGGCTGAGAGGATGCGTCTCGTCCATCGCGCTCACGCCCAGGAGGGTGTGGGCGACCGGTATCTGGGCCTTCTCGGCCAGCTCTCGCAGCTCGTCGACGGCGTCGGAGATGAGGACGCCGTGGCCGGCCAGGATGACGGGCCGCTGCGCGGCCGCGATCTCCTGGGCGGCGAGCTTGATCTGGCGGTAGTTGCCGTCCAGGTTGGGCTTGAAGCCGGGCAGGTCGAGCTTGTCCGGCTGCTCGGCCGTGCAGACGCCCATCAGGGCGTCCTTGGTCAGGTCGATGTGGACGGGCCCGGGCCGGCCCGTCGCGGCGATGTGGAAGGCTTCGGCGAAGACGCGGGGAATGTCGTTGGGGTCGCGGACGAGGTAGTTGTGCTTGGTGCAGGGCAGGGTGATGCCCGTGATGTCTATCTCCTGGAAGGCGTCCTTGCCCAGGAGGGACGAGACGACGTTGGCTGTGATCGCGACCATCGGAACGGAATCGAGCATGGCGTTGCCGATGCCGGTGACCAGGTTGGTCGCACCGGGACCCGACGTGCCCATGCAGACGCCGACCTTGCCCGAGGCTCGCGCGTAGCCGTCGGCGGCGTGGGCCGCGCCCTGCTCGTGGCGAACCAGGATGTGGCGCAGCTCCGGATAGTCACCGAGGACGTCGTACAGCGGCAGGAGCACGCCGCCCGGGAAGCCGAAGACGACGTCCGCTCCCTGGTGGAGCAGCGACTCGCAGACGGCGTCGGCCCCTATGCGCGGCCGGGTCAGGCCGCGTTCCGCCAGGCTCTTGATCTGAAGCCGGCGAGTGTCGGCGAGCATCTCGCGGCGGCCTGCGGAGATCTCCTCGGCGCGGGCCGTTCCGGCGCCGGGCATGTGGTTGATGCGCTCGCGCGGCGGCGAGCCCCCGGCTGCCGCCCGGCCGTCCGCGGTCGAGCCGTTGGCGCTCGAGCCGTTGGCGCTCGAGCCGTTGGCGCTCGAGTGCCCGGCCGGGCCGGGCCGACCGGCGTCCGTGGCAGTACGACCCGGTCCCGCCAACGGTGTTGGCACGTCGTCCCTGGTCCCCATCGCTTGCCCTTCCTTTCGCTGGCCCCCTCCGCGTTGGAGGCCCTCCCGTGCTTCGCCGCTTGAAGTCGCTCGTTCAGGTCACGAAAAAACCCTCGCCGTCCGGCGAGGGTTCTGGGTGGTTGGGGTTCTGCGCCGCTAGCGCTGATCCCTCCGTCCATCTCCCCGCCGGGAGCCGGTAATGAGTACGAATACGCGCTCAATGCCGAGCTCGAGGGAGCGAAGAAGTCCAAGAAGGGATACGTCGACCAGGCCGAGGTTGTCCTGGGGCACCTGCACGCGACGACCGTCAGCGCGAATCGCGATGGCGACGTGGCGGCGACTCCGAGAGTTGAACAAGCCCACCTGGTTCTCCATGCAACTAATCAGCCGATCCGGGACCGGCGATGTCTGGCGAGTGTACCAGCAGCCGTCAATCCGTGTGCCATTACCCAAAAGAGTTGCCGGCTGCGCCTCCTAGGTATCGTCTCTGACCGAATGATCCTGGAGCCAGCCTGGGAAAGTCCTGAAGACTGGTGGAATATGTCCCTCGTCCCAATCCGAGCGAATCTGTGCTGGCCGCTGGCCGGCACTCCAGGACCGCCGGAGCCCTGGCGGCTGCGCCGGCCACTCGCCGGCCGCGCCGGAGCCCTGGCCGCCGCGCCGGCCCGTCGCCGGCCACCCATCGGCCCTCCGCCCACCCATTTCTCCGGAATACCGATGCCGGCGGTGCTGCGCGTCAAGATGCGGCTCCGAGCGGCCGGCACGCGAGTCTAATCCCCCGAGTCGGCGGGGAATCGAGCGTGGCCGGAGCCGTTGCGGGCCTCTCCGGCGGCTGCCGGCGCCTCGAGGGGTTCCCGCGGCCCGGTCGGGCGTCCGCAACACCGCCCCCGTCGGTATCTCGGAAAAACGCCCGCCGCCACGACCGAGTCCACGGTTTGAACACCCCGGGGGCGAGCCGACGGGCGGCGCCTACGGGCCGCGACGCGCCGTCGCCACGGGGGGCGGCCCGCCTTATGCCCATCAATCAGTGGCGCCTACTCCGCGTGCTGGCGGTGGAAGGGCCACCAGGCACGATCCCCCACCACGGCCGTGATGGCGGGCACGAGCAGGCTGCGGACGACGAAGGTGTCGATGAGCACGCCCAGCGCCACGGTCAGCCCGACCTGGAAAAGGAGCATCAGGGGCGACGTCAGAAGCGCCGCGAACGTGCCCGCGAGGATCAGGCCCGCGGACGTGATCACGGTTCCGGTTCTGGCGGAGGCAACCCGGATGCCTTCCCGGAGCGGCCTCGTCCAGCTTTCCTCGCGAACCCGCGACATCAGGAAGATGTTGTAGTCCGAACCCAGGGCCACGAGCAGGACGAAGACCATGAGCGGGATGAAGTAGTTGATGCCCGCCTCTCCGAAGAGGCGCTGGAGTATCAGCGCCGAGAGCGAGAGGCTCCCGCCGTACGAGAGCAGCACGGTCAGGACCAGGTACAGCGGGGCGATCAGCGCCCGCAGCAGCAGGATGAGCACGATCAGGATCCCAAGGATCGTGATGAAAGCCACCCGCCCGAAGTCGGCGGTGATGGTCGACTGCACGTCCGCGAACTCGGCCGTGGAGCCGCCCACGTAGGCCTTCGCTCCGGGCGCCAGAGAATCCACCTGGCTCGCGAGCATTCCCCGGAGCTGGTTCACGGTGTCGAAGGAGTGCGTGTCGTACGGGTCCGTGACGGTCGTCACGTACATTCTCGCCACGGTGTGGTCCGCCGATTCGTAGGCGGCCAGCAACGCCGGCGGGGCATACAGATCGCTCGCCGAGAAGGAGCCGGCCAGCTCCGTGAGCTCGCCCGGCAGGCGCGTCCGCGCCTGGGCCATGGCCTGATTCAGGGCCACGGCGTCCGCGTCGGGCGGAAGCGCGCTCGGCGAGAAGTAGAACGGGGTCGGCAGGGCGCCGAACCACGAAGCCAGCTGCTGGACGCCGGCTAGCAGCTGCAATCCGGCCATCTGGTTCGAGGCGTTCGCCCGGAGCGACGCGAGGGCGGTCTCGACGGCCTGGTAGGAGGGCTGGGTCTGCACCGACGGCAGAGCCGAACCGAGCTCGTCGAAATAGGCCGTCAGCTGCGTCAGCTGGGCGGAGCTGTCGGGCGAACCGCTCGCGGCTGCCGACTGGATCTGGCCAACCATGGTTTTCAGTTGATTCGCCACGTTGGCCTGCTGCCGGATGGTGGTGAGACCGGCGGCAAGCGTCGTCACGTCCTTCTGGGCACCCGCCAGAGCCGCCGATTCGGCGATGGCCGGATAGGCCGATCCAAGGCCCGACAGATACGACTGGGCCGATTGAACGCCGGCCAGCGAAGCGTCGCTCAACTGGCTGTTGAGATCGCCCGAAGGCGCTTTGGCGAATTGAGCGGACATGGCCGCGAGCTGGACCGCCGGCTTCACGGTGTCCGACACGGAGCTGCCACCCGTGGGATCGACGACGCTCGTCACGCTCTGGATGTCCTTCATCGCCGCGATGCGCGTCTGGAGGTTGCCGATGGCCTCGAGCGACGAGGGGCTATCGAGCCTGCCGCCCGGGACCTGGACGTACACGGTCAGCGGCATCAGCTGGCCCGGGGCCAGGTGCGCGCTGAGCGTCTCGAAACCCACCCGCGACGGGGCGCTCGCCGGAAGCTCCTGGAGGACGTCGAAGTTCTGCTTGAGCTGCGGCAACGCCAGCAGAGGCCCGGCCAGAAGCACGATGACGACGCCCGCCAGGAGGCCGGGCCGGCGCGTGATCCCGCGGGCCAGGGTTGCCCAGAACCCGCGCCTTTCGTCCGCCACGGTCCGCGTCTGCTCGTGGAGCGGCCAGAAGAGGTGCCGTCCCGAGATCGCCAGGAGTGACGGAGTGAGGGTCAGGCCGGCGCACAAGGTCGTCACGATGACGATCGCAAGAGCGGGACCGGTGGTCTGGATCATCCCGAACCGGGCCACGATCATGGACGTGAGGCCCACCACGACCGTCGCCGCGGAGGCCGCGATGACGGCCCCGATGCGGCTCACCGTCACCCGCACGGCGTCGTCGTGAGGATGCCGGCCGAGCTCCTCGCGGAAGCGCGAAAGCAGGAAGATCGTGTAGTCGGTGCCGACGCCGAAGGCCAGCACGACTATGAACGAATCCAGCACGGACGAGAGCTTCCAGCCGCCCTGGGCGAGGAAGCCGAGCAGCCCGCGCGAGACCAGGAACGCGACGCCGATGGTCATGAGGGGCACGAGGGCGGCGAGCGGGGCCCGGTAGATCAGCAGCAGGACCAGGACGACCAGTGCGATCGTGACGAGGGTCGTTCGGTCGGTGCCGTCCTGAATCGCCTGGAGGTAGTCGCGCCCGATCCCCGCCTGGCCCGTCACCTGCGCCTGCAGCCCCGACGGCAGCGTGCCCGCCACGGCGAGGTGGGCCCGGATCGTATCGATCGCGGCGTTCGTCGCGGGCAGGAACGACGGCGAATTCAGGTTCACCTGGGCGAGCTCCACCACTCCGTCCGGGCTCCGAAGCATCGAAGCCAGCTGCGGCGAACTCTCGGCGGTCACGTACTGGAGCACCTCGGCCGGATGCCCGGGACCCTCGAACCAGGTCCGGAGGCCCTCGATGGCGGCCCTGTCGGCGTCGGTCAGGCCCCCGGTCCGCGAGAAGACGATCAGGGCCTGCGACGGGGCCGAATCGGCCGGGAAAGCCGTCTTGCCGATGTTCCGGGCCGCCAGCGACTCGGCGTCGGCGGGCAGGAAGCTCGTCTCGTCCGCGGAGCCCACCTTTGACAGCGACGGTCCTAATATTCCGAAGAACGCCGCGGCGCCTAGCCAGAAGGCGACGAAAAGCCATCGCAGGCGCAGGACCAGGCGGCCGAGTCGATCGAACATGGAACCTCCTGCCATTGCAGGATCAGCTCGTGTGGCGCCGCGATCGGGCCGGGCCTGCGTCCCACGCCTGCGCCGCCGGCATGGGTCGGGCCGATTCTATGAGCGTCCGCAGTTCTTCGATTTCTCGCCGCGGATCCGCAGCCAGCGGAGCACGAACCACGTGGAAACCACGGCCGTAACCACCCAGAACCAGCCCCCCGGATCCTCCGGCCCGGCCGCGATGCCGGTCGCTCTCACTCGCACGAGCGGAAAGGCGGCGCAGCGACGCTCCGTCTCCTCGGCCGACTGCTTGTACGGATTGCCGAGGCCGAAACCGGATGCCACGACGCCCATGCTCTTGACGAGGGCCGGCAGCACCTTCCGGCGCTCGTCGCGATCGGTCACTTCCTCGGCGATGCCGGAGAACGAACGACCGGGCAGCAGAACCTCCACGCGCGGGTCGGCGAGGATGTTCCGATACCAGTGGGTCTTCGTACCGAAGCCGGCCAGGCAGTACACGGCGTCGCCGATGACCATGTAGCCGAGTGGCGCGTCGCGCATCTCGCCCGACTTGCGGCCGCGAGTCCGCAGGATCATCAGGTAACCGGTCACAGGCGTGGACATGAACCGACCCAGGCCCATCCGCAGAGCGGGCACGCTGAGGTACTTGTTCATGCCGTTGAATGCCGCGTGCATGGCCGGCATGGTGCCCTCGATCCACTCCGGGTAGCCGAGGCCTTCGCCCCAGGCCTCGGGGCCGTGCGGCGCCGGCGAACCGACACCTGCGTCGGGCGCATCGGAGCCGCCGCCCGGTCGTCCGTCGGACCCCGCGACGCCTGCGGCCTCGGTCGCATCGATTGCCATTTCCCACCTCCTGGCTTCGCCAACGCGAACCTCACAAGCGTAGCCGGACGGCGTCGGATCGGCCAGACTGCCCGATAGCCCGGCCGGCTCCTCCGGAAGATCCGGGAGGCGCGGGCCGGCCTTCGGAAATCGGTCTCCGGAGATACGATTCGGCGGCCCGGTCGGGCGGCGCATTCGGAAGGACCAGATGAGACAGCCCATCCCAGACTCAGCTGCGCAACTTGCCTCCGCCGCGCAGACCGGGGCCGCCGGTGTCGGCGCGACAGGTGCCGATGCACTCGCGGCCGACACCACCGAAGACCTCGGCGCGCTCCTGCGATCGCTCACGATCGAGGAACGGGCCCGGCTGACCTCGGGAGTGGATGCCTGGCATGCGTCCGGAGTGGAGTCGATCGGCCTGGAGGAGATGCTCACCCTCGACGGCCCCAACGGCGTCCGCGCGGTTGCTTTCCCCAAGGGTTCGTCGGCGACCTGTACGCCATGCGGCAGCGCTCTCGGCGCGACCTGGGACGTGGACCTGGTGGCCGAGGTAGCGGCCCGGATCGGCTTCGAAGCTCGTTCGGCGGGCGTCCACTACATGCTGGGCCCCTTCGTGAACCTGGTCCGCTCGCCCCTGGGCGGCCGCGACTTCGAGGCGTTCTCCGAAGACCCGATCCTGACGGCTCACCTGGCCTCCGCCTACGTGCGCGGAATGCAATCGGAATCCGTCGCCGCCTGCCCCAAGCATTTCGTCGCCAACGACTCGGAAGCACAGCGGACGACGGTCGACTGCATCATCGACGAGCGAACCCTGCGCGAGGTCTACCTGCTCCCGTTCGAAGCCGCCGCCCGAGCCGGCGCCTGGTCGATGATGGCGGCCTACAACCTGGTCAACGGCACCCACTGCTCTCACAACGTCGACCTGGTCCGCGGGATCCTGCGCGACGAATGGGGCTGGGACGGCGTCCTGATGTCCGACTGGCACGCCACGCACGACACCGCCGCGGCGGCCGTCGCCGGCCTCGACCTCGAGATGCCCGGGCCGCCCAAGCACTTCGGTCCCCGGCTCGCCGAGGCGGTCCGGAAAGGCGAGGTGCCCGAGCAAACGCTCGACGAGATGGCCCTCCGGCTGCTCCAGCTTGCGCGCCGAGTTGGGGCCCTGCCGGCGCGTGGCGCCGTTGCGGGGAGTGGCACCGCGCCGGCGGGGAGGGGCGCCGCCACGGCGGGGAGTGGCGCCGCCACGGACGCGGCCACGGCCACGGCGCCGATCCACCTCTCCGACTCCGCGGCCGCCGCCCTCGTGAGAAGGGCGGCCGTGGAGTCGTTCGTGCTGCTGCGCAACGATGGAATCCTGCCGCTCGAGACCCGCGGCCTGCGCCGCGTGGCCGTGATCGGCCCCATGGCCGCCACTCCGAGCATCCAGGGCGGCGGCGCCGCCCACATCACCCCCGGCAACGTGATCAGCCCGCTCGATGGACTCCGCGCGGCGCTCCCGGACGTGGAGTTCGTCCACGAGCCCGGCTGCGAGATCCCGCTGATGCTTCCGTCCCTGTCGAAGCTCGATCTGACCGACCTCGACGGCCGGCCGGGCCTGACCGAGGAGTTCTTCGACGGCCAGGAGCCCTCGGGCACGCCGAAGGTCCGCTTCAACACCCGTTCGAGCGACCTCCATCTCTTCGGTGACCTGCCACCCGGAATCCGCCAGGACAACTTCTCGGTTCGGCTGTCGGCCTGGCTGACTCCTCGCGTGAGTGGCACGTACCGCGTCACCATGCGCGGCTTCGGGGGCCGCAGGCTCCTGGTGAACGGCAGCGTGGTCGCGGAGAACTGGCATGCGCCGGCCGCCGTGGATATCCCGACGGCCATGTACGCCACCGGAGAGGACGGCGGCACCTTCGAGCTCACGGCCGGGGAACGCGTGCTCATCGCCGCGGAGCTCCATTCGGACGCGAATCGGATCTGCCTCCTGGGCATCGGTTGTGAACCGCCGGCAGGGCGCGATCTCGTCGGAGCCGCCGTCGAGGCCGCCTCGAGCGCGGATCTGGCCATCGTGGTCGTCGGGACAGACTCGGCCTGGGAGACCGAGGGCCGCGATCGGACCTCGGCCAACCTGCCCGGTCGTCAGGTCGAGCTGGTCGAGAAGGTCGCTGCCGTCAACCCTCGAACGATCGTCGTCGTCAACGCCGGCTCGCCCGTCAACCTCCCCTGGGCGGACCGGCTTCCCGCCGTTCTTTACGTCTGGTTCCCCGGCCAGGAGTTCGGCAACGCCCTTGCCGACGTCCTTCTGGGAATCCGGGAACCGGGCGGCCGCCTGCCGCTGACCCTCGCCAATCGCGACGCCGACTACCCGGCGTTCGAAACCCTTCCGGGCGCCGACAACCGGCTCGTCTACTCGGAAGGGCTGAACGTCGGCTATCGGGGCTTCGAGGCCGCCGGCACGGTTCCCGCTTTCGCCTTCGGCCACGGGCTCGGCTACACGACCTTCGAGTACGAGGGCATGGAGCTGACCGGTGGGCGGAGCGAATCGGAACCCGTCGAGATCAGGGTACGAGTCCGGAATGCCGGCAATCGCGCCGGCAAGGAAGTGATCCAGGTCTACCTTGCGCCGGAGACACCGTCGGTCGTGCGACCCCGGCGGGAGCTCAAGGGTTTCACCGCCGTCCGGCTCGAACCCGGCGAGACGGCCCAGGTCAACCTGGCGCTGGAGCATCGCGACCTGGCCTTCTGGGACGTCGACCACCATCACTGGAAGGTCGCGCCCGGCCGATACGAGATCCAGGTGGGTCACTCCTCGGCCGACATCCGCCTCCGCGACACCTTCGAGCTCGACTGAGGTCCCAGGGGCGGCCCAGGTTCGGGCCGGCGGCCGGGGCCCGGACCTCTCAGCTGCCGCACCCTCAAGACTGAATTCCCGCCAGGCGGTCAATCACGACGGGCGAACCGGCCGGCCCGGGCGGATCGGTCGATTCTGACCGTCCACGGATGCAGGTTCGACGCAGACCGTCTCCGCCGAGCCTCGGCCCGGTCGAGCTTGTACTCACGGATGGTCAACCTCGACCGGACGCCCCGCGACCAGGCTGCCGACGGGTGAACCGCCGTCACGATTGACCATCCAGCGGGAATCCGGGCTGCCGCGGGCCAACTCGCCGCCGGCCACTCCGCGTCGGCCACTTCGCCGCCGCCCCGCGCCGTCCGCCACTCCGCCACGCCGCCCCGCGCCGCCGCCGGCCACTCCGCGCCGGCCACTCCGCGCCGCCCCTCCGGCGCCACTCGCCGGCGGTTTGCCGTCATCTGGTAACCTCGGAAACCCCCGCACACTGTGAGGCGGGACCCGATAGATCGCGAGTGGAACATGGCTGACAGACCGCGCACCCTTGTGGAGAAGATCTGGGACACGCACGTCGTGGCGCTCGGCGCCGATGCCGCGTCTGCGGACGGCGCGTCTGCGGACGGCGCGTCTGCCCTCGCCGCCACCGAGTCCGGCGCGCCGGCAATTCTCGCGATCGACCTTCACCTCGTTCACGAAGTCACCAGCCCGCAGGCCTTCACCGGCCTCCGTCAGCGTGGCCTCAAGGTCCGCCATCCCGAACGGACCATCGCCACGGCGGACCACTCGATCCCAACAACAGATCCAAACCTGCCCATCCTCGACGAGCTGGCCCGCAAGCAGCTCGCCCAGATCGAGGAGAACTGCCGCGAGTTCGGCATCCCCTTCCACGGCAAGGGATCGCCGACGCGTGGCATCGTCCACGTCATCGGGCCGGAGCTCGGGCTCACGCAGCCGGGCATGACCATCGTCTGCGGCGACTCCCACACCGCCACGCACGGCGCCTTCGGTGCGCTCGCGTTCGGCATCGGGACGAGCGAGATCGAGATGGTCCTGGCCACTCAGACGCTCCTCCAGCGCAAGCCGAAGACCTTCAAGGTCGAGGTGACGGGTCGGCTCCAGCCGGGCGTCGGCGCCAAGGACATCATCCTCGCGCTGATCGCCCGCATAGGTGTCGGCGGCGGCACGGGCCACGTCTTCGAGTTCACCGGCGACGCCATCAGGGCGCTGTCGATGGAAGCCCGGATGACGCTCTGCAACATGTCGATCGAAGGCGGGGCACGGGCCGGCCTCGTCGCTCCCGACGAGACGACGTTCGCCTATCTCAAGGGTCGAAAGCACGCGCCGCAGGGTGCCGCCTGGGACAAGGCGGTCGAAGCCTGGCGCAAGCTGCCGACCGACGAAGGCGCGGTCTACGACCGGACGATCGTCATCGACGGCGACAAGCTCGAACCGATGGTCACCTACGGCACCAACCCCGGCATGGGCGTCTTCGTTACCGGCCACGTGCCCACTGCAACCGAGGTCGGGGCGGCGGCGGCTCCAGACCTGGAGCGCGCGCTCACCTACATGGGCCTCCAGGCTGGCCAGTCGATCGCGGGCCAGAAGCTCGACGTCGTCTTCATCGGCTCGTGCACCAACGGTCGAATCGAAGACCTACGCGCAGCGGCGACGATCCTGAGCGGCCGGCGCGTGGCCCCGAGCCTCCGCGTCCTCGTCGTCCCGGGTTCGCAGCAGGTCAAGAAGCAGGCCGAGGCGGAAGGCCTCGACAAGGTCTTCACCGCCGCCGGCGCCGAGTGGCGCGAGAGTGGCTGCTCGATGTGCATCGCCATGAACGGCGACCAGCTCGAGCCGGGGCAGTACGGCATCAGCACCTCGAACCGCAACTTCGAGGGCCGGCAGGGCAAGGGCGGCCGAACGTTCCTCGCCTCGCCGCTGACCGCCGCGGCCAGTGCCCTCACCGGCGTCGTCACCGATCCGCGCCCCGTCGTGGCCGCGGCCGCCGCCGGCGCCGCCACCGCCGGCACCGCCACCGGAAAGGCCAACTGAAATGCCCGACGCATTCGTTCGAACCACCAGCCGCGTGATCTCGATCCCGCGCTCGAACATCGACACGGACCAGATCTGCCCGGCGCGGTTCCTCAAGATCACGGACAAGGCCGGCCTCGCCGACGCGCTCTTCTTCGACTGGCGGTTCACGCCGGACGGCACGCGCCGGGTGCCACCGTCCTTCATCGACGAGCCGCACAACCAGGGCCGCGAGTTCCTCCTCGTCGGCGACAACTTCGGCTCCGGCTCCTCCCGCGAGCACGCGCCGTGGGCCCTCCGCGCCTGGGGCGTTCGGGCCATCTTCTCGACGAGCTTCGCCGACATCTTCAAGCAGAACGCGATGAAGAACGCGCTGCTGCCGATCGTGGTCACGCCGGAGCGGCACGCGGCCCTGTCCGTTCTCTTCGCCGCCGACCCGGACGGCGAGTGGACCGTGGACCTCGAGACCCAGAAGGTCACCCTGCCGGACGGCTCGGCGTTCGATTTCGAGATCGACGGGTTCGCGCGGACGATGATCCTGGCCGGCACCGACGAGATCGGCTACGTGATGTCGCGCCTGCCGGCGATCGAAGCCTGGGAAGCCGCGCATCCGGCGCGCGTGGATACGCTCGCCGCTCGGTAGCCCCCAAATCGCACCCCTCGGGCCCGCTGGTCTTTGGCCGGCGGGCCTTTCAGTCTCCGGCGGCCGGCCGGGCACCTTCCGGCGGCCGGCCTCTGGGGGCCGGCCTGGCCGATCTCACGTCAGAGCGACTTAGGGCGAACGCCCGGCCGTGCCGGCGGGCCCGAACGTCTTCGCGCCCTCCCCCAAGGAGCCGGCCTCACACACGGAATCGATCCAAACCGGTCGTCCGTCCCCCGCCGGAGCGCCGCCGCGCCCACAGCCGCCCGCAAACGGCTGCCCAATGTCCGCCTGGCGTGAATTGGGAAAAGACCCGCGCGTCGCAGGGCAGGGCCGCCGTGATGCGGCAGAACCGCGCGCTCGAGCTACTCGTGGATCGGGTCGTCCTTGGGCTTGCCGCAGCCGGGAAGCCGACATGGGTATTCACGCAGTGTGGACTCGGTCATCGCGATCGACGCCACTTGCGAGTAGTCCGGATTCGCGGCCGTAAGCGAGAGCGCAATCCTGTTGTCCTCGCGGTCGACGAACCTGTGCTTCATGCTCGCCGTAGCCACGGGCCTGGATCTGCGTCGGAACATGTCCGCCTCCTCGGCTCCGACTCTAGCCTCTTCGATACGCCGCGTCCATCACGGGCGGACGCCGATCTACGGCCTTGACGACCGCCCAAGAACCGCTTACGGTCTACATCGTAATAAAGGGTAGAGGGCCAGGCGCGCATGGGAAAGCCGAGCGTTCGGACCCAGCTCCTGAAGGGGACCACTCCGCTCCTGGTGCTCACGGTCCTGCGCGACGGCGAGCTCTACGGCTACGAGATCGCCCAGCGCATCCGGGAGCGGAGTGGTGGAGCTTTCGCCCCGAGCGAAGGGGCGCTCTATCCGGCCCTCCACGCTCTCGAGGCGGAGGGCGCGCTCCAGGCCGATTGGCGGGAGAGCGACAGGGGTCCGCGCCGCCGCTACTACTGCATCACGCCTCATGGCGGTGCATTGCTCGCCGAGCACGAGCGCGCCTGGGCCGAGTTCTCCATCGGCGTGGGGCGGACGCTGGGGGAGCCGGGCCGTGGGTAGCCTGCTTCTCGCGATGGTCGCGGGCCTGGCGATCCCGGTTCTCTATCGCCTCTACCGGCACGTTCGCACGACGGCGCAGGCTGGTCCTCCATTTCCGGACTCGGAGACAAATGACGTTTCGGACAAGGATCTGCCGGACAAAGCCAGGGTCTACCTGACGGCTGTTGATGCCCGGCTCGAGATGCCCGACTGGCTTCGCGCGGACATCTACACCGAGCTGTCCGACCACCTGCGGGATTCCATCGCGGCGATCGAATCCGAAGGCCTCGACGCCGATCGCGCAGCCGGGGAGGCACTCGCCCGACTGGGCTCCCCGGAGGATCTCGCAAGCCAGATGCGACGGGCCCACCAGACACCGCGACGGTTGCTGGCCGGGGCGGCGGGCGGCATCATCCAGACGGGCGTGGGTTTCATCTACGGCTTGTTCGCCGCGTCCCTGCTCGGCGTTCTCGTCGCGATCTTCGCGACGCTCCTCGTGACCAGCCTTATGAAGGCACCGATTGGCTTCGTGGCCGGGCTGTTGCCGAGTTTCAGCACGGACTCGACGGACCTTGCGACCAACTCAGTCGTCACGGACCTGCTGCTGTGTGTGGCTGCAGCGATCGCCGCGCGACGCGGCGCGCAAGCGTTCGCCGATTCCAGCCGGAGGGCGCCGAGCCGCGTGGCACCGTTCTGGGGAATCGCCGGAGCCGCGATCCTGGCGCTGCTCGCCCTCTTCGTCGTCGATGCGCAGCAGAGCTGGCTCTCCGTTTTCGTCGAGCTGATGATCCCGGTTGCGTTTGCGGCCGGCGCACTCGTGCGCGTCGATCGGGGCATTGCGCTCCCCTGGGGACGCGTCGCTCTTGCCGGAGTCGTGATATCCATCGTTGGCGGTGTTGGGTTCATCGGCGCGACGGGCGTCTCGTCATCGAACGTCACCGCGGAAGCCGTGGAGATAACGCCCCTTCTCGCGCAGTTCGATCGCGTCGCGCCGTGGTGGCAGGAGACCAGACCAACCTTCGAGGGCAGCGCCAGCGCATGCTGCGGCGGCGAGGCCCATGAGTCGGTGACTCTGGACGGGGCCTTCCTCTCGTCGTTCCACGACATCCGGTTCGAGCTCTGGCGCGCAGTTCCCTGGCCGGGAGCACCAGCCGGCAACGAGCTCGGTCTCTATACGGTCGATGAGAGCTACGCCGCGCCCATCCGCATCGCTCCCGCGCAGCGCGCCGACGGGACCCTGACCGCCAGCTTCGACCTCCGGCGCTACCGGAGCAATCACTGGCTGATCTTCTTGACGGCCACCGGGCCCGATGGACGGCGCTACCGTCTGTCAGGGATGCCGGACGACTTCCACTCCAGTTTCTCCGGCACCGTCTGGGACTGGCTGACCGCGTCGGATTAGGGTCAACTCGCACCGAAACGATGATCCGGCCCTACCCGAAGGCTGCGACCATCGCTAATCTCACTGCGACGGCCCGGCGCAACGTCACAGCCCGGTCCATCGATCGAGCCTGAGGAGGGCGGCCACGACTCTGGACGATCGGATTGTCAGAGCCATCATCGGGGCGGTCCGGGAGAAGGACCGCTCCGGATACGAGATCTGGCGGTGGCTGGGGGCCACCCATGGGAGCCACGGCGCCGAGCTGAACGAGGCGAATCTCTACCCCACCCTCTATCGGATGGAAGCGCAGCGGCTCATCCGGGCAGAATGGGAAGAGGGCGAGAAGACGCGCCGCCTGTACCGGGTGGCGGCGAAGGCCGCGATCCTCGCCGACTCCCACGGTTGGCGCCCTCTGGGCCATCCGATGACGTCCGACCCGGTGTCCGAAGAGACAGCCCAGGACAACGCCAACGCCACGAATGCCCTGCCATTGGACCCGGCCGAGTACGTCGCCCGACTCGATGGCGCGCTCGCGCTCAGCGACGACTGCCGAAGCGACATCCGAAATGAGATCCGCGACCATCTCGAAGATTCGTCGGACGGGTACGAGAGGGTCGGCCGCAGCCCCGAGGAGGCCGAGAAGCTGGCGATCCGCGGCCTCGGCTCGCCCGAGCTGCTGGCTTCGCGAATTGTCAAAGAACAGCTGACGCGGAGGCGCCTGATCTCCGGATCGGGCAGCGCCATCGTCTCGGCGCTCTTCGGCGCCGCCATAGGGATCCTTGCCGCCGGCGTGGCCATCTTCGCGGCGCCCTTGCTCGGGCGGGTACTCGTGAACGCCGTCGCCACCCTCGGCCTGCATCTGTATCTGCCCGATACGCCGGAGTGGCACTCGCAGCAGATCGGGCTGGTCGCCTCGTTCGCGGCATTCTTCGCCGCCCGCCGGAGCACGCCCCTCGCCTCTCAATGGACGCGCCGCTCGGTCCGCGCGATCAAGGCCGGCTGGGCGCTCTGCGGCGCAATCTTGCTGGCGACGGTAGCTCTCCTCCTGCCCGCCAGCCTGGATCCCCTCGTCGCCATCGCATATCTGGCCATACCTGTGGCCTGGGTGCTTGGAACCTGGCGGTGTCAGGGACCGGGCGACGATCTCATCTCGCGCCGGGGAGTGATCCAGGTCGCGCCTGTGATTGCACTCTTCCTGTTCGTGCCGGGAATGCGGGCCTGGTACTTCAGCCCCTCCACCCCCGTTCCCGCGCCGCTGCCGGCCGCCACCTCGAACGCGAGCATCTTCATAGACCCTATGAACAGCACGCTCCGCGTGAGCGGCACCGATGGGTGGAGCGACATCAAGATCGAAGGCTGGGCCGCCGCGAGGCAAGGCCTCGAGATGACTCCGGACATGACGAGGCTCGACTCGGTGTTCGAAGCCACGCCCGACCACGGGTTCACTCTGAGCGACCTGCCCGGCTCCGACAACGATTGGTGGCTGGTCCTGACGGGCGTGGGGCCGGACGGCGCCCGGCACAACCTCGGCGTGGCTCTTTTGCCCAGCAATCGGCCGATTCACCTCCAGAGCCTGTACGGCTGGCTCGTCGGACCGAAGTAGCCCCGCCCCGGCCCGGCCCGGTGGGAGCACCAACCGTCCCCTGGGCCGCAACGCGCCCTAGACTTTGCGTGCCTCACGAAACCTCTGAGCCCGCGGAGAGCAGCCCGCCATGTCGAACGACGCACCCCGTCCCCTGCCCTACGACCTCCCTTCCGCTCCGGCCAAGCGCCACAGCGCCGCGCTGACCGCCGGCC
>DAHXON010000051.1:0-3869 GCA_027364875.1 Chloroflexota bacterium
AACGGAGGCGGCGCAGGTCGCGAACCGAGCTCAGGCGGACTTGCCCCAGAGCGGATCGACGATCGCGGCGCCGGAGGCGGAGTCGGGTGGGGCCACGGCTGTCGACGACGCCTGCGCGTCCGCCGAGCCGCTGCCCACCTTGGGCGTCTGGATCCCAAACAGAGCAAGCGACTGCTCGGCGTTTGCCCTGGACATGCTCGCGAGAGCCGGCAGGAGCTCGGCGCTTGCGAACAACGCGGAGCCGTTCTGAGCCGAGCCGCCGTAGACCCCGGACACCGAGGCCGGATCGACGCCCCACTGGCTGCTGACGAGCTGGGCGTTGACGGTGTTCACCGACGCGGCCTGCGCGAGACCCGCCGGCGGCAGACCCAGCGCGGCCACGGCGCTGTCAGCCGAGGCGGCCTGGGATGTCGGAGCTGATTGGGATGTCTGAGAAGCGGTCGGATTGACGGACGCAATCGAGCTCATGCGAGGTGCATCGGACGAGCGACTGCCAACCTGAGGGTTCTCCCCTAGATGGCGTTGGCTTCTCGCACCGACTCAGCCTTTCCCGGCCCGTCCTACCCCGCGTTTACGAGCCGCCGGACTCGGGCGACTCCGGCCCATCCTCGGAGGGAAGCGGACCATACGGATCGAACGGCCGAGGCGTGTCGGGTTCCTCGCGTAGAGGCGCGTCCCCGGAGGGGCGGAACGTCTGGGGCGGCCATGGGATCGCGTTGTCCGGCGCCGGCCATTGGGGCCCGGGCGTGGACGGCCACTGAGCCTGCTGCTGCCCCGGCATCTGCCCCGCGGGCGGCCACTGAGCCGGCTGGTGCGCCGGCATCTGCCCCGCGGCGGGCGGCCACTGAGGCGGCTGCTGCCCGAACCCCTGGCCGGTCGCGGGCGGCCATTGCGGAGGCTGCGGCTGCGAGGGCATCTGAGGCTGGCTCCAGCCGGGCGCCTGGGTCCGGTAATCGAACTGCTGAGCCGGATAGCCCGGCATCGCGCCGGTCCCCGGCATCGGGCCGAACCCCGGCAGCTGTCCCGCGAAGGTCGCCGCTGCCGGCACCGGCTTTCGGCCCCGTCGCCAGAGCAGAACGACCAGGGCGATGAGAAGCAGCAGGACCAGCGTGCCGCCAACGGCCATCGCGATTCGGGTGGTGCCCTGGCCGCCGGACGCGTCGATCGTGTCGATGACAGATTGGGCCTGGGACTTCGCCGTCTCCGGCTTCACCCCCGCGAGATCGGTCCGCGCCGCCGTCAGCTGGGTGTCCACGTCGACGCCCAGCAGGCCAACAGTCTCGGTGAGGCTGCGGCTCGAGCCGTTCAGGCTGACCGCCCTCGCGACCACGTCGGCCGCATCCGCTTCTTTCTTCGCCAGGGCGAGCACGGCCTCCAGATCGGTCTGCGTCGTGGCCGCCTCAAAGTCCTTCTGGATCTGCGTCCCGTCCAGGGACAGCCCCTCGACTGCCGACTCGATCTGCTTGCGGGCGTCCAGGATCTGCCCGATTGTGGTCATCGCCGTGGTCGCGCTCGCGAAGCTCCACGTGGCCATGGGGTCCCGGACGGCCAGGGGCATGGCCCATTTCCCGGCCGAGGCTGCCAGGGCGTGGTACTTCGTCCGGGCCGTGGACCGGGCGGTGAGGTCGCTCGAGTCGATGATCCCGTACCGGGCGAACACATCGCCCGCGGCGTCGAGATCCTTGACGCCGGCCGGCAGCATGCCGAACTCGTCGATCAGGTCGAGCATCTCCTTCGACGTGAGCGGCCCGTCGCCGTCGTCCAGCTTCTCGCCGGCGGTCGCGCCCTGGTAGGCCAGCATGTCCGTCGAGGCGGCCGTGATCACGTTCCTGAAGTTGTCCGGCCCCATCTGCGACGCCAGCGTGGTGAAGACGTAGCAGGCCGCCCGGTAGTTGTAGTCGACGACCGCTTCGTCCTGGATCGTCGGCTGGGCGCTCAGGATCTTCCAGCTCAGCAAGTTGGGGCCGCTCGAGGTCGGATATGCCCCAGGCTCCGCGCAGGCGGTGAAGTTGCCCGGACCTGCGGCCTGCTCGCTATAGCCGGCGAGGCCCTCCGACATCCACTTGTCGGCCAGCATCTTGCCGTTGAACCAGATGTGGGACAGCTCATGGGCGACGGTCGCCTTGTCGATCGTCTCCGGGATGTACGAAATCTTCGCGTCGGCGTTGTACATGCCGGCGTATTGGCCGAGCTGCGCGTCGCCGGCCTCGACGATCGTGACTCTCGCGCCGGGCATGGTCAGGCCCGTCAGATCCTCGAGAGCCGGAACGTCGGTGGTCACCTCGGCCTGCATCTGAGCGCTCCAGGCCTTGTCCTCCGGCCAGCTCTTGAGGGTGAACGGCTGGGTTCCCGCGCTGAACGGCGACTGGGTGAGCTTGGCTTCGTTCTCGGCGTCGACGCAGGTCCAAAGCTTGTAGGGCGCGCTCTGCGTCCCGGTCGAGTAGACGAGCCGTCCGTCCTTCGCCGTGCTCTCGGTCAGCTCCGAGCCGGAATCGACGTAGAGATCGAAGCCCGCGGGAACGACGATCGACACTGAGCCGGTGTCCTCGCCGTTTCCGACCGCGCACAGGCTGGCGTAGGCGGAGAGAGCCCGGTAACCGCCCGGCGACTTCGGTGCGGCCGGGATGGCGTAGGTAGCCGTGACGACGCGGGTCTGGCCGTAGAGCACGTCGGGGTAGTCGAGCTCGACGTAGCGGTAGTAGTCGTCTTGCTTGAGGGCCTTCTGCTTGACCTTGCCGGCGTTCGATGTCGCCGAGATCGCGCCCGCCTCTTTCTCCACGGCGATCTGGGTGCTGTTCCAGAAGTAGTAGTACTGGGAATCGCTGGGCTTGCGATTGGCGATGGAGATAGAGATGGTGACCTTGATCTGCGCCTGGGCCGGCAGGACCTCGTAGGTCGTGGTGCCGGTCTCGATCATGCCGTTCGACGCCAGGGCCGTACCGGGCGCGGCGATGACGAGCGTCGATGCGAGCGCAAACGGTGCGAGGAGAAGCATCAGACGGCGGCGCACGGAATTCCCCTTCTGCGAGCTCGAGACGGATGCGGGCTGGGCCCAAGACCATCCCCGTCGAAGTCAACTAGCGGCAGCCGGCGAGGGTCAAGGACGAAACGGCCCTTTTTGGGTCCGGGCGGTGCGGCTCCGCCGCCACGTGGCTGCGGAGACGCGCCCGGCCCGGAGTGCCACGTGTCGCCGTGACACGCGAGATGGCACGGCCGGGCGCTACTGTGAGCGGCGATGCAGCTCATCGGCGACGCGCCCGTCTTCGCGGCAACGGATCTCGTCGGATTCCTCGCCTGCGAGCACCTCGTGGGGCTCGAGCTCGCGGCGATGCGGGGCCTGGTCGCCCGGCCGGACCGCGCGGATCCTGAGATCGATCTCATCGCCAGGCGAGGTCTCGAGCACGAGGCTCGCTACCTCGCGAGCCTCGAGAGCGGCGGGCGGCGCGTCGCGCGGATACAGGCTCCGCCGCGTGACACGGGGCCGGAGGAGCGTCTGGCAGGTTTGCGCGCGGCTGCCGCCGCCACCGAGGAGGCGATGCGGTCCGGCGCGGACGTGATCTACCAGGCCACCTTCTTCGACGGGCGGTGGCTGGGCCTCGCGGACTTCCTGGTCCGCGTCAAGCGCGCAAGCGTCCTCGGCTCCTGGAGCTACGAAGTCGTAGACACCAAGCTGGCTCGCCACGTGAAGGGGTCGGCGCTTCTGCAGATCTGCTCGTACGTGGAGCAGCTGACCCGCATCCAGGGTCTCGAGCCGGAGTGGATGCACGTTGCCCTGGGCGGCAGCGCTCGCAAGGTGGAGCGGCATCGCGTCGCGGACTACATGGCCTACTACCGCATGGTCAAGGCCGCGTTCGAGGCCCGGGGGGGGG
>DAHXON010000051.1:3879-26809 GCA_027364875.1 Chloroflexota bacterium
ACTCGGCACGTACCCGGAGCCGGTGGAGCACTGCGACGTATGCCGCTGGCGGGAGCTGTGCGTGGCCCGGCGCCGCTCCGACGACGACCTCTCGCTCGTCGCCAACGCCGCCACTCGGCTGCGCCGCGCCCTCAAGGGCAGGGGAGTGGCCAGCCGCCGCGCCTTCGCGGCCCTGGAGCTGCCCCTCTCCGAGCCACTCGACGGCGTGGGGGCGGCGGCGCTGCAGAAGGCGCGGGACCAGGCCGCCATCCAGGTCCGCGGCTCGGACGCGGGCCGGGTCATCTACGAGCTGCTGCCGCCGGAACGGCTCCGCGACGGCGGGCTCGCGCCGGATCGCGGCCTCTCTAGCCTTCCCGAGCCCCAGCCGGGCGACCTCTTCTTCGATATCGAAGGCGATCCGTTTGCCCTCGATGACGGCGTGGACTACCTGTTCGGCATCCTGGAGCCGGGGCTTCCCGATGCGAACGGCGAGCCCACCTTCCACGCTTTCTGGGCCGTCGACGAGAACGGCCAGGTAACGGCGGAGGCCGAGAAGCGCGCCTTCGAGCAGACGATCGACCTGATGATGGACCGCCTGGCCCGCGATCCGGCCATCCACATCTATCACTACGCCCCGTACGAGCCCACCGCGGCCGGCCGGCTGATGGGCCGGCACGCCACGCGCGAGGAGGAGGTCGATCGGCTGCTGCGCGGCGATGTCTTCGTGGATCTGTTCAGGGCAGTACGCCAGGGGCTTCGGGCGTCGGTGGAGAGCTACTCGATCAAGAAGCTCGAGCCTCTGTACGGGCTGGCGCGAGAGGAAAGCCTGCGCGACGCCGGTTCGAGCATAGTCGCCTTCGAGGCCTGGCTGGCAGAGGTCGAAGACGGGGCGGCACCGAGGCGGCCCGCGACGGATCCGATCCTCGTCAGCATCGAGGCCTACAACAAGGACGACTGCGTCTCCAACTGGCGACTCCGCGACTGGCTGGAAGAGCGTCGTGTCGAAGCCGCGGCGCGCTTCGGTGAGCCCTTGCCCAGGCCCGTTCCAGGCGCGGCCGAGGCCCGCGAGGAGCTGTCGGAGCGGCTGGCCCATGTCGCCCATGTCATGGAGCTGCTATGCGCCCGCGTGCCCGACGACCCCGCCGCGCGCACGCCCGAGGAGCACGGCCGCTGGCTCCTGGCACAGCTCCTGAGCTGGCATCGGCGTGAGGGCAAGTCGTTCTGGTGGCGCTACTTCTACCTGCTGGACCTCACCGACGACGAGCGCGTGGCCGAGCGCGAGCCGATCGGCCGCCTGGAGCTCGTCGGAAAGGTTGGTGAGGCGGCTCGCTCGGTCATATACCGGTACAGATATCCGGAGCAGGAGCACGCGATCGACGTCGACACGACCGTTCGCGATCCGGCCACCGGGTCGTCGCCGGGGAGCGTTGCCGCGGTGGACCGGGTTGGCCGAACGATCGACCTGCGGCGTGGGCCGAGGACGGACGGGCCGCATCCCACCTCGCTGGTGCCCTGCGATTGGATCGACAACGGCTGCCTGGAGGACAGCCTGCTCCGGATCGGCGAGTGGGTCGCCGAGCACGGCATGGAGGGCGCCGGGGAATTCGGCGCGATAAGAGAGCTGCTGATGCGGCGCCCCCCGCGGCTGGCAGACGATATGGAGCTGCACCGACCCGGGGAAGAGCCGCTCGAAGCATCAGTGCGCGTCGCCCCGCACCTGGTCGAAACCACCCTGCCGGTACAGGGGCCGCCGGGCTCCGGCAAGACTTACCTGGGCGCGGAAGCGATCGTCGAGCTGGTTCGTCTTGGGCGCAGGGTCGGCGTCACGGCCAACAGTCACCGTGTCATCGGCCATCTCCTGGACAAGGTTCACGAACGAGCGGTCGCTCGTGGAGTGGACGTTCGGATCGGCCAGAAGACGGACAGGTCGGGCGACCGAACCTGCCGCTCGGCGACCGGATTCGGCGACTACGGCGCGCTCCTCGGGGCGCTCGACGCGGATGAGGTGGATGTCGTCGGGGGGACGGGCTGGCTGTGGTCGAGATCCGAGTTCGCAGGCTCCGTGGACGTGCTCGTGATCGACGAAGCGGGCCAGCTGTCACTCGCCAACGCGGCGGCAGTCTCGCAGGCGGCCGAGAGCCTGATCCTGCTCGGCGACCCTCAGCAGCTCGACCAGCCGCTCCAGGGGACTCATCCGCCCGGCGCGGAAGCCTCGGTGCTCGGCCACGTCCTGGACGGCAATGCGACGATGCCGCCGGAGATGGGTCTCTTCCTGGAGCGGACCAGGCGGCTGCACCCCGAGCTGTGCCGCTTCACCTCGGAGGTCTTCTACGAGGGGCGGCTGAGTTCGCTCGAAGGCCTGGAACGCCAGCGGATCGGACCGGCGCCGCGGCCGGGGGCAATCCACGAGGGCGCGGCCGTGATGACCGGCGCGGGCGTCCGCTTCGTCCCGGTCGAGCACTCGGGCAACCGCAACTCGGCGCCGGAAGAGGCCCGCATGGTCGCGGACCTGATCCGCGCGCTCGTAGCCGGCGGTGCTTCCTGGACCGACGAGCGGGGCCGGACACGGCGGCTCACGATGGAGGACATCCTGGTCGTCGCGCCGTACAACCTCCAGGTCGCGGAGATCGCTGCGGCGCTGCCCGGAGTTCGTGTCGGGACGGTCGACAAGTTCCAGGGCCAGGAGGCCGCCCTCGCCATCTACTCGATGGCCACGTCATCGCCCGAGGAGGCGCCTCGCGGCATGGAGTTCCTCTACAGCCTCAATCGACTCAACGTGGCCACGTCGAGAGCCCGGGGCCTGGCGGTCGTCGTCGCGAGTCCGGCGCTGGTGCGCGTTCAGGCACGCACGCCCCGCCAGATGCGGCTGGCCAACGCCCTCTGCCGCTTCATCGAGCTCGCGGACGGGCAGGCGCAGGCACTCCGCGAGCTCTCGGCCGGCTAGCCTTCGCGATCGAGCAGGACCACCGGAATGACCCGATCGGTCTTCTTCTGGTAGTCGAGGAAGCCCGGGTACTTGGCGGCGTGCTGGGCGTAGAGCCGGTCGCGCTCCGCGGCATCGGCTACCGTCGCGCGGGCCTTGAAGCTCTCGCCCCCGGCCTCCACCGTGACGACCGGGTTGGCCACGAGGTTGTGGTACCAGGCGGGATGGGTGGGAGCGCCGCCCTTGGAGGCGACGATGACGAGCCGATCGCCGTCGCGCGAGAAAACGACGGGCGTTACGTGCTCCTGGCCGGATTTTGCCCCAGTCGTGTGGATGAGCAGCACATCGGAGTTCACGAACGGTCCGCTCGTCGTCTTGCCGTTGTGAGCGCGGAAGTCTTCGATCAGTGATCGGGTGAAGTCGGCGTATGTCTGGCTGGCCATCGGATCTCCACGCGAGAATAGTTGCCCGGGCAACATGCTATCCGGGGTTCCGGCGATCCCCGAGTTCCGATGTCCGGCCACCGCGCTCCGCGGGACGGCCGGGTTCTTCGCGTTCTCCGGAGACCGGTCCGCCGCGGGCTGGAGTCTTCGCAGCCGCTCAAATCTTCGGCAGAGGCTCAGATCTTCGGGAGCCGGCCGTAGAGCTCACGGTAGGTGGCGGTCATGTCGCCGTAGAGGGACACGTTCGCGGGAATGGGCTCCATGACGCGGGTGTCCGCCGGGAGCGGCAGCGTGCCCCCGGCGGAGGAGGGGACCATGCCGGCCGTGACGGCGCCCAGGAGCGCCGCGCCCCTCGCCGAAGCGTGCTCCGTGGCCCCGAGGGCCACCGGCATGTTCAGCACGTCGGCGATGATCTGCTGCCACAGGCGGTTCACGCCGCCGCCGGCGACCACGCCCGCTCTGGGCTCGACGCCGAGCTCCCGCATGATGTCCATGCCCTCGTCGAGCGCGAAGGCCACTCCCTCGAGCACCGCTCTGGTCATCTCCGCCGGTCCGTGGCCGATCCGCAGCCCGACGAAGGCGCCGCGCGCGGCTGGATCGAAGTGAGGCGTTCGCTCGCCGCGAAGATAGGGGAGGAACATCAGACCGTCGCTGCCGGCCGGAACCTTGGCCGCCAGGGCGATGAGCTCTCGCGAGCCGTTCGGGTCGTCCGGCCGCAGCAACCGCACCACCCAGTCGAGCGAGGCGGCTGCCGAGAGGATCGCGGCCATGACGCACCACTGGCCCGGAACCACGTGGGCAAGGCCGTGGAGCCGCCCGAGCGGATCGTATTTGGGCTCGGCCACCGGAGCCAGGACCTGGCCGCCGGTGCCGAGGGAGATGAGCACGCACCCGTCGGCGTCTTCCTCGCGGGCCAATCCGAGGCCCAGCGCCGCGGCCGGCGCGTCGGCTCCGCCCACGGCCACCGGGATGCCGGACGGCAGGCCGAGGGCTCGGGCGGCGTCCTCGCGCAGCTCGCCGGCGGTCGCCTCCGATTCCGACAGGGGAGCAAGCAGGCTCCGGTCGAGGCCCAGTCTGGAGACGATCTCGTCGGACCAGCGCCGCTCGCGAAGGTCGAAGAGAAGCGTCGCCGACGCGTCCGAGACGTCGCCTCCGACGGATCCAGTGAGCCTGGCTCGCAACGCGTCCTTGGGCTGGACGATCCAGCGGGTCCGTTCCAGGACCTGGGGCTCGTGCCTGGCGACCCACATGATCTTGGGCGCCGTGAAGCTCACGTTGGATCGGTTGCCGGTCACACGGACGAGCTCTTCGCGCGGGATCAGCCGCTCGATCTCCTCGGTCTCCGCTTCGGCCCGCGCGTCCGACCACATCAGGGCGTGTCGCACGGGCACGCCGGACTCGTCGAGGAAGACGGCGCCGTGCATCTGGCCCGTGAGACCGAGCGCGATCACGGCGGCGCCACGCAGGGCCGGCCGCGAAAGGAGCTCCGACATGGCCAGCCGCAGGGCGTCCCACCAGCGATCCGGGTTCTGCTCCGCGTAGCCGGTACGGCGAGAGTCCGTGGCATAAGAGGCCATGGTCACGCCCTGGCATTCCCCGCTCTCGTCAAGGGCGAGCAGCTTCACTCTCGACGAACCCAGGTCGATCCCGATCGAGACGCGCACCTATACCTCCGTGGCGGCCGAGGTCGTGACGGCCTCCGTATCGAAACGCCCCTCGCCCGACTAGCTTAGCGCGTGCATTGGGAGGACGGAGCCCGCCGATGGTAGCGGCCTGGTTGCGGAGGCCGCCGGGCGAACTCGAGCCGTCGCTAGCAGCGTTGGAAGTAGGTGTCGCGCTCCCAGTTGGTGACCTGGCGTCGATAGGCCTCCCACTCGAGATTCTTGGCCGAGAGGAACAGCTCCATCAGTTCGCTGCCGAGGGCATCGGTGATGCAGTCGTCGTCCTCGCGCGCCCCGCGCGCCTCCCCGAGCGACGCCGGCAGCGGTCGCGTGACGCTGTGGCCCGGCGTCGAAGCATGGCGTGCGCTCCGCCCTCCGCCGAACGCTCGCTCCAGCTCCTCGAGTGGCGGCCCGAGCTCCAGCCCTCGATCGAGGCCGTCGAGCCCGGCGGCGAGCATCGCGGTGAAGGCTAGATACGGATTGCAGCTCGGGTCGGGCAGACGCAGTTCCAGCCGAGTCCCGAAGAAGTCGCTCGGCGAGGCGTCGCCCCGTACGGGGGTTGGAACCCGGATCAGGGCCCCGCGGCTATGCCGGCCCCACGAGCCGGCCACGGGCGCTTCGTAACCGGGCACCAGCCGCTTGTAGGAGTTGACCACAGGTGCAACGAGCGCCGACATGCCCGGCGCATGCTCCAGCTGGCCGGCGAGGAACGCCCTGGCGATGGTCGACATGCCGTACGGGTCGGCCGGGTCGTCGAAGACCGAACGGCCGGACTTGTCCACGAGCACCTGGTGGGTATGCATGCCGGAGCCCGCGGCATCCACGCGCGGCTTCGGCATGAACGTCGCCTGCATCCCGCGTTCCCGTGCCAGCTCCTTGACCGCGGGCTTGAGCGTCGTGAACGAATCGGCCGCCGCGAGAGCCGGCAGAAGCGGCATGTCGAGCTCGAACTGGCCGCTCGCCACTTCGTGGTGGCTCGACTCGATCCGAATTCCCACCGACTCCAGGCTGCTGACGATCTCCAGCTCGACTTCTCGGGACCGGCCGCGGCCGCGCTCGAAGTACGTGCTCGGGTCGTCTGCGAGGAGTTCAGGGTGCTCGCCCGCCGGGAACAGGAAGAACTCGATCTCGGGTGCCACGAGGTATCCCAGGCCCGCCGATTCGGCCTGATCCAGCAGGGCTCGAAGAGCTCCACGAGAATCGCCCGGATAGGGAGTCCCGTCGGGCTTGCGCACTTCACAGATGAGCCGGGCGCAGGGCACGCCCCCGGGCTCGACTATCGAGAAGGTCTTCGGGTCGGGCCGCAGGTACATGTCGGACTCGACCTCCCGAGCCAGGCCCTCGATCGCGGATCCATCGAACCATTCGCCGTCGATCAGAACGGCCTGGAGCCGGCGGGCCGGCACGGCCACCGTCTTGATGGCGCCCGTGACGTCCGCGAACTGGAGCTCGACCTGCTGGACCCCGGCTTCCCTGACGGACGAGAGGACGCGCTCGATCGTCCGGCGATCGGTGTCGCTCGCGCTTCCGGCGCCCGCGCTCGGCGGATGCCCCGGACGAGTCGGGTCGGTCGAATTGGCTGCGGCTCCCGCGCCAGCTCCGGCTGCCGGCGAGCGTCTGGTTGTGTCAGGCATATCGTCCCTCCCGGGCGGCGGCAGGCATGTGGTTACTGGGCATGGCCGATGAGATAGGCAATCACGATCAGCAAGATGCTGGCGGACAGGAAGGCGGCGCTGATCGCGAAGATGAGCAGCACGAGCCGCAGATCGGAGTTGCCTGATGTCGCTACCACCACCTCGTCGCCAAAGATGAACTGCGAGAGAGGCAGGTCGCGCCAGTGCCGCAGGTCCGACTCGAGCGACTTGGCGTCCTCGTATCGCTCGTCCGGGGCGCGGCGCAGGCACTTGCGCACGATGCCGTCGATGGGCGGCGGCACGTCCTTGTTGAATTCGTGGAGAGGCGGGACCGGCGAGCTTATGTGCTGGCTCATGACGGCCAGGGCGTTGTCGCCTTCCCACGGGACGCGGCCGGCGAGCATCGCGTAGAGCATCACGCCGATCGCGTAGACGTCCGTGCGGGCGTCTCCGCGCTTGCCCTGGATTTGTTCGGGAGACATGTAGTCCGGCGTGCCGAGGGCGTTCGAGAACCAGCGCCAGGTCAGGCGTCTGGCACCCGCCATGAACGCCACGCCGAAGTCCGTGACGACGAGCCGGCCTTCGGGGGTCACGAGCACGTTCTCGGGCTTGAGGTCGCGGTGAACCACACCGCGCTCGTGTGCATGGGCCATCGCGGAGGCGAGCTGGCAACCGAAGTCCACGGCCCGGTCAATCGGGAGCCGCTTCTCACGATCGAGAAGCGATCGGAGCGTCTCGCCCTCGACGTACTCCATGACCATGTACGGCCGGCTGCGGTTCTCGGTGAACTCGATGGGCCGCTGGATCCCCGGGTGGTCCAGGTGGCGAGCGATCTCCAGCTCTCGACGGAAGCGGTCGAACGTGGAGACGTCGCCCATGATCGACTCGTGCGGGCACTTGAGCACGACGCGGCGGCCGCTCGGATCCTCGGCCATGAAAACGTCGCTGTACGCGCCGTGGCCGATGGCCTTGATGATCTTGAACTGATCCAGGTTCGTGCCCGGCTGGAGCTCAGTTGCGGTCACGAGAACAACCTCCGCCAGCCCTGGCGCGCCTCGGGCCGCTCGCCGGCTTCGCGGACGCAGATGGCCAGGGCTGTCGCATTATCGTCGCCGCCGCGTTCGAGGGCGAGGTCGACCAGGCGACGGCACGTTGCCGCCGGGTTGTCGCCGAGCGCCGCGGCTATCTCGGACGAGGTCACGTTGCTCCACAGCCCATCCGAGCAGAGGAGGAACTGGTCGCCGGATCGGAGGGACTCGTTGCGGACGTCGATGCGGACCAGGATGTCGCCGCCGACAGACCGAGTCAGCGCGTATCGAGCCGGATGGTCGATCGCCTGCTCCGGGGTGATGATGTGGAGCCGGAGCAGCTCCATCACCTGGCTGTGGTCCGTCGTCAGCAGCTCCAGCTCGCCGTCTCGGCGCCGGTAGATGCGGCTGTCGCCCACATGGCCCAGGTGCGCCTCCCCGGGAGTGAAGACGAGCGTGCTCAACGTGGACTGCATCTTGCGGCCGCCCTGCCCCGTGTGGGCTGCCTCCAGGATCGTCTGGTTGGCCAGGTTGAAGGCATCGCGAACGCTGCTCGGGACGCGGCCGCCGCCGGCGAGCCTGCGCTGGACCTGGGCAAGGCTGGACTCCACGGCCATGCCGGAGGCCACGTCTCCGCCGC
This sequence comes from Chloroflexota bacterium, assembly GCA_027364875.1. Taxonomy (GTDB): domain Bacteria; phylum Chloroflexota; class Limnocylindria; order Limnocylindrales; family CSP1-4; genus Fen-1039. The sequence continues at coordinate 12,188 of DAHXON010000051.1, forward strand.
CGTAGCCGCCCAGGCCGTCTGCCACCGCGAACACCAGACCCAGGTCCGAGCCTGCGGACGCCTCGTCGATCACGATCTCTGCCGCGGGCGTCACGAACGGCTCTCCGCCGTCCAGGGCGACCCAGCCCAGCCGGTCCTCATTGTGCTCACGCACGTTCCCGATGACGGTCAGGCCCGCGTAGTCGACGGCGAGCGCCGAGCTCACGGCTTGCATCGGACGGAGGCTCTCTGAGCGGCGAACGAGGCTATTCGATTGGCCCGTCCAATGGCGGATGGCATCGCCACCTCAGTAGATACGTGAGACTGCACCAGGGCAGGAGCTCTCCCTGGCGCAGTCTCGTTCCCGTGGAGAGGAGGAGTTCTTCTATCGTTCGGGGCTGATCACCGCCGGCCTCACCAGGAGGCTCGTCCTGGTCGCCGCCGAGTTGGCGACGAGCCAGACGGCACCGATCACGATCCACACGACCACGGCTCCGAGGGCGATCAGCGTGTCCGTCTGAGTGGAGCCACCGGCCGAGACGCTCATGAAGATGATCCCGGCGAGCATCCCGAGGTTGGCGAGCAATCCTGCGATCGGCACGATCACGTGCTTGAGCACGTTGCGTTTGTGGACTCCCCCGAAGGCGAAGAGCACGAGCGCGTTGGTCATGCCGTAGACGAGGAAGGTCCCGGTGTTGCTCGCGAGCGTGATCTGCAGCAGGTTGTCCGCGGAGAGGACGGCATATCCGCCGAGCACGGCGGAGACCAAAGTGAGGGCGATGACGCCGTAGTGAGGGGTGGCGTGCTTGAAGTGGAGCATGCCCATGATGCCGGGCACTTCCTTGTCTCGGCCCATCACGTAGGTGATCCGGACGCCCGTGTTCAGGCACGCAAGCGTGGTGCCGATCAGCGCTACGAGGACGCTGGCGGCGAGTATCAAGACCATGATGAAGCCGGTTCCGCCGAGCCAGCTGTCGCCGATGTAGCGGACCATGTCGCCGATGGGGGCCGAAGAAGCAGCCGCGGCCGCGTAGCCCGAGACCCGCTCGCCGGCGGCGTTGGTGGCCGTCACGCCACTGTTCACGAAGAAGTTGGCGGAGACGTACTCGATCACGTAGGCGACCGCGCCCTGTATGGCCAGCGACAGGAGGACGGCCCGTCGCACGTCGCGCTTGGGATTGATCGCCTCACTGCCGAGAGCGGTCACGGACTCGAAGCCCACCAGGAGCAGGATGGCGATGGTGCCCTGGAAGACGACGTTGGTGAAGTTGTGCGGCAGGACTACGGAGCCCAGCGTCGAATGCGCGTACTGCAGGTCCGGATGGGTCAGCCGGAAGCCGATCGCCAGGACCGCGAACGCGACCAGCGCCGTGAGCTGGATGGCGTTGATGACGATGGCCGTCATGGTCGAGCCCGAGATGCCTCGATAGGCGATGAGGCCGACCACAGCCGAGAACAAGAAGGCCGAGGCGATCTCGAGCGGTGTGTTCAGCGTGACGCCGAAGAGCGCCAGGATGTAGACGAGCAGGGTCGCGGTGAACGCGACCATGATTCCCGGGTAGATCCAGTAGTAGAGGTGCGAGACCCAGCCGACGATGAACTTCGCCAGCCGGGCGAACTTGTAGTGGATGGCCTCTTCCTTCTGCAGGAAGGCCGCCTCGGCGAAGTAGTACGAAGAACCGGCGCCGGCCTCGGGGTAGATGTTGGAGAGCTCCGCGTATGAGAAGGCGGTCAAGAAGGCAAGGACGAGGACAAAGAGCAGGCCCGGCACCATGTCGAATGCGGTCGTGGAGCCGGCATTCTGCTGGACCACCTGTGCCTGGAACGTCGTCCAGAGGAACGCGCCCGGCGCTATAAGCGCCATCGCGTTGATCGTGAGCCCTGTCATCGTCAGGGTTCGCTTCATCTCGGTCCCAGGCGCCGCGGCCATCTTCTGTCCTCCTGTTCGGACACGACCGGGACGCGAATCGCGTCCGCGTCCCAGACCCAATGCTGCCGTGCCTGATTGACAGGATCGGAGAGAGGCGCGCCCGAATCAGCAACACACGGGCGACGAATGAGGAGCAACCGAGTTGTGATTGCCATCCGCCCGGTTGCCAACCAGTTGCGGCACGACGACGCTCAGGTGTTGCCGGCCACGGGCGAACCGGTGCGTTCGCCCGGCCAGGAGGAACGAACGACCGGCGCGGGCACGTGCCGCGACGGGCCACGCTAAGGTTTCCGCCGTGGCCCCCTCTTCACGATCGCTGGACCTGATCCGCATCCGTCCCGCCGCCTCCGACCAGCTCCGGCTGGTCGCGGCGGTGCTCGAGGATGCCTCCGAGCGCCTCAGAGAGATGGGCTGGGAGCAGTGGCCCGTTCCGTTCCCCGTTGACAAGGTCCTGTTCCCGGATAGTGGCGCGGTCTGCTACCTGGCCTGGGACGGCGACCTGGCAGCCGGCACGTTCACGCTCCAGCGGCGCGATCCCGTCTTCTGGCCGGCCGCCGTGGAGGCGACCGGCGGCATCTCGGCGTGGGGTGCGGACGGAACGCGGCCCGTGTATCTGCACAGGTTCGCCACTCGCACGGGCTATCGCGGACTGGGCGGGCTGATGCTACGCGAAGCCGAGACGATCGCCCTCGACTGGGGCGCCAACCTCATGCGGCTCGATTGCGTGGCGGCCGACGCGCGGATCCGCCGCTACTACGAAGACGCCGGTTTCGAATACCGCGGTGACATCCAGCCGGCCCACCTGACCTTCCCGGCAAGCCGGTACGAGAAACGCCTCCGCGAGTCCTGAAGAGGCCCGCGGAGGCGTTGTACGGCCGAAGTGGGGACCGGGCGCCGGATAGGGCCGGCGGCACCGGAGAGTGCCCGTTGGCTGGCGCCGGAGAGCGCCCGGTGGCTAGGCTGCCAGATCCCGCCGCTCGAAGGCGACGAGCGACACCACGAGCAGGAACAGCGCGACCACGGAGAGGACCGCGACGTCGGCGAGGTTGAGCCCGTTTCTGAGCGGATCGCTGCCCATGTAGTAGCGGAATAGCGAGAGCGGCCTGATGTTGTTGAACACGTCGATGATGGCCGCCAGCGCATCCACGAGGTACATGACCACCATGAGGGCTATGGCAACTCCGATGGAGGCCGCACGGTTCCCCGTGAAAATCGAGATCGCGAGCGCGCCGGCACCGAAATCGAGGCCGAGCAGGACCAGCATCACCAGCGCGGCCGCCAGCTTGTCCGCCGGCAGCGGGCTCGCGCTCGCCGCCGCGCCGCCGAGGGCCATCACCCACACGACCACGGCCGAGACCGCGCAGGCCAGCGTGACCGCGACGGCCTTCTCCAGGACCAGCCGCCGGCGCGAAATCGGGTAGGAGAGGAGCACGTCGATCGTGCCCCGCGACTCCTCGCCGGCGGTGAAGCCGGAAGCCATTCCGGCCGCGAAGGCGATGATCAAGGCCGGCAGGATCATCGAGAAGAGCTCGATGTGGAGGAACCCGACCAGCGAGCTCGCGTCGCCGACGCTCGCGCCCATGAGCTTGGCCGCGGGCCCCATCTTCTCCAGGATGGCGTTGAGGTCGATGATCGATTTGTAGGTTGGGAAGAGGATGGCGAAATAGCCGGTCATCCCGCCCATGCCGAGCGCGACCCAGAAGGTCGGCCAGCGCAGGTCGCGGACCGTCTTGCCGAAGACGCTACGCAGCAGCATCGCTGGTCTCCTTTCCGGCGTCGGAGGACGCCGCTCCCTCGCCCGAACCTTCTCCCGCGCCGTAGTAGGCGAGGAAGATCTCTTCGAGGCTGGTATCCACGCTCCGCAGGTTGCAGACCTCGTAGCGCGCGGCGGTCTTGACCAGCGTGTCGAGCGATCCCATGACCGTGCATCGAAGCGTCGAATCGTCGATGGAGAGATCCCTGATGCCGGGCACGTCCGCGAACGCTTCCGCCGGCACCGGCTCCCCGAAATCGATCTCCAGCTTCCGCAGGGCCCGATCCTTGAGCGCGGATATCGACTCGACGGCGAGCAGGCGGCCCTCCCGGATGATCCCGACCCGGTCGCACAGGTGCTCGACCTCGGGCAGCTGGTGCGACGAGATGAAGACGGTCCGGCCTTCCTCGCGGGCCTCTTCGCAGAGGTGCTCGAATTCGAGCTGGATGAACGGATCCAGGCCGGCGGTGGGCTCGTCGAGGATCAGAAGCTCCGGCCGGATCATGAACGCGGCGACGAGACCGACCTTCTGCTTGTTGCCACGCGAGAGGCTCTTGATTTTCTTGGTCGGATCGAGCTCGAGTCGCTCGATCAGCTTCTCCCGGTAGCCGCCGTCGACCGCGCCCTGGAGGTTGCCGAAGTAGGTGAGCAGCTGCCTGCCCGTCAGCTCGCCATAGAGGGCAAGCTCGCCCGGGACGTAGCTGACCCGTCGATCGATCGCCAGTCGATCGCGCCGGGCGTCCATGCCCAGCACCTTCGCCGAGCCGCTCGTCGGCCGGATGAGGTCGAGCAGGAGCCGGATCGTCGTCGACTTGCCCGCCCCGTTGGGCCCCAGGAAGCCGAAGATCTGGCCGGCCTCGACGGTCAGGTCGACGTCGACGATGCCACGCGATTTGCCGTAGTACTTGGTCAGATGGCTGGTTTCGATGGCCGGCGTCATTGCCTGGCCTCCTCTCGTGGTCCGGCGGATGCCGCCGTTCGGGGGGATCCGGTGCTCAGCTTTGGCTCGACGGCTTCCGCCGCCGATCGTTGCGCTTCCCATCGGTCGATCAGGAGGGGCAGCTCGCGTTGCAGAAAGGCGTACATGTCGCGTACCTCCATGAGCGGCCCCGGGTCGCCGTCCGGACCCAGCAGGTCCAGACCCTCGTGGGCGAGTGCCTGGAGCTGGGTGAGCAGGGCCATGCGGCCGAGCAGCATCTCGGCGCTGGCGCCCGGTTTGACCACGAACCTGTCGCGGCGGTCTCCCGGCAGTGAGATCCGCGAGACCATCTCGTAGTGCATGAGCAGTCGAGTCATGCCGCTGACCGAGCCCTTGCTGACCTGCAGCATTTCGGTCAGATCGCCGGCCGTATAGCCCTCCGGCGGGGCCAGCAGCAGCGCGCCGAATATCTGGCCGGCGATGCGCGGCAGGTGCAGCGACTCGAAGACGAGGCCGATCTCGCCGATGAACCGATCCCGGCTGTCTATCCCCCTGCTCCTGGCCCTGAACACGTCAGCCATGCTCGACACTCCCGCCTTTGCCCGGCGCGACCCGGCTGTCCTGCGCACACGCGTCTGCAGCGGTTCCGCCTCAGGCGGGGTGAAACCATGGGTGGGCGCGTTCTGTGTGCGGTGCGCACTCTAGTCAGTTTCATCAGTTCAGTCAAGACTGAACTGATGCGCCGCCGGGCAGTCTACGTAGAGATGCCGCCGCACTAGCACGCTCGATGGCCCCGAGGACGCCCCCATGTGGGCCGTAGACCCTCCCCAAAGGCTCATACCAGGGCATCTGCGTCTACGTAATCGAGGCCGGCATTAGCACGCCCGGATACCCCGACCGGGCCGTCCGGGCATGCCGGGAGTGTTAGTACCCCCTGCCACCGACCCGGACTAGGGTCACTCCCTGAACGATTGGCTCAAGCCGGGAATACACCTACACGCCCTCCCTGCCGAATGCTTCAGGCCACGCCACGAGGCTCGGACCGTCACCGCGGTTGGCCCGTGAGCAAGCCAAGTCGCAGTCCAAGGATTGGCCAGATGTCGATCGTCACCTATCCCGTGCAGGACCGAAGGGGAGCCGGCCGTTCGTCGGCGTCGCCGCCACGGCCCTCACGCGCAATCACTCACGCCCTCGTGATCCACCAAGCCGAGATCGTCCGCCTGGGCGTCTCGACGATGCTGAGCAGCGGTTCGGCCTGCGAAGTCGCCAGCGCCGCTTCCGTCTACGAGGCGTTCCATCTCGCCTCCGACGTTCATCCCCAGCTCGTCCTCTTCGATTTCACCCCGACCGAAGGGCCCGAGGTCTGCCGGCTTCTCGCCGCCCTCTGGCCCAAGCCCCGGCTGGTCGCGCTCGTGACGCGCGGCCGCGAAGTCTCGCCCAACGATTGCCTGACCGTCGGCGCGGACGCGGCGATGCTCATGGACAACGTCAACCGCGAAACCTTCCTTGTCGTGATCCGTCGCGTCATGGACGGCATGGGCCCGATCGTCGCCGGCTTCCCGTCGGTCAACGAGCGCCTCGACGCCGCCACCGTGGACGAAGGCCCCGTGTCGCTCCTGACCCCTCGAGAGCGCGAGATGCTCTATCTCATCGGTCAGGGTCTTTCCAACCGCGAGATCGCCGAATCGCTGGTCCTCTCGGTCAAGACCGTAGAGGCCCATCGGGCCAACCTCAGCAGGAAGCTCAACGTGCGATCGCGCGCCGGCCTCATGCGCCTCGCCCTGACCGGCAGCCTGGCCTAGATCGATGATCCCGCTGACGCGCCAGGACGGCTCGCCCTTCCTCGTCAATCCCGATCGGATCGAGCTGGTCGAGGAGACGCCGGACACCGTCATCACTCTCGCCGACGGCAAGAAGGTCCTCGTCCGCGAGACCGCGACCGAGGTCGCGACGCGTTTCCACTTCTACCAGCGATCTCTCCACGTCGACGCCCGTTTCGGCGGCCGGCGGGTCTACGACCCTCCCACGGACATGGATCCCGCTCGGTACGAGCACCCCAATCGCGGGCGCCTGCGCGCCTACAACGAACGAGTCGAGGACCGGACCTGAAGCATGGATGCTGGCGTCGGAATCCTGGTCGCACTTGGAGCGCTCGTAGTCGCCGATCTGATCGAAGGCGGCTCTCCTGCCGCGTTCTTCAACCCGTCCGCGATCATGATCATCTTTGGCGGGACCTTCGGCGCGACCATGGCCACGACCTCGGTCAAGCAGTTCATGGCCTTCCCCAAGCTGCTGGGGAAGAGCATGAAGCCGCGGGTCAGCGACATCGGCTCGATCCGGGAGATGCTCGTCAAGTTCGCCGAGCGAGCCCGCCGCGAAGGCCTCCTGGCTCTCGAGAGCGACGTTGAGGGGATCCGGGATCCGTTCATCCGCCACGGCCTCCAGATGGTCATCGACGGCCTCGAGCCCGATACGGTCGAGGAGATCCTGGAGATCGAGATCGAGTCGATGCAAGCCCGCCACGCCAAGGGCATCGATCTCTTCGCCAAGATGGGCGGCTACGCCCCGACGATGGGCGTCATCGGCACCGTCATGGGCCTGATCAACGTCCTGGCCAATCTGGCCGACCCGGCGGGCCTCGGCGAGTCGATCGCCGTCGCGTTCATCGCCACGCTGATCGGAGTGGGCAGCGCGAACATCCTCTGGCTGCCCGTCTCGGGCAACCTGAAGAGCAAGGACCAGGCGGAAGTCCGCGAACGCCGCCTGGCGCTCGCCGCCATCCTCTCGATCCAGGCCGGCGACAACCCGCGCATCGTCGCCCAGAAGCTGGCGGCTCATGCGGGTCCGGAGAAGGTCCAAGCCGAAGCGGCCGAGAAGGAAACCGCTGCCACGCCCGTGGCGGAGGCCGCCTGATGGCCAGACGCAGAGGCCGCGGCCACGCCGACGGACCGCATGAGAACGAGGAGCGCTGGCTCCTCACATATGCGGACATGATCACCCTCCTGATGGCTCTCTTCATCGTCATGTACGCCATCAGCACCACGGACATACGCAAGTTCACGGCCCTGGCCCAGTCGGTTTCGGCGGCCTTCAACGCCGACGTCATGAGCGGCCAGCAGGCCATCAGCATCAGCGACGGCCAGGACGTGACCGTCCAGGACGAGCAGAACGCGGCCGGCTCCTCGACCGTGCAGTCCGACCTCCAGGCCATCCGGGCCGCGCTCGAGGACTACGCGATCGGCCAGGGGCTCGGCGGCGAGGTCGAGGTCGGAATGGCGCCGCAGGGGATAGTCATCCGACTCAACGACGCGCTGCTGTTCTCTTCGGGCCGCGCCCACCTCGACGACCACGCCCTCAAGCTCATCGGCCAGGTCGTGAACATCGTCAAGCCGCTGCCGAACGCGGTCCGGGTCGAAGGCAACACGGACGACCAACAACCCGACGGCGTCCTCTTCGCCAACAACTGGGACCTCTCCACGGCCCGAGCCCTGGCCGTCCTGGAGGCAATGGTCGACATGGGCGTAGACCCGAGCCGTCTCTCGGCGCTCGGCAACGCCCAGTACAACCCACTCGTGGCCAACACCGACGACGCCTCGCGGGCCAAGAACCGGCGGGTCGACATCGTCGTGATCTACAAGAGCGGCGGCGGCACCTACCCGTCCGCAAGCCTTGAGCCGTTTGCCGAGCCCTCGTTCCCATGAGTATCCAGAGCCCCGCTCTCACCGGCGGCAATCGTTTGAACCTGGAGTCCTATCGATGAAGCTTCCGATCCCGAAGGGGAAGCGCGCGATCCTGGTCCTTGGCCTGCCTCTGGGCCTGGCCGCGGCCGGCGCCTTCGGCTTTATGCAGATGTCGGCCGGTAGCAGCACGCCGGTCAAGGTCCCCGATCCGCAGACCGGCCAGCTCGGCCCGATGCTCGCGCTCGAAGATCGCGTGATCAACCTGAACACCACCACGGCCACCTCGTACAAGTACGCCAAGGTGGGCGTCTCGATCGAGATCCGCCCGAGCAAGGCGAGCTTCTACGACCTCCACGGTGCCGATCGGACCAAGAGCGAAACCACCGAGCTCGAGGGATACCAGGACGAGCTGCCCCGGCTGCTCGACGCCCTCGGCGAGGTCGTCTCCTCGCACGACTCCGCGACCCTGATCACGCCGGACGGCCGGGCCAAGCTCAAGAGTGAGCTGCTCGACGCCTTCCGGAAGATCCTCGGGCCCGAGGAGGTCCTCGACGTCTACTTCACCAATCTCGTGATGCAGTAGGCGGGCCCCAGAGATGCTGTCGCAGGCCGAGATCGATGCGCTCCTTGGAGCAGTCGCCGATGGCACGCTGCCCTCGGAGGATCAGCCGCCGTCCCTCAGCGCCGACGGGCGCCTCGTCAAGACCTACGACTTCCGCCGCCCGGCCAAGTTCTCCAACGAGCAGCTGCGGACGCTCCAGGCCATCCACGAGACCGTCGCCAGGGTGGCCGCCGCCCGACTGTCGTCATCGCTCCGCGGATCCGTCGTGATCCAGCTCGCGGGCACCGACCAGCTCATCTTCGACGACTACCTCAGCCAGCTGAGCCTGCCGACCCAGCTCGTGGTCATGAGCAGCACCGGCCTCGCCGGCCCGTTCATGGTCGACATGGACCTGGGTTTCGCCCTCGCGTCGGTCGACCGGCTCCTCGGCGGCCCCGGACGCATCCCGCCCGAGCGCGCCGAGCCGACCCCGATCGAGACGGACCTCATCGCCCGCGTCGTCGGCCACCTGCCGCACGCCCTCAACGAGGGCTGGTCGCACCTCCAGACGCTCGACGTCACCGTCACCGAAGCCGCCCTGACGCCGATCCTGCTCCGCGTCGCGTCACCCTCCGAAGTGGTCGCGGTCATGACATATGAGGTCCGTTTCGCGGGCCAGACCGCGCCGATGACCATCTGCTATCCGTACGCAAGCCTGGAGCCGCTGCTCCCACGCCTGGCCGCGACGATGTGGTATTCGCAGCGCCGCCAGGTCGCGGGGAGCTCCAGCGCCCGAGAGGACATCGAGAACGAGATCCGGTCGGTGGAGATACCGATCGCCGCCACATTCCGCGCGGTCGACATCCCGGTCGAGGCTCTCACCGAGCTGCGCCCGGGCGACGTCATCCGTTTTGACGAGCACTTCGACGAGCCGGTGCTCGTCGCGGTCGCCGATCAGGCCCAGGCGTGGGCGATCCCCGGTCGTGTCGGGGATCGCGTCGCCCTTCGCCTGGTGAGCCCACTTCAGCCCATGGAGGCCTGACATGAGCTGGCAATCGTTCAGCTGGAAGCCCGCCGACGGGCAATCCCTTGGAGCCGGAGCGTCGATCCTGCCGCTGTGGCCGATGCTGCGCTCCGCGATCGCCGAGAACATCTCGGCCGACGCGCTCTGCCCGATCACCGGCGGGTAGCTGACGGTCGGCCACGTCGGTTTCTCCGAGACGCCCACGCCGCTGATCCCGTCACGCTCGTTCGAGCTGCTCGGCACGGATCGGCGAGGGGCCTGGGGCGCCCTGGACCCGGACAAGGGCGACAAGATCGGCGGGAAGACCTACACCGCCGACGTCCTCCAGAGCCTCGTTCTCGACGCTATGAGCGAGGCGTTCGAATCGATCCTCGGCGAAGGCCTCGGCCTGGGCCAGCCAGTGGAGATCTCGAGCCCCGACGCGCCGATGCTCCTCCTGCGCCTGCCGATGACGTCGGTTGACAACGAGGAAGTCGTCCTGATTTCCGCCTACGACGAGGCGGTCGCCAACGAGCTGTCAGCGCATATCGTCGCCCTCCAGGCCCTCGCCGCCGAGGCGGCGACCCCGGCCCCGGCGCCGGTTCCGCCCGTGGCCGCGCGCAACAGCGAAGTCCGCGCTCCCGCGCCCCAGTCCGCGCCCGCCGCGGCCGCTCCCGCCCCGGCCACTGCCGCGCCGATGCCCGTGTCGGCGGGTCAGCCGGGCAACGTCCGGCCCGCCCAGCTGCCCGAGCTGACCGCGAGTCCGTCGGGCTCGCCCGCCTACAACATCGATCTGCTCCTCGGCGTGAATCTCCAGGTGGCGGTCGAGATCGGCCGGACGACGCTCCCGATCAAGGACGTCCTGGCTCTCACCCCGGGCTCGATCATCGAGCTCGACAAACTGGCCGGCGAGAAGGTCGACATCCTGATCAACGGCCGGCCCATCGCGCAGGGGGAAGTGGTGGTCGTCGACGAGAACTTCGGCGTCCGGATCACGGACGTCGTCTCTCGCCAGGCCCGCCTGACTCCCGCCGGTCGATGACGACGCGCTCCACGGTTCGGTGGCCGATGGCTGCCGGACCGGCGTCGCAGGGCATCCGCGGAGTGGCCTCGTTGCGTGGCCACATCGCCCCGGGCTGGCGCCGCGTCGCCGTCCTCGGCGTGATCGCCGGTCTTGGCCTGGTGGCCCTCGCGAGCGGCGCGCAGCCGGCCCGCGTGTCCGCGGACGCGCCCGCCGCGAGCGCCTCTCCGGCCGCGGCCGCCACTGCCACCGTCGCCACGGCCACGGCCACGGCCACGGCCACGGCCACTCCGGCCGCCAGGGCGACGGCCACGCCCACTCCGGCCGCCACCGCGACGGCGACCGAGGCGGTCGTCTCGCCGTCGGGCGCGATGATCGACGCCGGTTTCGGCGGACTCGACCTGATCGATCTCACGACCAAGTCCGTCATCGTTCTGGGCCTGCTGTTCGTCACTCTCAAGGTTCTCGGCCGGATGCAGTCCACCGGACCGAAGCACGGCGGCCGGCTCCAGGTTCTCGAATCGCGGCCGCTGGCCCAGAAGGCCAGCCTTCATCTGGTCGCGGTAGGGGAGCGGCGCCTCGTCGTGGGACTCACGCCGAACGGGATGGTCTCCCTGGCGGAGCTCAAGGCCGACGAGCTCGACACCGCCGACTTCGCCACCGAGCTGGCCGCTCAGCAGGCCGCGGCTCAGGGCGACCGGGCTCTCGTTCCGGGCAAGCCGCTGATCGCGCCGAACTCCCTCATGGCCGCCGTCGTCGCCCCCATCGACGCCTTCGCCGGGCGCATCGCTTCGGTGCTCGGCGCGGTGAGAGCCCGATGATGCGCCCGCTTCGCCGCCGGATCGGCGCCCTCCGGACCAGGCGTAACCTGTGGCGGCTCGCGCTGATCGGCGTCGTCGCCCTCGTCGCGGCAGGCTGCTCGACGAGCGGCTCGTCGGACATCTCGGTCAAGATCGGCGACGGCCAGGCAGCCAGCGGCAACGGCCAGGCCGCCCTCTCCGTCCAGCTGCTGATCGCCCTGACGGTCCTGTCGCTCGTGCCCGCGATCCTCATGCTGGCCACGAGCTTCACCCGCATCGTCGTCGTCCTGTCGCTGCTGCGCAGCGCCATCGGCATCCCGAACCTGCCGCCCAACCAGGTCATCCTGGGCCTGTCGCTCTTCCTCACGCTCTTCGTGATGGCGCCGACCTTCCAGAAGGCCAACAACGACGCGCTCCAGCCCTACCTGAACAACACGATCGACCAGAACACGGCCTTCCAGAAGGGCGTCGACCCGTTCCGGACGTTCATGCTCAAGCAGACCCGCGAGGAGGATCTCCAGGTCTTCATCGAGCTATCCAAGGAGCCTCGGCCGGCGACTTCCAACGACGTCGCGCTCGAGGTTCTACTGCCTGCCTTCGTCGTGAGCGAGCTCAAGACCGCCTTCACGATGGGCTTCCTGCTCTACATCCCGTTCCTGATCATCGACCTGGTCGTGGCCTCGGCCCTGATGTCCATGGGCATGGTCATGGTCTCGCCGACCCAGATCGCGCTGCCGTTCAAGCTCCTCCTCTTCGTCATGGTCGACGGCTGGGTTCTCGTGGTCCAGTCGCTGGTCAAGAGCTTCAACTGAAGGCCGGGCGATGACACCCAGCGACGTCGGCGCTCTGATGCAGCAGGCGATGTGGACGACCGCCGTGGTCGGCGGCCCCATCGTGATCATCTCGATGGCGGTCGGCCTGGTGATCTCCGTGATCCAGGCGGCCACCCAGATCAACGAGGCCACCCTCACCTTCGTGCCCAAGCTGATCGTCGTGGCCGCCGTCCTGATCCTCCTGGGTCCGGCGATGGCCGGCCAGCTCGGCGACTTCACCCACTACATCTTCCGCATGGCCACGGAGGCCTGGCGATGACGGGCGGCGCCACCTTCACGCTCGGCGGCGGCCAGGCGGCCCTTCTCTTCCTGGTCATGATGCGTTGCACCGGGCTCGTCTTCACGGCCCCGATCTTCGGCCACCACTCCCTGCCGACGCTGGTCAAGTTCGGGCTCGCGGCCTCCCTAACGATCGCCCTCGCCGCGGGCGCGGGTCTCCATGCCGGCAGCCTGCCGCTCCTGCTGGCCGCGCCGCTCGAGATCGTCATCGGCATGTCGCTCGGCTTCATCCTGGGCATGGGCTTCGACGCCATCGAGATTGCCGGGCGAGTCATCGCCATCCAGCTCGGCCTCTCGCTCGGCTCGGTCTTCAGCCCCACCGAGCAGGAAGCCTCGACCGCGATCGACCCGTTCTTCTCGGTCCTCGCCGGGCTCACCTTCCTGGCCATGGGCCTCCACCTCGCCGTCGTCAAGGCCCTCGCCAACTCCTTCATCGTCTATCCCGTCGGCGGCGGCTGGCCGGCGGACCTCGCCCAGACGGGCGCGCAGACCATCGCCCTGGCTCTCGAGCTGGGCGTCCGCGTGGCCCTGCCGGTCGCTCTCGTCCTCCTGCTCGTCGAGCTCTCCGTGGCCCTGCTCGCCCGCGCCATCCCGCAGGTCAACGTCTTCATCCTGGGCCTGCCGCTCAAGATGCTCGTCGGCGTCGTCGTCCTCGCGATGGCCATGCCCAGCCTCATCGCGGGCGCCCAGTCGATCTTCCGGTTCGTCTTCAATGCCGCCACCGGCGGCTCCGTCAGCGCGTAGGGCGGACGATGGCTGAGAAGACCGAAGCCCCAACTCCACGAAAGCGCCAGGAAGCCCGGGCCAAAGGCCAGGGCATCGGCCGGTCCTGGGAGTTCTCGATGGGCCTGACCCTCGGCGTCGGGACCCTGGCCCTGGCCAGCCTCCTGCCGGGCGTCGGGGCAAGCCTCGTCAACAAGACCCAGTCGACGGTGCTGAACCTCGATCCGCGAGCCTCGAACGCCCAGGTGCTGGGCGCGGCCGGCGACGCCATCCTGAGCACGCTCGCGCTCACGCTGCCGCTCGCGTGCCTGGTCATGATCGCCGGCATCGCCGGCAACCTGGTTTCGGGCGGTCTGGTCTTCTCCTTCAAGGCCGTCGGCTTCGATCTCTCCCGGATCAACCCCATATCGGGCATGAAGCGGCTCGCCGACCGCCAGGCCCTCACGCGCCTGGGCCTCGCCAGCGCGAAGCTCGCCATCCTGGCGGTGATCTCCTGGCAGATCGTGTTCAGCAAGATCCCCTCGATCGTCAACTCACAGGGGAACACCGCGCCACAGATCGCTGGCTCGTGCCTGGCGGCCATCTTCCAGCTGGGCCTCACGATCACGATCCTGCTCGCCGTCGTGGCCCTGGTGGACTTCGTGGTCCAGCGCCGCCGGGCCATGGAACAGATCCGCATGACCAAGGACGAGGTCAAGCAGGAGTTCCGCGAATCGGAAGGCGATCCCCAGATCCGGGGCGCCCGTCGGCGGCGGGCCCGGCAGATGGCCTTCGCCCGGATGATGGACGCGGTCCCGACCGCCGACGTCATCGTCACCAACCCGACGACCCTGGCCGTCGCCCTCAAGTACGACTCGCTGACGATGCGCGCGCCCAGGATCGTGGCCAAGGGCCAGCGCCTTATGGCCGAGCGCATCAAGACGATCGCGCGCGAGCACAAGGTGCCGGTGGTCGAGGACAAGCCGCTCGCGCGATCCCTTTTCTCGCGGCCGGTCGGATCCGAGGTTCCTGCCCACCTCTACCGCGCCGTCGCCCGGCTGCTCGTCCTGGTCCACCAGGCCCGCTTCAACAGGACCGGTGGCGGTCGTGGCGCGGGCACGGCTGGCTGGACCGCGGATCGCGCTCGCGGCGCCGCCGGCGGGCTTGCCGCCCGGCCCTGGT
>DAHXON010000052.1 GCA_027364875.1 Chloroflexota bacterium
CGGCCACTCAGGTGAGCTCCGGCGGCTATCACACCTGCGCGCGGCTCTCGAACGGCACGGCGATGTGCTGGGGCCGGGGCAATCGCGGGCAGCTCGGCGACGGCTCGACCAACAATCACACGGCTCCGGTCCAGGTGAGCGGCATCTCCGCCGCCGCCCAGGTAGGGGCAGGCGGCGGCATCGGAAACAACGAACACAGCGCCGCTTTGCTCGCCGACGGCAGCGTCGTCGGCTGGGGCTACAACCGCTTCGGCGAGCTCGGCGACGGAACCACGACGAACAGAAGCACGCCGGTCGCCACGGACCTCCAGTAGCTCCGGCGCCCTGGTCGGCAGTGCCCGGAGCGCCGGCCGGGCCGGAATGCGTCGTTTGGCCCAGTCCCGCTGGCCCAGGCGTGCATCTTGTACGTCTCGATGACGTGTGGGAGAGTCAAATCACCACCTATAACCCAAACGCGGGCGACAGACAGTTTGCGACTCTTGCTACCCGGCACGGCCAACCTCACATGGATCCGGAGGCGGCACTGGGTATCGCTTGCCCGCCGGCTCGGGATGCCGGACGATCTCCTGGTCGACGGTCGCTATCTCGCCCGAGAGCGCCACGACCAGTACGAGAGAGCCCGCCTGGCGGCGCTGATCCTCGCCCAGGCTGAAGCCCTCACCATACCGATCGTGCTCGCTTGCGGCCGCCCCGCGCGGCTCGGCGCGCTCGGCCTCGTGGCTTGTTCCGCCATCGTCGCGTTCCTCCTGTGGAGGACCGTCGCTTACCGCCTGCGGCGTCTTCCGGGCATTCTGGGGATCCTCGTCGGAGCCGTCGCGACTGCTTCGACCATGGGCCTCGACATCCTCGAACCCGATCTCCACACGCTCGTCGTCGGCTACCTCACCATGATCCCGCTGGCGAGCACCATCCTTCTCTTCTGGCGTCCGCCCACCCACCTGGCCGCCCTGGCCGCCTTCTACGGTGCGACGATGCTGTTCGTCCTGCTGTCGCCGCCGTCGCTCGAGCTGGCGGAAAGGGCGACCATCCTCGCCCTGACCGGGGCCGCCTGCCTCCTGAGCGTGTTCGGCAATCTCGAGGGCACGCTCCGACGCAACAGCCGTGCACGTCAGGCTCGCCAGCTCCGATCGCAGCGCCTCGAGCTGCGCCTGATTGCCCGCGAACGGGCGCGCGAAGCTCGAACCGACGCACTGACGGGACTCGGGAGCAGACGAGCGCTGCACGAGGATCTCGCCGCGGCCCAGGAGCGAGCCAGGGCATCGGACCGGCGGACAGCCGTGGCGCTTCTCGACGTGGACCACTTCAAGGCATTCAACGATCGCCACGGCCACAGGGCGGGCGACGGCCTGCTCGAGAGAATCGGGTCGGCGATCCGGTCCGGCCTCCGGCAGGGCGACGTCGCCTACCGCTACGGCGGCGAGGAGTTCCTGATCCTGCTCGAAGATGCGTCGGCCGACCAGGCCGAGGCGGTCGTGGGTCGCATCCGCTCCGCGCTCGACGCCGCCGGCATCGACCACCCGGGGAATCCGCCGTGGAAGACGGTGACGTTCAGCGCCGGCGTAGCCGAAGTGAACCTGGATCGAGGGATCTCCGTCGAGGCGGCGCTCCGCCTCGCCGACCACGGCCTGTACGCGGCCAAGGCCCAGGGCCGCAATCGCACGGTCACCGAGTCGAGCGAGTCTCCGCTGCCCGACGGGTAGCCGAGTGCCCGCCCCGACGGTCGATCGGGCGACCGGCGGCGTGGCGATCCGGCGACAGCGCGGCAGTGCGGCGATCGCGCGGCAGGGCGGCACGGCGGGTTCTGGGCTTTCTGCAGAAGCGATATTTCGGCCGCGTGACCGTCGTCCGGCAAGGATTTCGTTACGCCGGAGGCCCGATCGGCTGGTCGTGCCCCCGGCGCCTTCGTCCGGAGAGACCCGGGTTCTACAGCTCGCGCTCCAGCAGGACCGGCAGCGGAGTGCCGGGCTGGGCGGCCGGAGAGTAGGACGGGTGATGCGTCAGGTCGACGCTGGCCACGCACCAGCCCTGGATTCCCAGCTCGGTGAGCCGGCCGAGCAACTCCGAGAGATGCGTCGCAGGGTTCTCCTGGAACGGCATCCGCTCGATTCGATACTCGACTGGTCGTTCCGAGCCCGGCGACTTCTCGAGCAGCACCGGTACAGGGATGCTCGGTTGAGCGGCGGGTGAGTACGACGGATGATGGGTGAGGTCGATGCTGACGACGCGCCAGCCCTGCCTGCCCATCTCGTTGAGTCGATCGAGGACTTCCGCGAGGTGAGCCTCCGGGTGCTCCTGGATCGGCAGGGTCTCGATACGATATTCGACGCGTTGGGCGATCTCCTTCTCGGTGATGCTCATGGCGATCCTCGGTGGTGGTGCGGCCGGTCGCGGCACGTCCGCGAGCCCGATCGCTTCGCAAGGCTGCTCCAGTCGCGGTCGGAAGTCGGTGATCGACGCGGCCGCGAGCGTGACTGCAGTCACGCTGGCTGCACGCCTTCGACCCATCCGGCACTTGGGGTCGGCCTTCTGCCGCGGTATGGTCGCCTCGAAACCACAGGAGGCCGCATGAGCGGCCGGGACCATGCTCCAATCGGGCCACGCACTCGACGATCTGGCCCTCGAGGGACTCGAGGACGGCTTCCTCTTCGCGCTCCCGCGTGACGCGGCCGAGCGCCTGCTCGCCCAGGCGATCCGCATCAACGTGCCGGCGGGATCGCTCATCTACCGCGAGGACGAAAGCCCGAGCCTCATCGTCGTGGTCAAAGGGCTCCTGCGGGTGTTCCTGAGCTCCGCGGACGGGCGGCAGGTGACCGTCCGATATGCCCGCAGCGGGGACGTGGCCGGCCTGGCCCTCGTGATCGGCGGTCCGGCACCGATGAGTATCCAGGCAATTACGGGTGCGCTCGTGGTGGCACTCCGCGTGGACTCGCTGCGTACGCTGCTGGCCACGGACCCCGGCGTCGCTCGAGCCTGCGCCGAGGAACTGACCCGCCAGCTCTACTGGCTCCTCGGCGACATCTCGGCCCAGGCCTTTCTTACGCTCCGTCAGCGCCTCGCTCGCCAGCTTCTGCTCCTCGCGAGGCACGGTCCGGGCTCGGATCTGGTCGTGCACGCCGGTCAGCAGGAGCTTGCCGACGCCATAGGGACGGTGCGTGAGGTCGTGACGCGCAACCTCCACGAGCTGCATGAGGAAGGGTTGATCGACATCTCGCGAGATGAGGTCACGATTCGGGACCCGGTCGCCCTCGCGGACCTCTCCCGCAGACTCGATTGGCGAACCGGCTGAGCTTCGCCGCGAGGTCCCTCGGCCTGGGGGGCGGGCCGGGAGTTGCCAACGAGCCGCGCCTGTGGAAGCTGGAGGGTGTGACGACCATGACCAGGCTCGAGCTCACGCGGTCGCAGATCCTCGCCTGGCGACGAAGGGTGGGCGCGCTCGACGAGCGGCTCCCGCCCGGCCCGGATTCCCTCCGCGTGGCGGCCTGGGCCGGCCTCCAGGACAGCATGCCTCGCGCCGCGCTCCTCTCGATCCATGCCCGCGTCGAGGGAGCCGGGCCGTCCACCTGGGAGGACCCTTCGCTGGTCCAGCTGTGGGGCCCGAGGTTCAGCACGTACGTCGTGGCGGCACGGGACGCGGCGATCTTCTCGCTCGGGAGGCTGCCGGACGACGCCGCCGGGCGGCGGCGAGCGGAGGACTTCGCCGCCCGCCTCGAGGCCTTCCTCGGCGGCCGAAGGACGACCTACAGCGAGGCCGGCCACGCGCTCGGCGTTCACCCGACCGCGCTTCGACACGCCGCGCCGACCGGCCGGGTCCTGATCCGCTGGGATGCGACGCAGAAGCCGACGGTCTGGATGGTGCCGCCGCCTGAAGTCGATCCCGCCGATGCTCGGCTCGAGCTCGCGCGTCGTTACCTCCATGTTTTCGGCCCCGCCACGCCCGAGGCGTTCGCCGGCTGGGCCGGCATCCCCGATCCGGCCGGCCGCGCGGCATTCGAGGCGCTTGCAGGATCGCTGACGCCCGTTCGAACACCGGTCGGCGAGGGCTGGATCCTGGCGAGCGACGAGCCTGCGTTCACCTCTCCGGCCCGGCCGGCGGCGCCGGCGCGCCTGCTCCCGAGCGGGGACGCGTACTTCCTCCTCCAGGGGGCCGACCGCGACCTTCTCGTGCCCGAGGTCGAGCTTCGCCGCACGCTCTGGACCCCACGCGTCTGGCCGGGCGCCGTCGTGGTGGGCGGCGAGCTGGCGGGTACGTGGCGGCGCGCCGACGCGAACGTGACGATCCAGGCCTGGCGCAGGCTCTCTCGCGATCAACGAGACGCGGTCGAGGCAGAGGCCGCATCCCTGCCGCGGCCCGGCCTTCGAGGTCCGATCGTCGTCCGCTGGGACGAGTAGCGCCGCCCCTGCAGAACCAGCCGCGCGACCTACGTGCCGTCCGCCCCGCGCTTTCTGGGGCCGAGCCCGCCCAGAACCCGCCGCACCACCGGGACGAAGAAGGCACCGCTGGCGAGCTGGAGGAACACCACGAGCAGGATCATGAGGCCCGGCAGGCCGATGAAGAAGCCCGGCACGAGCCACGAGTAACCGCCGAGGGACGCGAAGCCGCCGAGCTCCGACAGGTCCACGCTCCCGCCGGTCGGAAACTGCGGGATCTCGACCTGGGTGCCGGTCCCGAACGGAGCGTTCGGGCCGGCGGTGCTCAGGGCAGCGCCCGGCACCGGAGCGGGCGATCCGTTCGGAGCCGTCGCGATCGGATAGCTCGGCTGGGCATCCGACGCGGACGGGCTCGGGGCCGGTGACGAACTCAGGGCGGACGTCGGCTGAGCGGGACGCGACGACTCCGTCGGTGTCCGAGTCGGTGCCGTCGTGGCCGTGGTGGCGGACGAAGCCACAGGCGTGGGCTCGGGCGTGGGTCTGGGAGTCGGCGCGGGCGTAGGCATGGGCGTCGGCGGGGGTGTCGGAGTCGCGGTCGGCGCCGGCAGGATGGTGAATGGCGGAAGCTGCGCTCCGGGCGCGCCCGGTAGACACGGCGGAACGTCGCCGTCGCTCTGGCAGGCGGTGGCGGTACAAGCCTGCGGCGAGGTGGTCGTCGGCGTGACCGTTATCGAGAATGTGGCGAGATCGCCGGCAACGCTGCGCTGGGGCTCCGCGTTGAGCCAGAAGGTCACTCGCGTTCCGGAGATCGTGGCGGTCCATTTGCCACCGTGCAGCGCGACGATCGTAGCGGCCGCCGCCACGGTATATCCGGAGGGCAGGTTCACCTCGATCAGCTCGATCGGCACCGTGCCCCCTCTCACCGTGAGAACGACCTGGGTCTGCCGGCCCTCGACCAGGCTGGTAGGAGAGGCGGAGATCGTCCAGGGGGTGTCGGCGGAGACGGGCGCCGCGGCGAGGAAGAGCGCCAGCAGCGACAGGCCGGCAATCCCCGCGTCGCGCCGCATCAAACCGCCTCGGGCCACAGATCCCCAGGCGGGATGTGGGCCTGTTCACCGGGCAGCGGCGGGTGCGCGGCCGAAGCGAACCCGTCGAGGAATGTCTTGACGATGTGCTCGTCGAGCTGCGATCCCGCGGCGTCCTCGAGCCGCCGAAGGGCCTCCTCGATGGGAAGCGCCTTCCGGTACGGCCGCGTGGTCGTCATCGCCGAGAGGGAATCGCCCCCGGCCAGGATGCGGGCCACCAGTGGGATCTCCTCGCCGGCGAGGCCGGCCAGGTAGCCCTTTCCGTCCCAGCGTTCGTGGTGGCTGCGGATGCCATCGCGAACGACGGGCAGGTTCGGGAGGTCGCGGACGATCATGTCGCCGAGCGCGACGTGCTGGCGGAATATGGCCTGCTCCTCGGCCGTGAGCCGGCCGGGTCTGCGAAGGATGACGTCCGGGATCCCGATCTTGCCGATGTCGTGGAGGAGCCCGGCCGTGTGAAGCGCGAGCCGCGTCTCACGGTCGAGGTTCATGAGCTCGGCGATGAAGTCCACGTAGCGAGCCACGTCCTCCGAGTGCTTGCGCGTGTAGTGGTCCTTCGTGTCGACGGCGGTGATGAGCCCCTGGAGGACGCCGAACGTCCGGGCACTCGGGGACATGGCGGGTTGCGCTTCAGCCACACGGAGGGCATCCCCGCCGGACACCCGCGCCTCCCCGAGGGTGATGGTCGCGACGGACAGCAGCGAGGTGACGGACTCGGCGTTCGTGGGGTATGAGCACACGCCGGCACTGACGCTGACGGGGAGGCGCTCCGAGGCCTCGAAGCGGAGCGTCAGCTTGCGCGCCGCGGCCCGCACGGACTCGATTGTCGGTTCGAGCGCGAGCGCGTCGGCTCCGCCGGCGACCACGAGGAACTCGTCCGGCCCGTATCGGCCGAAGATCATTCCGGGCTCGAGGTCCGCCTTCAGCAGGTCGACGACCGCCAGGATGACCTCATCGCCGGCCTGGTGGCCATAGGTGTCGTTGATCAGGCGGAAGTTGTCGATGTCTACCAGCGCGAGTCCAACTCCACTGCGGTCCGGGCTTGCCCGGCTGACTCTCAGGGTGAGCTCCTCGACGATCGCGCCGTGATTGAGGACTCCGGTCAAGGGGTCGTGGCGCGCCGCCTCCAGGAGCTGGCGCGACTGGCGCGTGAGGCGGCCCTGGGCAGCTCGGAAGATGAAGAAGAGAACCACGGCGCAGACGAGCGCGGCGCACAGGGTGATCACGACGATTTCCAGCCTGTTCTGTTCGAGCTGGGCAAGTATCGGCGTGGCGTCGCGCCAGATCCCGACGACGGCCAGCACCTCGCCGTTGAGGAGGATCGGCACGTACTCGCGGATGACCATCGAAGAGGCGAGGCTGACATCGGAGGCGGCGTCGGCCCGGGCCACGATCGTCGCGTCCACGGTGTGATCCTTGACGGCAGCCTGCAGGCCCGGCGTCATGGCGACAGTCGCCGAGCCGGACGAGCCGGTCGAGCGGTCGAGGACGGTGCCGTCGGGCGCCAGGATGGCGACTCGGAGGAGATGGCCCGAGTCGGTGAGAACGCTGAGACCCGCGTCGAGCGTGGCGATTCGACTCGCGGTTCGGCCGGTCGTCTCCAGATCGGCAGGCCTCAGCCCGGCCAGGTTCACGAAGCTTCGGACCAGCGAAGCGTCCGTGTTCACAGACGCGTTGAGGATCATCGTCTGGGCGTTCGCGGACACGAGCACGGCCAGTCCGCTCGCGGTGGCCCCAACCACCAGGAGCAGGACGCCGTAGACGAGCATGAAGAGTACCGGCCGGACGCGTCGCCTTCGTCCGGTTGGAGAAACCATCACAGATCCTCGGATTTGCGATCCGCGACGCCCAGCCTATGGCGCCGGCCTGGCGAGGGGTATGGGACTGACGGGGTGGCCCGGTAGTACTAATGCCCGCGCGTTACGACGAGGCCGTGGGCCGAGAGCGGGGGCGGGGCAGCCCCGGCGGCGCCGTTCTCGCCGGGTTGGGCCGCGCTAATCTGCCTGCATGCAGGTGAGTGAACAAACGCTCGGACGAGCCATCTCCCGCAGCCGTCGCCGGAGCGGCTGCATCCGGGCGACGATCGCTTGCGCCGTCGCCCTCACGGCGGTACTCGGCTGCACGCCCCGTCCGGCGCTCGAGTTCTCGCCCGCCACCCTGCCCGACGCCCAGGTCGGCTCAACCTACGCCGCCACCATCACCGTGAGCCAGGCGGCGACGCCTGTGGGCGGCGCCACGGTTTCGGGCGGCGCGCTTCCCGAGGGCCTCGAGCTCGCATTGGCCGGAGAGCCCGACAACACCATCCAGATCTCGGGGACGCCGACGGCGGCGGGAACGTTCACTTTCACCGTCTACGTGTGGTGCTACGGCACGAACGTGAGCGGCCAGACGGCCACTCAGCAGTACACACTGACGGTCGGGTAGATCAGGGAAAGTCCGAGTCGGGGTAGGAGGCAGCCGCGTCCGCGGCTCGGGCAGATGAACGCGGCATCTCGACCCAACCGATCGTCCCGCTCTACAAGGGCATCGACGCGCCGTCGCCGTCCCGGCGACGCGGGGTAGTCGGCGTGCGGCACAGGTGATCCAGCAGGTCGGTCAGCTTCGCCGTGGCCAGCGCGACGGATGAGTCGGCCGCTCCGTAGTACATGGACAGGATCCCCGTGCCCTCGTCGAGAACCCACCCGTTGGGAAACACCACCTTGTCGACGTCGCCGCCACGCTCGTAAGGGGCGCTCGGCGCGAAGACCCACTCGGTGCTCCGTCTGAGCACGATGTGCGGGTTCTCCAGGTCCAGCAGGGCCAGGCCGACCCGGTATATCGGACCGCCCGCAGTGGAATGCACGCCGTGATAGCAGAGCAGCCACCCCTCCGACGTCTCGAGCGGCGGCGGCCCGAGACCGATCTTGCCCGCGTCCCACCAGGCACCCTCGCGAGCTTCCAGGAGCACTTCGTGGTCGCCCCAATGGCGCATGTCAGGCGATTTCGACATCCACATGTGGGCCAGGCCGCGCAGCGGCGAGGGTCGGTGGATCATCAGCCAGCGGCCGCCGATCCGGCGCGGGAACAGCGCCGCATCCTTGTCCTCGGGCGGCATCACCGGGCCGAGCCTGCGGACCTCGCGGAAGTCGGTCGTGGCGGCCAGGGACACGAGTGGACCGAGCTTGCTGTATGCCGTGTAGGCGATAACCCATTCCTCGCGCTCCGGCAGCCAGGTGAGGCGCGCATCCTCGCAGCCCCAGATCTCCTCGGAGTGGCGATCAGGTTCGGGTGAGAGGAGCGGCGCCGGGTCGAAACGCCAATCGGTGACGCCATCCGAGCTGCGCGCGACCTGGAGGTGCGACACGCCACTTCGGTCTTCCACCCGCAACAGCAGCACGGTCTCGTCGCCGACTCGTCCCGCCCCCGGGTTGAAGACGGTGTTGGCTCGATAGGGCAGCTGGTCGACCGTGATGATCGGGTTGGACGGGTGGCGGGTGAAGAGGTCCGGGGTAGAGTCGACCGGGCTCGGACGCCGTCCATCGGACCCGTCGAGCGGTTCGGATGCCCGGAGTACATCGAGTCGCGTGGGTTCTGTCACGAGCAGGCCTCTGCCATCTCCGGCTCGGCCGCCGGCTCAGTCCCGCTATTCGGAAGCGACGCGGTCCTCCGGATCGCCCGGACTCGTTCGAGCGCGACCTGCCACATCAGGGTAGACTCGGCGCCATGGTTGAGATTCACTCCGTGGGGCGTCAGGCCGTCGTGGCAACCTCCGGTCGCCGGATCAGCGACCCGCACCCCGACGAGGTTGTCTCCCAGGAACCATCCGTAGGCGCTTTCGACGCTCATCCGGTACCGCTCCTTACCTGTCTGGTCGAACGCCGCGGCGGCGGCAAGGATCATCGATGTCGCTTCGATGGGCTGCTGGTCGAACTGCGCTCGAATCCCGTTTCGGGGCCACCAGCCGTCGCTACCGATTGGCAGGAAACCTGCCGTCGATTTCTGGACCCGCACGAGCCAGTCGAGCGTCGAGAGCCCGAGCCGCAGCATGTCGGCGTCGTCGAGCTCGGCTCCACCGCAGATCAGGGCCTCGGACAGCAAGCCGTTCTCGTAGGTGAGCCTGTCGTCGGGCCAGGGCCACTCGCCGTCGCCCGCATGAATGGCAAAGGCGCCTTTGAGCCTGGACCCGAGGTCGGCAAGGGCGTCATGGGTCTGCGCGGACGGTTCTCGGTCGAGCGCCGCGACGCAGCCAAGAACCGCGGAGGCCGTGCCGCGGAGTGAGGTCAGCTCGCGAGTCGCGGCCAGCGCCGCCTGGAACAGCGTTCGCGACTCGGCCGCGAAGGCCGGCTCCGGCGAGTCGGCCAGCGCGAGGCCGAGGGCCCGCACCGCGCGGCCCTGGCAATCATCAGATCCGGCGGCCTCCAGCCACGAGCCGTCGGCGGCCCGGAAGTTGCGGAAGCGGCCCGTGCCCGGGACGAAGGCGGCGCCGAGGAAGCGCAGCGATCGCCAGGCGGATTCGCGCACGGCGATCCAGCCGAGCTCGGCGCCGTGCATGAGGTCGACGGTCAACGACCGCGCGACATCGTCGGTGCAGTAGCCGAACTCCTCTCTCGGGCGGCTTCGGTCGGCGTGCTGCCAGATGCCGAGGGGCCCGGTGAGGGTCTCGAGGTGCTCCCTCTGGATCGGATACAGCGCGCGCTCAGCCACCGGCGGCGGCGTAGCTGGGTACCGTCGCGGGCAGCGGCAGGATCGACTCCGCAACACGCGCGAAGATCCGTCGGTATCGCGCGCCGACTTCCGGCCAGACCATGCCGCGGCTGTAGTCGTAGGCTCGCTGTCCGAGCGAGGCGCGAGCGGCCGGGTCGAGCAGAAGCTCCACGAGAGTGTCCGCCAGCGCGGTCGTGGATCCGGGCAGGACCAGCCTGCCGCGACCACCGGCGAGCTGTTCGCGCGCATACGCATACGGAGTGGAGACGATCGCCTTGCCGGCGCCCATCGCGTAGGAGAGCGTGCCCGAGACGATCTGGTCGAGATTCGGGTACGGCGTGACGAAGATGTCGGCGGCCTGGAGCCAGGTTCCCAGATCGGCTTTGCTGACGAACCGGTCGACGAACAGGACGTGGTCGGTCACCCCGAGATCGGCCGCCGTCTTCTCCAGGCTGTGTCGATAGGCCTCGCCCTCGCGGCGGAGGAGATCCGGGTGGGTCGCGCCCAGGATGACGTAGCAGGCATCCGGAACGGCTCGAACCACTGCGGGCATCGCCGCGATCGCGGACTCGTAGCCCTTGCCCGGGCCCAGCAGGCCGAAGCTCAGGATCACGGAGCGATCCTGGAGGTTCACGAGCGGCTTGACGGCTTCCGGCGCGCGCAAAGAAAGGTTCGGCACACCGTGGGCGACGATGTCGAGGCGGTCTGGATCCACGGCGTAGGCGCCCGTGAGCAGCGACGCCGCGGTCTGAGACATGACCACAGTGGCGGCCGTGGCATCCACGAGGCTGGCCAGGATCCGGCGCTGCCGATCCGTGGGCACTCGGAGCACAGTGTGGAGGGTGGCCACCGCGGGCACTCGCAGGGCGCGGACGAAGTCGAGGACGAACTCTCCGTCCTGGCCTCCCCAGATGCCGTACTCATGCTGGATCGACACCACGTCGACGCCCGACTCGTTGAGGGCTCGGGCGGTCTTCATGTAGTCGGCGCGAACGTCGCGTCTGATGCGGTGGCGGACCTCGACGGGATAGGGCCCGGGCTCGCTCGCGGGGTGAAGGGCAACGATCTCGTGTCGACCCACTGCGCTCGCCAGGTCGGACGTGAACGTCGCGATCCCGCAGCGATGCGGCAAGTAGGTGGACACGAACGCAGTTCTCAGAATGGCGCAGCTCCTTTCGTGGGGGATGCGCATGGAGGGTTCGTTGAAGTGGAGGAGCGTCGAGGCCGGAGGGATATGCCGCCGGCCTCGAGTCGGGCCGACGTTACGCGGCGGCAACCTGTGAGGCGCGAGGGCCCTTGGGGCCGGACTCGACCTCGAAGGAGACGTGCTCGCCGCCGACAAGCTGGTCGAAGCTGAGCGGGGCCTGGATTCCACCGCGGTGGAAGAAGTACTCGTTCCCGTCTTCGGCGACGATGAAGCCGAAACCGCGCTCCGCGACGACCTTCTTGATCGTACCTGTGGTCATGGTGACCTCTATTCACTTCCCGAATGGGACGGCAGACGCACGGTCCATACGAGAAGCACGGTCGACCACGCGAAGCGTCGCGGCAATAGCAGCAACCAACCCACGGTACTCGCTATTCCCGGACATCACAAGCGCCGGCCGCCGGCCAGCGCGAGGGACAGCAGCTCGTGCGACTCCTGCCTCGCCGCAGCCTCGTCCTGGAGCGAATGGACGCGTTGCCGCTCCTCCCGCTTCTCTGCCGCTTCCTGCAGGAGCGCGTGGAACTCCTCGTTCAGACGATCGTCTTTCAGGCGCTCGGCGTCGGACCTCGGCACGGGCCGGGCGTTCGTGGGTTCCATCGGTCAGTCCGGCAGCACGCGCAGTGCCGGCGAGCCCGCGAAGCCGCGGATCCGGGCCAGCAACTGGCGTTCAGTGATCGGGCCGCTCTTCACGAGCTCGACCCGCCTGGTGAAGCCGGACACGAAATCCTCGGAGCGGAGATGATCGGCGAAATGCTCGACCACCTCTCCGTCGCCCACGAGGAGGACGTCGTCGCGAGCCGGCAGGGCGGCGTCGACCCGGGCGAAGAAGACCCGCATCCGTTCGTCGCGATGACCTTCACCGGAGGGATGATCCGCGGTCGGCGGACGTCCCGTAGAGCGATGGCGGCCCGGGACCAGAGACTCGATCGAGTTACGGTGATCGATCCCGCCGGGGCTCCATCCCAGCACGACGGCCGATGACGCGGATATCCACACCCCGGTCGTATGGGGAGTAGGAACAACTCTCATATCACGCCGCCTTTGGCGCTGCGGGTCTGGTGCGACTGGGGACGTCCGGTCCGCGAGAGTGGGCGACCGCGCCGCCCTCGTTCTCCCAGCCGCCGATATCGGCTCGAGGTTCCCGGGGATCGATCTGGCCCGGAATCACGATCCGCCGGGCCATTGCGCCGCGCCGGGACATCGCTCTGCGCCTGGCCATCGCGAGACGCGGTCGCCCCGCCGCAGCCCAGCGTCGACGCGGGGCCAGGACGCTTCGGATGAACGCCTGCACGAGCACGGCGGCTGCCAGAGCGAACAGGAGCAGCAGCGGCGCCGTCATGGCTACTCGCCCCCGCTCGATCTGCCGATGCCGGGCTGAACCGGCCCAGCCATCTTCGTTCCGGCCCAGGCCGCATTCAACGTGGGCGGAAGCTGCCTGACGACGACCGATCCGCCTTTCCGGGCGACCTTGAACGGTCCCGCCACGCGCTTGAGGACGGTCGTGAGCGGGTTGGGGGACTTCCGATCGAAGTCTCTGATTGTCATGTCGCGTTTCCAATCTGGCTGCGGGCGCGGCGCCACGCCGTGCCCGCGGGCGAAGGAAGTGGGAATAAGTCGTGGGGGTTTCCGGCCACGGCCACTTCCGCACCGAATCGGCATCCGGGGAAGCGGCGAACCATATCCGCCGCCGGGAGAAGCTCCGGCCACTGCTGTCGTTGCAGTACACCACCGAGGCGTGGTATTGTCAACTGTAGTTTCACCACGCTACAGTAGTTGTACGGCAAGTTGCAGGGCAGATGGCAGCACGATTCGGACTCACTCTGAGGCAGGCGCGCGAGGTCCGCGGACTTTCGGCGGTCGACGCGGCCAGGTCGGCGGGCATATCCCCGGCGTACCTGAGCAAGCTCGAGAACGACGCCGTCAAGAAGCCCTCGCCCCAGATTCTTCACAGCCTGAGCGTGGCCCTGGTCGTTCCGTATGAAGACCTGATGCGAATGTGCGGCTACCGCGTACCTGGCGAGCCGGTTCAGGGCAATTCCCACTCACTCAACGCCGCGCTCTTCGCCGACCTCACCGAAGACGAGACTGAAGAACTACTCGAGTACCTGGCCTGGTACCGAGCCCGCCGGCGTTCTCGAGGGTCCGCTCCCGTCGAAAGAAGCGCCAGCTCTCCGGCCTGACGGCGCGCCCTTCGCGAGGCTGCACTCACCAAAGGCCTAGCGGCTCGGACAGACCCGCGCCGGGCCGCTCATCGCGCCGCCGAAATCGATGAACCTCTAGCCTCGCTCGCGGCTACTTCGGAATAACCAGGTAGACGACGATCGCCGCCAGCAGGCACAGCAGAAGGATGAAGAGTCCGACCAGCGCCCTCGCAAGCGGATTCGCCATGTTCAGCGACCAGCCCATCCAGGGCTGTGGCTTGCGGACCCGGAGTCGGTTGTCCGCTCTGCTGTGGTAGAAGCCGAGCGGCCTTCCCCAGTTGGCCGGATCGTTCCGCTCGCGCTCGTTGATCTCATCCTGGGTCATGTCGTTCCCCCCGGGGCGGCGAAGAGATCCTGAACTGCTCAGGCCACCCGCAATGGTCGCCACGTCCCGGATTCCGTCAAGCGCGGCTCTGTTGCTCAGGCTGCCGGAACGGCGTCCTAGAGCATCCTCACGACATCGACTCCGTTGACGAAGACGATGAACGCTATGAGCGCGACCAGGCCGGCGGTCGCGATTCCGCGGGCCACCTGCTCGGTGACGAGCCGGCCCATCAGCCGGCGGAGTATCGCAAGGACGGTGTGGCCACCGTCGAGGGGCGGGATCGGGAGCAGGTTCACGACGAAGAGCGACAGGTTGACCGCGGCGAAGAACAGGAGCAGCCCGTCGATGCCCTGCGCCGCGAACCGACCCGACGCCCCGACCATTCCCGGAAGTCCGACGAACGGCATATCGAGCGGCCGGGTCGCGGCGTGAGGAAGGAAGCCGGCGAGCGCGGCCGAGGTAGAGGATGCGATGTTGCCGACTACGACGTTGGCGAACGTCCACGAAGCCTGAATGGTGTCGCCGAGGTTGCCGGAGAACGTGGACCAGTAGACCGGCGCCGCCATGGCGATGAGCGCCACGTACGCGAGCATCAGGTTGACAGCCGGACCGACGACGTAGACGAGGACCTTCTTCCAGGCCGGGGCCGTGTACAAGGAGCCGGGGCCTTCGTCGCGGTTCTCGCCCTCGAGGGCTACGTAGCCGCCCAGAGGCAGGGCATTGAGTCGCCATTCGATCCCGAACTTGCGCCACGACGCCAGGCGCGGGCCCATGAAGAGCCCATATGAGCGCACGCGCAGGCGCAAGAGGCGGGCCATTACGAGGTGGCCGAACTCGTGCAGGCCAACGGAGACGCTCACGATGACGGCGAAGATCAGGAGGTTCCGTTCGAGGCCCGCGATCGCCTCGAAGCCGGGCACAACGGCGCCCGCGAGGACAAGGGCTATGGCAATCATGCCGAGCGCGCGCCTGGTCTTCGCCGACGTCGAAGAGAAGGCGCCGGCGCCGGCTCTGCCGACGCTCGTCATGCGAGATAGCATCGGATCCTCCGATCCTGGCCGCCCTACAGGTCGCCAACCTCCGCCCGCCCTCCAACGAATATGCTCCGCTCAGGTTCGACTCGTCCCTTCGACCGGGGGCCAGCCCACCCAGAAGGACGGTCGATGCACCAGGCGGTTCGGCGTGGCGCCCGGCCAGGGTTACGCCGGCACGAGCCTGAGGGTCGACCGGGCCGCTTCGGCAGATACCACCGTTCCGACGATGCCCGGGCCGTAGCGGTCGTACTTCGCGTGGTAGGCCGCGTTGACGTCCGCGTCCACGGCGGCGCCGGGTTCCTCGAACGCGACGTCACGCTCCACGCCACCGGCGCGGATCCGCCCCTCGCGAGAGGACAAAGCGCGCTGGAACCATCCGTTTTCGTGGCCGTAGGCCGAGCGAACGTAGATGTCATCGCCCGAGCGGACCACCCAG
This sequence comes from Chloroflexota bacterium, assembly GCA_027364875.1. GTDB lineage: Bacteria > Chloroflexota > Limnocylindria > Limnocylindrales > CSP1-4 > Fen-1039. Next base: position 15,340 of record DAHXON010000052.1, read on the forward strand.
ATGGTCACGAATGGTCGGAGCGAGCCATCGCGCCGTCGTGAGGCGATCTGAAGCTCCGTCGCCCTGCCGATTCTCGCGAGCTCGTCCGCAGTCCAGGGGGTCATGAGAACCTCCGCGTTCGTTGGCTATCGCTCGCCACGGTACTCGGCGTCGGTGACCTGCGGGCCCCACTCGCTCTCCGGACCCTCGACCGGCGCCTCCCACATGGCGATGTGAGTCATGAAATGCTCGGGCGCGGCGCCGTGCCAGTGCCATTGGCCGGCCGGCGTGTGGATCGTGTCGCCGGGGTGAATCTCAATGGCTTTCTCGCCGCGAGCCTGGATGAGCCCGACGCCTTCGGTCACATGGATGGTCTGTCCGGCGGCATGCGCGTGCCAGGCATTGCGCGCGCCCGGGGCAAATCGAACGACGTTGACCCGGATCCGCGACGGTTCCTCGCCGCGGGCTATGACGTCGAACCAGGCGTCGCCCGTGAACGTTTCGGCGGGGGCTTTGACCGTGGGCTGCTTCTTGAGGATCTGCATCTGTTCTCCTTCGATCAATCAGGCTGGCTACGTTCAGGCATTGACTTTCACTCCCCGGGGTTGGAAGTCGCCGCGACCGGGACCGAGACCGGAGGCTGAGCCGTCCTGGGTCCTCCGAATCCAGGCTCCGCTGCCTGGGCTTTGCCGGCAGCGACGATGACGGTTCCGCATAACGGGTTTGCCCGGCCGGCTGGGACTCCCCGGTCGGTGGGCAGTGCAAGCTTCGGCTGTGGCGCGGGCATCGAACGTCTCTGTCCTCGCGACCGGCCTCGACAGTCCGCGCGGGCTGGCGTTTGGCCCGGATGGCTTGCTGTACGTCGCGGAAGGCGGTCGAGGCGGAACCACGACGACGGTCGGGCGTTGCCGGCAGGTCCAGGAGCCGATCGGACCATACACCGGTGGGATGACCGCCAGGATCTCGAGATTCGGACTCGACGGCACCAGGTCCACCGTGGCCGATGGCCTCCCGTCGAGCCAGTCGACCCCGGGCACCGGGAGCCTCGTCCGCGGCGTCGCCGACGTCACGTTCGTCGACGGGACTCTCTACGCACTCGTGTCCGGCGCCGGGTGTTCTCACGGACTCGCGGGCACGGCCAACGGCATCTATCGCATCGATGCCGCCGGCTCCGCCGAGCTGCTCGCGGACCTCGGGGCGTATCGCGCGGCCACGACGGTGGCAGTTCCGGACCCGAACGACGACGAATACGACGGCACCTGGTACTCCATGGTCGAAGCTCACGGTGCCCTGTACGCGATCGAGCCGAACCACGGCGTGGTAGTGCGGGTCACCCTCGGCGGGCAGGTCAGCCGCCTCGTCGACATCTCGGCCAGCCACGGGCACATCGTGCCGACGGCGATCACATACCGCCCCGATATGGACGCTTTCTTCGTCGGCAACCTGGGACGGTTCCCCGCCGCGCCGGCGTCGTCGATGGTCCTTCAAATCGGCCGCGACGGTTCCGTCAGCGAGCGGGCGACCGGTTTCATGACCATTCTCGGGCTCGTCTTCGATCCGGATGGGACCCTGTACGTTCTCGAGAACACGGTCTGCGACGAGCCATGTCGTCCCCGACCCAACAGTGGACGGGTGGTCCGGCTGCGCGACGACAATTCCATCGAGCCAATCGCGTCTGGCCTGATGCTGCCGACCGCGATGACCATCGGGCCCGATGGCGCGCTCTACGTCTCGACGTTCGGGTTCGGTCCGGCGGGCGCCGGCTCGATCGTCCGAGTCGCACCCGTAGGATGCTGACCCGCAGGACGAGAGGACTCACCACGACGATCGCCGTGAGTTGGATTCGCCCTGATCGGTTGGAGAGCCGACACCCCGGCCTGAGGATGCCATTTCGCCGGGGTCTCACCCTCCCCGTCCGACCGCGGCAGCCGCGGCGTCCGGTCTCGACCTCTGGAGCGTGCGTTCCTGCGACATTGGACTCCGAGTCAACACCGGCGGACCTTGCCGCGCCCTATTCCCGGCTTACCCCCGCTGCCGCGACTCGAACGGGCGCCGGGAAGGCACGCGGCCTCGTAGCGAGCGCATCGGCTGCCGCCCAAAACGCGTGACGCGCCCGGTTTGGCCGGCCTGCCACACGGAATCGGCTGCCGCGCGGATGGTCCGCCGGCGAATGGGCCGGTCGGCACGCCGCCTGTGGACCAGCAGTCAAATTCCGCGGGGTAACGATGCGGCCGCTCGCCCCGCGCGGCCACCCGCCCCGTGTGCGGAACCTCGGGGCGATTAATTCGGCGTCGACATCAGCTCGCCGATCACGTTCCCCATGGTCGTGTCGTAGGGCAGGAAGTCGGCGCGGAGGTGGATACCCGCATACGCGCCAACGCCGTGCCCGACGGTGTGCCCGTCGAGCCGCTGCGCCTGGAACTTGCCGACCGTCGTGCCGATCGTCCGAAGCTCGCCGGCGAAGGAGTAGTCGCTCCAGGTCGCCCGTGCGGGCCCACTGCCGGACGCGTCGAGGTTTGCGCTCAATGTCGAGAGCATGTAGCCCGACAGACTTGGGTCGCTCGTCGCCATTACGTAGGTCATCGTTTCGAGGTCACGGATGACCCAACGCCCTCCGTCGACGCGCTCGATCGAGCCCCCGCCCACGACGCAGGAGACGATGGGCGTCGAGATCCAGATCCCGGGGCAGGAGGTCCCGGTTCCAGGCCAGCCGGCCGGGAAGTTGAAGGCGCTGTAGTCGGTACGCGTGACGCTCGCCGCGGCCGGCGAGGCAAACGAGCCGAGCAGGAAGATGGACAGCAAAACCGAGAGTGCGACTCTGCGCCCGTGCATGGGAGCCCTCCACGCCGTCGCGGGTCGGTCTCGCCGGTGGCTCGGCGTGGCAATGGCGGCCGTGAACTCGCCACGCGTCTATGCCCCCCCACCAGACAGCAAATCGTACGGGCCAGCCTGGCCGTGGGTAGGGCCAAGCGGCCCGTCCTGGCCGATGGTGTCTGTCGCGGGGCGACCAGACTGGCGATCTAGCGACCGGATTACTGTCTGTGCCTCTGCACGTTGATGTAGATGGTGCCGTTGATCCGGCACACGTGGAACATCGGTGAATCGTTCAGTTGTGCCCTCTTGCTCGGAATCCTTACTGGATCGGCGAGCGACGAGGGGTTGCTACCGTTTCCGTAGCATGCTACCATATGTGTAGCTTGCTACGGTTGGAAGTAGCGCACATCGACGGAGGAGACGGACATGCCGGTTATCGAAATCACCATGGCCAAGGCCAGCGTTGAGACCAGACGGGCGCTCATCGAGCGACTGACCGCCGACGCGATCGAGATCACCAGGATCCCCGCGGTGGAGTTCACGGTCCTCATCCACGAGCTCGAGCGTGAGAGCATTGGACGCAGCGGCAGGACATGCGCCGACATCATGGCCGAGATGAAGTAGCCACCCGATGAGCATTCCGAAGCCCGGGCAGCCCGTACGGGGATCGACTACCGGAGCGCCGATCATGGCGCTCATCGACCTCCTCGGACGCCGATGGGCGATGGGCATCATCTGGAATCTCGCTGCGGGGCCTGCCACCTTCAGGGCCCTGCAGACACCCACCGGCCGAGTCCCGGGCAAGACCATCTCACCGTCCATTCTCAACGCCCGCCTCAAGGACCTGCAGGAAGCCAGGCTCGTGGAGCGGACGCTCGACGGCTATGCGCTCACGGCGCTCGGCAAGGAGCTCTTCGACCTCATCGAACCCCTGGACCCGTGGTCCCTGAAATGGGGAGACGCGCTGTAGCGCGGAATCGGACACGTTTGACGGCGTTATCCCGGCGCGCGGATAGAGTCGGGAGAAGCCGGCAGCCCGCCGAACGGCCGATGCCGTGGCGGCGGGCTGCCAGACGTTGTGGGTCGGTTGAGCCGGCCGTCCGGCCGGGCCGTCAGATCAGTCGGTGCAGGGGTCCGGGCGTCCGAGGACCGATCCCGGCGTAGTCCGCCCGGGTCGAGTCCGCGAGAGGCTCGACCGGCGAAGCGGCCCGCGTGAAGACGAGACCGGCTGCAGAGGGGTGTCCAGAACGTTGGGGAACTGGACGGGCGGATCGACCAGCACGCGAAGATCGTGCGGCAGCATCGTTGGGGGCAGGAACATCAGTTGTCTCCTCGGCTTGGTTGACTGTTGGGGAGCCGCAGGTGCAACCGGTTGCACCGGACGGCAAAAAAGAGAGATGAGCACGCGGCGTTCATGCTGACCTCCGAATTACGAGTTCGGCTGGAATTGAGACATTGGTCACGACGCCTTTCTGCACGTACTGCACCAGGTTCTCGGCCAGCAACATCCCCGCGAGCGGCCCGTTCTGCCGGATCGTCGTGAGTGGCGGGTTGCTGAAGCGAGCCATCGAGACATCGTCGTATCCGACCACGGCGACGTCGTCGGGCACGACGCGGCCTTGTTCGCGGATCGCGTCCATCGCCGTTATTGCCATGAGGTCGCTATTCACGAAGACGGCGTCGAGGTCCGGGTTTCGCTCGAGCAACGACCGCATCACCGCGTGGCCCGAGGCGGCCGTGTAGTCACCGTAGGCCACCAGAGCCGGATCGACTCCGACTCCGGCCTCCTGGAGCGCCTCCTCGTATCCGCCGAAACGGTCGATGACCTCGAGCTCAGTGGGCGGGCCGCCGAGGAACGCGATCCGCCTCCTTCCCGAGCGGAGAAGGTGCTCCGTCGCGAGCTTTCCGCCGGCGAAACTGTCTCCGCTGACCGAGCAGTGTCGACGTGAGCCCGCCTGGCGACCCCACATGATGAACGGTGCCTTGAGCCGGACCAGGTTCTCGATCTGCCGCGGCGTGCAGGAGGTCGAGAGCACGATGAACCCATCCACGCGGCCCGTCTCGATGTAGTTGTCGGCCCAGTCCGTGTCGTCCTTGCCCGCATGGATGAGCAGCAAGTCGTAGCCGCGGGCGTGCAGACCGCTGGAGATCCCGCTCATGACCTCGAGCATGAAGATGTCCGTCGTCGCCGATTCCGACGTCCATGGGTAGGTCATCAGCCCGATGACGTGACTCTGCTTGAGGCTCAATCGCCGGGCAGAGGCGTTCATCACGAACCTGTGCTCTCGGGCGACTGCGCGCACACGCTCCTTCGTCTCGGCGCCGATCAACGAGCTGTCGTTGAGGGCGCGCGACACGGTCGATTTGGACACACCGGTCAGGCGTGCGATGTCGGAAATGGTGCGGACTGGCGTGTTCTTCATTGCAACCGGTTGCACTGTACGACGAGCGAGCTCGTGTGTCAAGCGGGCGGGCACACCAATGCCCGGACGGCGTCGCGCCGGCCGAAGTAGGGGAATCGGCCGACAATGGGGTCCGGTGTCGTCGGCGGCCACGCGCGCTGCCGACCAGTGTCTGGCGAAGGAGCGCGAGTGATTCTCCCCAAGGTTCGGGATCCGCGGTTCATCACCGTGCGTCGCGGCGGCAGCCTCCGGGACGACGATCACCACCTTCTGGCGATCTGGGCGGCCGACTGCGCCGAGCACGTGCTGCACCTCTTCGAGCAGGCTCGGCCGAACGACGACCGTCCGCGGCACGCGATCGATCTGGCACGCGCCTGGGCACGGGGCGAGGTCACGTGGTGGGAGGCCCGCACGGCGGCCGGCCATGCACAGGCCGCGGCCAGAGACCTGAGTGGGGCGGCAAGGCAGGCCGCCTATGCTGCCGGCCAGGCCGCGGCGGTGGGCCACGTGGCGGCCCACGAGCTCGGTGCCGCGGCCTACGCGATCAAGGCCGTTCGCGCCGCGGCTGCGGAAGACGAGCGTGAGGAGGCCGGCCGCCGAGAGTGCCGGTGGCAGCGCGACCAGCTGCCCGGCGAGATCCGGGACCTCGTGCTCGACGACGAGCGGCTGCGCAACGAGCTGTGCTGGTTCGTCTTCGACTGCTGACCCGGCTCGAGCGCCGCCCGTCGCCGGCCAAGCCGAGGCCAGGACCCAGGCCCCCGGTGTTGCGGCCTCCGTCTCCGGTCGCGGATGAGAAGCACCCGTCACGGCCACCGGCTACATTCCAGGCCATACGGCGGCTCCTCGTCAGGGCCTCGAAGAACGACGGTCGACGCGATCACCACGGCGAGTGCGCCACCGATGCCCGACGTCGGAGGCCTCGCCGAGGCACAAGGAGCGAGCGATGCCCTACGTCGTGGATTTCACCAAGGTCTCGACCATCGGTCTGGAGTCCTCGCCCGTGGCGCCCGCACTGGCCGGCCTCCGCGCCAACGAGGCCCGCTACTTCAAGAACAAGTATGGCCACGACTTCACCGTCGAGCCGGCGAGCGAGGCCAGAGACACCGTCGACTGGGTACACCGCATCCTCCAGGAAGAACGCGCCCTCGTCATCTCGTCCCGCCCGCTCGAGGCGACGCTCTTCCAGGTCGAGAACATCAAGTGGGCCTACGTCTTCTACGAGAGCGGCCTGTCCGTCAACGTCCTGTACACCCTCGACGACCCCGGCAAGCGCGCCGTGGGGTTCAAGCTGTCGGATGGCATGGAAGTCCCAGCCGAACTCGCCCCGCGGTTCAAGTTCGCCAGGCAGAAGTCCAAGCTCGCCGGAACCATCCGCGGTTCGTTCTTCGTGATCAAGGGCGAGTACTGATCCCGGCACTGGTCTGCCGATGACCGCAGCGAAGCCATCGCCGACGTTCGTCCTCGTCCCCAGCCCGCTGGTGGGGCCGTACTCGTGGGCGCCTGTTGCCGACGAGCTCGCGACTCTGGGCCGGCAGGCGATCGTCACCGTCGACCTGCGCGATCCCCCTGGCAGTCAGCCTGTCTGGTGGGCCACGGTCGGTGGGGCGCAGAGCAGCCTGCGAAGTCTCCCCGGCGATCGACACGTCGTGCTCGTCGCTCACAGTCGTGCCGGCCCGCTGCTGCCGGCCATCGGCGCCACATTGCTCCAGCCCGTTGACGCTTACCTGTTCGTCGACTCACGACTACCGCACGGCGGCTCGAGTCCGCTGCAGGCTCTCGAGGAGGAGAACGCCGTCGCGGCCGCCGACCGGCGAGCTCGACTCGAGACCGGAGAGCGCTACCCGGTCTGGACCGATGAAGATCTTCGCGAACTGATTCCCGACCCCGAGCGGCGACGGAAGCTGCTCGCCGAGCTGCGACCACGAGGGCTCGACTTCTGGACCGAGCCACTGCCTGTGGTCTCGGGCTGGCCGAATGCGCCATGCGGCTACCTGCTCTTCTCCGCCGAGTACCGATCTGCATTCGAGCGCGCGCGGCGATGGGGCTGGTTGAGCCGCGAGCTGCCCGCCGGCCACTTCCATCAGCTCGTGGATCCCTCGGTCGTCGCCGTGGAGCTGACCAGGATGCTCGCCAGCATCGGCAACGCATCACGCCACTAAGCTGCGCAGTATCGACGGGGCCGTCGCGCCAGGCTGCCCGTTTTACCGCCGATCGACTCCGGGATTCGGATGGCGACATAGACTCCGGGATATGTCCGCACTCCTGACCTCTGGCGCAGCCGTGCAAACCCCGCACGCCGCCGTCGAGCTCCAACACGTCTCGCGGAGCTTTGGCTCCGTCAGGGCCGTCGACGGGATCGACCTGCGGCTCGAGCTCGGGGAGATAGCCGCGCTCCTGGGGCCGAACGGCGCCGGCAAGACCACGACGATCGACATGATCCTGGGGCTCGGGCGGCCGGATCGAGGGACTGTCAAGGTGCTCGGGATGTCGCCTGCCGCCGCGGTCTCGCGCGGGCTCATCGGCGCCGTCCTGCAGACGGGCGGCCTCCTCAAGGACCTGACGGTTCGCGAGACGGTTCGCCTGACGGCCTCGCTCTACGCCGAGTCGCGGCCGGTCGATGAGGTGCTCGAGCGGGCCGGGATTACGCACATCCGCGATCGCCTCGTGGGGAGCTGCTCCGGCGGCGAGCAGCAACGGCTTCGATTTGCCCTTGCGCTGCTGCCGGATCCGGCGCTGATGGCGCTCGACGAGCCCACCGCGGGCATGGACGTCGAGGGTCGCCGGGACTTCTGGTCGGCGATCAGGCGCGATGCCGAACAGGGTCGAACGGTGCTCTTCGCGACCCACTATCTCGAGGAAGCCGACGCCTACGCCGACCGGATCATCCTGTTGCGTCAGGGTCGAGTGGTGGCGGATGGCACGGCGGCCGAAGTGAGGAGCCTCTCCGCCGGTCGGTCCGTCCAGGCGACTCTGCCCGGGGCGGACAGGGCGACGCTGGCGGGCCTGCCGGGCGTGCGCTCGGTCGAGTTTCGCGGCGACCGAGTGCTCATCGGGACGATGGATTCCGACGCGGTTGCCCGATATCTCCTGACCGCGACCCCTGCGCGCGACGTGGAAATCGTGACCCACAACCTCGAGGACGCATTCCTCGCCCTGATGAGCGACCCGGCGGCGCAGACGAATCCAGGCGCACCGGAGGCACAGACACGATGACCGCGAAGGCGTCTATCGGAGCGCGCTTCGAAACCCGTCCGGCGCCGCCATTGGGCGGGTTCAACCTCACCCTTCTGGCGATCGAGGTCCGGCGTCTGCTGCGCAACCGGCGGACCGTCGTGGTCACGCTGATCTTTCCGATCGTCCTCTTTCTGCTGTTCCGTTCGAACAAGCGGCTGGTGCCCGTGCAGGGAACGGAGCTGACCGTGGCCACGACGATGATCGGTGTTGCGGTGTACGGGGCGATGCTGGCGGCCACCTCGGGCGGTGCCATGGTCTCGATCGAGCGCGGGCTCGGCTGGAGCCGGCAGCTGCGGGTTACCCCATTGCGGCCGGCGGCCTACATCAGCGTCAAGATCGCGACCGCCATGCTGCTCGGCTTCGTCTCCGTGGCGATGGTCTACGCCGCGGGCGCGATCGACGGCGTGACCATGAGCCCTTCGGCCTGGATCGCGACCGGGATCGTTGCCTGGGCCGCCTCGGTCGTCTTCGCCGCATTCGGGTTGTTCATGGGCTACCTGCTGCCGGCGGAGAACGTCATGCAGGTCATCGGCTTCGTGCTCGGCATGCTCGCCGTGCTCGGCGGCCTGTTCACGCCGCTGAACTCGCTGCCGCCCGCCATGCAGACCATCGCCCCGTACATGCCGACCTACGGCGTTGCGGCGATCGCCCGGTTCCCACTGGTCGGCGGAGTTTTCGATCCGACCTGGCTCGTGAACGTGATCGGCTGGACGGTCGTGTTCGCGGGCGCGGCCATGCTGCTCTTCCGGCGAGACACGCGGCGCGTCTGAGGGCCATCCGGGCGGACTCGTTCGGAGCGGGGTCGGATCGGTTCAGCCTACGAGCCAGGCGACGATGAGGGCGCCGGCCGGAAGGTGCACGCTCGACCGGCCGGGAATTCGGCGTCCAGCGCGACATCGTCGAGGGGCCGGAGGGTGACCTGCGTGGAGCACTCATCGCGCGGCGGGCCCATCACCACGCTGTCGTAGGTAGCCAACCATATAGTGATCGAGTAACGGCCCGCGGGCAGGACGAGCGGTCCGGAGCCGTAACTGCCGCCAAAGGTGGTGGTACCGGGATAGCCCGACTCGCTTCCCCGCACCTGGCCTTCGTAGACTCGCGTGCCGTCGTCGGATTGCACCCGATAGAAGGCGAACTCGTTGCTCGCGCAGCAGTCGAGTCCATGAACGGTGGCCATCTGCCACAACCGCGCCGGCTGATAGTCCCCGGCCACCTTCAGCGGATGGCTGTCAATGAGCCTCCCGGTAGCATCGTCGACGAGCGAGACGGTCTCGGGGCGAGTCTCCTCGCCTTGCGATGTGGCGCCCTGTTTGAGCGTTCGCACCAGCCACAGGATGTCGTCGCCGGCGAAATTCCACCGAGGATCGACGGCAGCGATGTCGCCGGCCCGGAAAGCAGCCGCGGTCGCCACGTCGTCACCAGGCCCGGCGGCGGTAACGGCCTGGGCGAGGGTCATCCTGGGGGTCAGCAACTTGCCCGACTGCTGGTCGCCGGTCTCTGGTGCCGCCAGCGGAACCAGGTGCCCAGACGCCCAGGCGACGCGGTCGACGACGAAGGCGTTTGCGCATTCACCCTGGGTCGAGGCGGTGCACTGCCACTGCCGAGCGTCGCCGCCATGGCCGATGAGCACGAGTGCAGCAGGCTCGCCGGTGGCACCACCCGTGAGCCACGTCCAAACGTCGCCGCTCGTCTCGCTCATGAAGAACGGATCGAGGTAGGTTCCCGCTGGCCGGCCGCAGCTCATCCCATTGGAGCCCTCGGGCTCGCACAGTCGAGCGCCGGCCTGCGTGTCCGCGAAGGCAACCAACCGGCACCAGCCCTCGAGCGGGCCGACGTATGCCATCGGAGCGGGGCAGGATGGGTGGACCTCTTGGTAGTAGCCAGCGACCGCGACGGCCTGACCATCCAGCTTGCCCGCCCGCAGAAGCTCGACAGCATGAGCAACGCTGATCACCGGCAGGCCGGCGACCTCGGACGGGAAGCTCCCTCGGAGTGCCTGGCTGGTAGACGGCGTTGATCCGGTGGCCGGAGGAATCGAGGGACTGCGGGGTCCGGTCGGCGATTGCAGGCCCGAAAGGACGCCAACCCCCAGGACCGCCATGACGAGCCCGGCGACCGCCAGTCGCCCCCACGCCCCGGCCGCCCAGGCTGCCCACCGGC
>DAHXON010000053.1 GCA_027364875.1 Chloroflexota bacterium
GTGCGGGTCGAGGACGGCCAACGCGTCGACGACGCGCCGGCGGAGATAGCCCGCATTACCGGCCCGGCGCGAGCCATTCTCTCGGGCGAGCGGACGGCGTTGAACCTTCTCGGACGCCTCTCCGGTATCGCGACGATGACGGCCCGCTGCGTCGAGGAGCTCGAGGGCACCGGCGCCACGCTGCTCGACACTCGCAAGACCACTCCCGGGCTCCGCGAGGTCGAGAAGTACGCGGTGCGATGCGGCGGTGGCACCAACCACCGGATGAATCTCGGCGACGCCCTGCTTGCCAAGGACAACCACATCCGCCTGGCTGGCGGCATCACCGAGGCCGTGTCGCGTCTTCGCAAGTCGGCCCCGCGCCTCCACCTCGAGGTTGAGGCCGAAACGCTCGACGAGGTTCGCGAGGCTCTGGAAGCGGGCGTCAACCGGATCCTGCTCGACAACATGAGCGTGGACATGCTCCGTGCCGCCGTCGCCGTGACGGGAGGCCGGGTCGAAACCGAAGCGTCGGGCGGCATCACTCTGGCCAACCTGCGCGCAGTCGGCGAGACGGGCGTCGACTTCGTCTCGCTCGGGGCGCTCACTCATTCGGTCAAGGCTCTCGACGTCTCGCTCGAGATAGTCGAATGACGGTCGAAACGTCGGCCTCGGCGTCTCCCGCCGCGGCGTCCTCCGGCGGCGTCTCGGACGGCCAGCTCGCGCGCGCGACGGCCGCCCGCTCGACGGTCGTCCCACCCGCCGGCGATCCTTCGGCCTTCCCCGCCCTCCAGGCCGAGGTCCGCCGCCTTGCGGCCGAGCACGACGCTGTAATCCTGGCCCATTCGTACGAGCGGCCCGAAATCCAGGACGTGGCGGACTACGTGGGCGACTCCCTGATGCTCTCCCGCGTCGCCGCGGCCGCCCGCCAGTCCACGATCGTCTTCTGCGGCGTCGCGTTCATGGCGGAGACCGCCAAGATCCTCTCGCCGGCCAAGCGCGTTCTCCTGCCGGATCTCGCCGCCGGCTGCTCGCTCGCCGACTCCATCACCGTCGACCAGCTCCGGGCATGGAAGGCGCAGCACCCGGGCGCGGTCGTGGTTTCGTACGTGAACACCAGCGCCGCGGTCAAAGCCGAGAGCGACTACTGCTGCACCTCCGGCAACGCCCGTGGCGTCATCGAGGCAATACCCGCAGACCGCGAAATCCTCTTCCTGCCGGACATGTTCCTGGGCATGTGGCTGCAGCGCGTGACCGGCCGCAAGATGCACATCTGGCTCGGCGAATGTCACGTCCACGCCGGCATCAGGCCCGCCGACGTCGCGGAGTGGCATCGTGCCGAGCCCGACGCCGAGCTCCTGATCCACCCGGAGTGCGGCTGCACCAGCCAGGTCATCGACGCCGCATCCGCGGCCGGCGAGCAGGTCCAGATCCTTTCCACGGAGGGCATGGTTTCCTACGCGGAGAAATCGGCCGCGCCGGCTTTCCTCGTCGCGACCGAGATCGGCATCCTGCACCGGCTCGGCCTGAAGGCTCCCGGGAAGCGTTTCGTGCCGGTGAATCGCGAGGCCGTCTGCCAGTACATGAAGCTGACCACGCTCGAGAAGCTGCGCGACTCGCTGGCGCTCGGCCAGTTCGAGATAGAAGTGGCCGAGGACATCGCGGACCGCGCCCGCCTCGCCCTGGAGCGGATGATCGCGATCTCGTAGCGGACCGCGTCGGGGCGCGTGGCCCCGCGGCGTGGCCCCACGGCGCGGCCCGGCGACCCTACCGGCCGATCTCGAGCTGGACGGCGGGCAGATCCTCCGCCTGGGCGAGCCGGGCGAAGAGGTTGCCGGCGGCCCGGTAGTGCTCGACGAGACGCTCGTATTCGGTCGAGACCCAGGCGTAGTCCGGGTGGCGCGCTTCCCAGTCGCGACGGAAGACCACGCCGCGGATCCGCGTCTGCATGATCTCCTTGAGGCAGTTGAAGCAGGGTTGGACGGTCGTATAGACCACGGCGCCGTCTATCGCGGTGCCGAACCGGGCGGCCGTCAGCATCGCGTTCTGCTCCGCGTGGACGCACAGGCAGATGTCGTAGAGCTTGCCCGCCAGCCCGGCGTCGGGGGCTTCCAGACGCAGGGCGCACCGCCGGCAGCCCCGCTCGGACTCGGTGCAGTTGGGGTATCCGGCAGGAGTGCCGTTGTACCCGCTGCCCAGGACGCGGTTGTCCCGGACGATCACCGCCCCGACGCGGGATCCCAGGCACTTCGCCCCGGATTCCACCACCAGGGCCAGGCGCATGTAGAAGTCGTGGCGCTGCCAGCCCGGATCCACCAGCTCGATCACGTTCGCGGCCATCTGACCCTCGCTCGACCTTGATCGCCTTGACCGGCCTGCGCGTCGCCGTCATCGGCCATCGCCGTCGCGCCGCCGACGATCGCCCCGCGGGATGCCGCGAAGGTACACGACCGGCAGTAGCGCTGCATGGGACGCCGGCGTCCTGATGCCTTCGCTGCGAAACCGATTTGGGAACCTACCCGTCGAAACCCCCGATGTCAGATCGCGGCATCCAGGAGGTAAGCTGGGAGATGGTCGCTCTCCCTATAGCGTCGGCAGTGCTCAGGGTCCATAGCGGAGGGGCAGCATGAGCTCCCGGAGTTCCCGGGCCCTCGACCGGTTGGCCTTGCCAGTCCGGTTCCTGATGGCCCTGTACTCGGCAGCCCCGGCACTCTTCCTGGCAGCCTGCGCTATCGCGTCACTGGCCTACGCCCTGGGGTTGTTCACGAACGTCAGCGATTCACTCGACTCGATCCTTCCCTTCGATCCCAACAACGCCACTCCGCTCCTGGCCATTCTCTCGGCGATCGGCCTCGGTGCGCTCACGGTTGGACTGATCCGGAACAAGGCGATCGCCTGGGTTCTGACTCTGGTCACGCTGTGCGTCTCGCTGCTGGCCCAGTCGGACCTGCTGGCGCACCCGATCGTGGTCGGGGCGTCGGTCGTGGCGTTCTCCGTGCTGCTGGCCGACCGTCGCCGCTACGAGGTCCAAACGGGCATCGGCTGGCGGCGGCTGATCGCCTGGCTGCTGATCGTCAGCCTTATCGCCCTGGGGATCGAGACTTCGATCATCATCGTTGCCACGGGCGACTGGCCGCAGCCGCTGGCCTGGGCCGGCGACTTCACCTACGCGATCGCCAACGCCCTGGGCCTCAGCGACGACGCGGGCCAGCGAGTCCTCAACGCGACGGGCCGCGACGCCCTGTTCGGTTTGCTGATCCTGCTCGCTCGACTGCCCGTCGTCCTAGCGGCGCTCGGAGTGCTCAGCCGGGTCGGCGAGCCTCTGCCGGATCCGTCGACTCGAACACGTGCCCGGGCTATCGCCGACAAGTACGGCTCCGGGGCGCTCCTGCCGTTCCAGCTCGGCGAGGACAAGTACGTCTTCGACCCGGCCGGCTCGGATGGTCTGGTCGTATACGGCATGGCCGGCCGGACGGCCGTGGTCCTGGGCGACCTGATCGGGCCGGGAGAAGAGGCCACGCCGCTCCTGGCCGAGTTCATCGACCGCTGCCGCAAGCTCGACCGAATCCCGGTGGTGTATCAGGCTAGCGCGGCCGGGCGCCGGTACCTCGCCGAAGCCGGCTTCCGAACCTTCAAGGTCGGCGAGGAGGCGATCGTCGATCTCACGACCTTCGATCTCGCCGGCTCGCGTCGCGCCAACCTGCGCCACACGATCACCCGATGCAAGCGCGACGGCGTGCAGGTCCGCTGGTTCCCCGATGGCCTGCCTCTGGAAGAGGCTCGCCTCGCCGACGAGCTGACGGCCATCGACACGGCCTGGCGCCGGCAGGCGGGCCCGCAGATGGGCTTCACGATCAGCCAGTTCGAGCGCCCGGCTCTGGCGTGGCTGCCGGTCTCGATCGCCGTGGACCCCGCCGGACATGCTCTTGGCTTCACGACCTACCGCCGGACCGGCGCCGATCGGGGCTGGGTCCTCGACCTCATGCGCCGCGTCCCGGACAGCCCTCCGGGTGTAGTCGAGGCCTGCATCGCCGAGGCGGCCGCGGGCTTCAAGGCGGCCGGCGCCACCTCGCTGTCGCTCGGCCTCGCCCCGCTGGCGGGTCTGGACCGGAACGGCCCGCTCGAGGAACGGCTGCTCGAAAGGGGCGGCCGCTTCGTGCAGCGCTGGTACGACGTGAAGGGCCTGGCCTTCTTCAAGAACAAGTTCGATCCAACCTGGGTTCCCAGATACGGAGCCATCCGGCACCGCCGCGATCTCATCGCCTTCGTCGTCGGGCTTCTCTGGGTCCACCTCTCCGGGGCCTTGAGACTGCCCGGACGGCGGCCGCTCAGACACGCGGCAGCCACGTGAACTTCCGACCCCGCGACGGCAATCCACCTTCAGAAACGACCACCAGCCACACGACTGCCAGGGACATGACTACGCGCGACTTCGCTTCGTCCAGATCCGCCCGGCGCGGAAACGACATCCTTCTTGCCGCGGGTGACCTCGGCAGTTCACGGGCGCGGCTCGTCGCCGTGGCGCTCGCCGCCATCGTGGTTGTCGGGGCCGTGGTGTCCGGGACCGTCGAGTCTACCGACATCACCCTCGTGATCATGGGCTTCGACCCGGATCGGGCCCAGCTGATCACGTCGCTCGTCATCGGCGGGGTCGCCGCGGCCGCCGCCGTCCTGGCAGTGCCCGACCTCCGGTTCGGGGCCTTGCTGGGCTGGCTCGGTGTGACGGCCCTGTATCTGCAAACCTTCGTCACCGAGACGCAGAACGCGATCGGGGCGTCCGGCGCGCTGGGCTCGTTCTCGCCGGGTGGCTGGCTCCTCACTTTGCTGACCCTCGTGGTCATCGCGGCCATGTCCGCCGCCGCCGGCGCCGCCCTGGCGATGGCGGTCAGGCCCGCCCTCGTCGCCACCGTCGACGACCTTCGGCGTCTGGCAGTCGGCCGTCAGAAGGCCGGAGCGCTGCGGCGCCCGGTCATCGCGGCGCTGATCCTGGTATTGCTCGTCGCGACCGTGCCGGCATTCGGAGACATGGTCAACCTGTCGCCCGACGTGCTGATGCTCGGGGGCGTGGAACGCATCTCGCTCACAGGCGGCGGGGCCGGGGCCAGCGGCGGCGTTGCCGGTGCAACGAGCGGCGCCTCCGGTACTGCGGGTTCCAGCGCGAGCGCCGGAGCCAGCGTTGGAGCGAGCCCGAGTGACGGCTCGTCTCCGGGATCGGGGGTCTCGCCGACGCCGGATGCGACGGGGACTCCGCGCGCCACCAATGCCCCCGGCGCCAGGCCGTGGCTAGCCTGGCGGCCCACGGGTTCGGGCAAGACGGTCAACGTGAACCTGCCCGCTCCCTGGAACGGTGGGACTCGTCCCGTGGCCGATATCACCATCTACACCCCGCCCGGCTACAGCCCGACCGGCAGCCGCACGTACCCGGTCCTCTACGAGGCGCCCACCGGCTTCACGCTCTGGAACAGGGGCACCGGCGCGACGTCCGCGCTCGACTCGCTCATCGATTCGGGAGCCATGCCGCCCTCGATCGTCGTCTTCATCGACGAGTGGGGCGCGCCGTTCCCGGATTCGGAGTGCGCCGACTCGACCAACGGTCAGATGTGGATGGAGACCTTCATCTCCAAGACCGTGCCGCAATACGTGGACTCTCACTTCAAGACGATCGCCCGGCCGGCCGCTCGGGCGCTGATGGGCATGTCTGCTGGCGGGTTCTGCGCCGCCATGGTCGTGCTGCGCCACCCGGACGTCTTCGGCACGTCGATTTCGTTCTCGGGCTACTACCACGCCGGAGCCGCCAGCGCGAACTCGGCTCGACCCTTCGGTACCCAGGCGGCTCTCCTCGCGCACTCTCCCGCCGATCTGATTTCCACCTTGAGTCAGGCCCAGCGGCGTGAGCTGTACATCGTGGTCATCGCCGATCCCGGCCAGGCCTTCTACGGGCCCGAGGCGGCCAACTTCGACCAGCTTCTCACGGCCGAGGGGTACGATCACAAGGCCGTCGCCTCGCCGTACACGCACGGCTGGCCGCAGGTCAGGTACGAGTTCCCCGGGGCGATGTCTGATTGGGCCGCCCGTCTCGTGGTAAACAGAGTCTTCTAGACCGGAAACCCTGGGACCATTTCCTGCCCCGCCGCCTACTCCTAGGCCACACCGACGAAGCGTTCGTGTCCTAAGCTAGCGGGCACATCGTTCGACCGGGGATGTGCCCTCGGTGGGGTTGGACTCATCGTGTCCACCTCGTCGTGCACGACCCCGCGAACGAACGGCTATCGAACTTTGAGGGCACCAGCCACGGACGCAGAGGGCGCCGACCGGCGCAGCCACCAACGCTTCACGCTCGCGATTCCGGCCTACCTGCAGATGCCCGGCGATGGCTCGCTGCTCGCCGTGCGGACCACGAACATCAGCAAAGGCGGGCTGGTCTGCCTTACGTCGGCCCGGCTCGAATTGGGCATCGTCGTGCGCGTCAGCGTCCAGCTGACTCCCCACGAGGCTCTCGATTGCCGGGCCGAGGTGGTTCGCATGGACGAACTGGGCACGCCCCGCCACTCCCAGAACCTCGTCGCCTTTCGTTTCGTGGATCTGCGCGAGGCGGATGAGGGTCAGATCGCCGAGGCGCTGCTTGCCCTCGGCGAAGACACGGACCCCTCAACCGGCCCTCAGCCTTCTGCCAGCGGTGAGGGGGCTTCGGCGAGGTAGGGGACTGGCCGGGCCCGCGCCAGACGAACGGCCCGCGCGAGACAACGGCCGCCGCTTCGGGCGGACTGCTGCAACCGGGCCCCGGTCGCCGGAGAGCGTACGATCCGCGTCGTGAACGGATCGACCCCAGCCGCTCCCGCAACCGCCCTCATCCGCCTGATCCGCCGCTCGGTCATCGGCAACGACGAGGCCGTCGCCGGCCCGTACGGCGTTCGGCGCGTTACGTACGCCGACTACACCGCGTCCGGCCGTTCCCTGTCGTTCATCGAGGATTACATCCGCGACTCTGTGCTCCCGCTGTATGGGAACACGCACACGGAATCCTCCGGGACAGGCCTCCAGACGACGCGCTACCGCGAAGAAGCGCGAGGGATTATCGCCCGGGCGGTCGGTGCCACGAAGGCCGACCATGCCGTCGTCTTCGCCGGCTCGGGATCGACCGCCGCGATCAACAGGCTCGTGGACGTGCTGGGTCTCCGCCTGCCGGCCGAGCTGGACGAGCGCTACGCGTTGCGCGATCGAATCCCGGCGGCTGAGCGGCCGGTCGTCTTCATCGGTCCGTACGAGCACCACTCCAACGAACTGCCGTGGCGCGAGTCCGTAGCCGACCTGGTCGTCATCGGCGAGGACCACGACGGTCGGATCGATCTCCAGCAGCTCGAGCGCGCGCTCGACGCGTACCAGGATCGGCCGCTGAAGATCGGCAGCTTCTCGGCGGCCTCGAACGTGACCGGGATCCTGAGCGACCACCGCTCGATCTCGATCCTGCTGCACCGGCACGGAGCGCTCTCATGCTGGGACTACGCGGCCGCCGCGCCGTATGTCCGGATGGAGATGGGCGGCGACGACGGCCCCGACGGCCATCTCGCGTACAAGGACGCGATCGCCATATCGCCTCACAAGTTCATCGGCGGGCCGGGCACTCCCGGGGTCCTCGTCGCCCGGCGCGAGCTCTTCCGGAACCGCGTGCCCTCGATGCCGGGCGGCGGGACGGTCCTCTACGTCAACCCGTTCGAGCACGTCTATCTGTCGGATATCGAGCACCGCGAAGAGGGCGGGACGCCCGCGATCGTCGAGTCGATCCGCGCCGGACTCGTCTTCCAGCTCAAGGAGGCCGTCGGGGTCGAGGCGATCCGGGACCGCGAGGAACGGTTCATCCGGCGCGCGATCGGGCGCTGGGCCGCGAACCCGAGCATCGAGATTCTCGGCTCGCACACGGCCGAGCGACTCTCGATCGTTTCCTTCGTCGTCCGTCACGAGGGACGCTACCTGCACCACAACTTCGTGGTGGCGCTGCTCAACGACCTCTTCGGGATCCAGGCCCGCGGCGGCTGCTCGTGTGCCGGCCCGTACGGGCATCGACTGCTCGGCATCGACATCGAGCGCTCGCATGAGTTCGAACGCGAGATCGCCCGAGGCTGCGAAGGGATCAAGCCCGGCTGGGTTCGGGTGAACTTCAACTACTTCATCAGCGAGGCCGTCTTCGAGTTCATACTCGACGCGGTCGATCTCGTCGCCACGGAGGGCTGGCGGCTGCTGGCCGACTATCGGTTCGATCCGGCGAGCGCGTTGTGGCGGCATCGGCTCGGCTCACCCGAGCCTCCGCTCAGCCTTCACGACATCGGCTACGACGAGGGCCGGATGGAGTACCACGCCCACCGGCATCATGAACCCGAGACGCGCCTGGCCGGCTACCTCTCCGAAGCGCGCGAGCGGATGGCGGCCGCGGCGAGGCGAGAACCTTCGACGGAGCCGGCCGAGCCGCTGCTCGTCGGTCCCGACTTCGAGGCCCTCCGCTGGTTCTGGCTGCCGGGCGAACTCGGCCGCCTCGCGGGCTGAACGAGCGCCGCCCGCCGCCGCTCGGAGCGCCGGCTCATCGCCGTTACGAAGCCGTCCCCTCCAGCACCCGATCCGCCGGCTCGCGGCTCGTTTCTTCGGGTCGCGTCGCCAGGTCGAAGACCCCGGCGATCTGGCTTGCGTAGATCTCGATGTCGAAATCCGGATCGAGGAGATGACGTGGTACGACGTCGATGGCAGCACGAATCGCTATCGCCATGACGTAAGGGTCGAAATCCATGCGCAGATGGCCGTCTGCCTGGAGGCTCGAGAGCGAGCCCGCGAGTTCCCGGACGAATCCGTCCATGTCGGCGACACCGTAGAACCGCTGCCGGCCGTCCGCGGTGAGACCGTTCCGCTTGATCTCGGCGATCGCCAGCATGTAGCTGGGGTGCTCTCGCATGAAACCGAGATTCGACTGGATGTACGCGCGCAACATGCCCGGGCCGGGCGGCTCGGCGAGGATCCGGGGGATCATGTAGGCCTTCCCCTGCTCGAGGATCTCGGACACCGCTTGCCTGATGAGCTCATCTTTGCCCGCGAAGTGGTAGCCGATCAGGCCCTTGCTGATCCCGATGCGTTCACCGATGCGAGCAAGGGATGCCCGCGCGAAGCCAACCTCCGCGATGGTATCGATCGCGGCCTGGACGATCTGAGCGCGCCGGCCGGCTTCCGTGAAGGTCCGTTCGAGCTGCGGCGTGTCGGTCCCTGAACGCATGTCCAGACATTAGCACGCTCGTTCAGCCCTGGTGCTATCCTCGCGGCGTGCTCGAGATCGACGGCATCTCCAAGCGGTACGGAACCACAGTCGCGGTACAGGACCTGAGCTTCGACGTCCGTGCCGGGGAGCTGTTCGGCTTCGTCGGGCGCAACGGCGCCGGCAAAACCACCACGATGCGGATCGTGCTCGGCGTCCTCGCTGCGGATGCCGGCGACGTGCGATGGGCTGGAAGGCCGCTCGACCTTGCGGCGCGCAGGCGGATCGGGTACATGCCCGAGGAACGCGGGCTATACCCGAAGATGCGACTGGTCGAGCAGCTGGCATACCTCGGCGAGCTCCACGGCATGACCGGCTCGGAGGCGCGGGCATCGGCCGTGCGCTGGCTCGAGCGCTTCGGTCTCAAGGACAGGGCGAGCGACGATGTCCAGGCGCTGAGCCTCGGCAACCAGCAACGCGTCCAGCTCGCCGCCGCGCTAGTCTTCGGGCCGGATGTCCTGGTGCTCGACGAGCCGTTCGCCGGGCTCGATCCGGTCGCGGTCGACGTGATGGCGGAAGTGCTTCGCGAACGAGCGGACGCGGGAGTCCCCGTCATCTTCTCGAGTCACGAGCTTGAGCTCGTCGAGAGGCTGTGCGACCGCGTCGGCATCGTCGATCGTGGTCGGATGGTCGCCTGCGGCACCGTGGGCGAGCTCCGGGCCGGGGGCCAGGAGCGCCGCTGGATCGATATCCCCGAGGCCCCGGACGACTGGGACGCCGGAGTGGCGGGCATCCGCCTCGTGCAGACCGACGGCACGCGGCGCCTGTTCGAGCTGGATCCGGGCGTCGACGATCAGGCGCTGCTGCAGGCAGGTCTGACCACCGGACCCGTGCGCGCTTTCGAGCGCGTCGAGCCCACCCTCGGCGAGATCTTCCGGACGGTCATCGAAGGGGCGGCGGCATGAACGCGAGATTCTCCGGTCTGGGTGGAACGCGGGGCCTGCCGACAGTATTCCTGGTCGCCCGGCGCGAGGTCCGCATGCGTCTGCGCTCGCGTGTCTTCGTCGGCGGCACCGTAGTGATGGCCGGCCTCGTGGTCATCGGCATCGTGGCCGCGTCCTTTCTCGCCGGCAGAACTAACCCGGTGCGAGTGGGCTTCAGCGGCGGATCGCAGGCGCTCGAGCCGACATTCACCGCGTCGGCCGCGGCCCTCGGTGCCAGCGTGACGGTCAGCGAGATCGCCGACGTCAACGCCGGTAAGGCGCAGATAACCGCGGGCACGCTCGACGTGCTCGTGATCGGGACCTCGACCGCGCCGACGGCCGTGGCGAAGGATTCGGTCCCATCGAACGTCCAGTCCGCGCTATCCCTGGCCGCGGAGGCCGCCCGCCTTTCCAGCGCCGGCCTCTCGCCCGCGGAGGTCCGATCGGCCATGTCGCTGGTCCCGATCCAGCTTCTGGCGCCGACGACTCCCAAAGACACCCAGAACCTGCTCGCGAGTCTGGCCCTCGGGATCCTCCTCTGGATCGCGCTGGGCCAGTACGGGAACCTGGTGGCCCAGGGCGTGGTCGAGGAGAAGGCGACGCGGATCATGGAGATCCTGCTCGCCACGATCCCGCCGAGCCGCCTGCTGGCAGGCAAGATAATCGGCATCGGCCTCGTCGGTCTCCTGCAGCTCGGGATCGTCGGCGCGGCCGCGCTCATCTCGGTTCACGTGACCAATGTCGCGGCGATCCCGGCCCTCGGCGTCGCCTCGATCCTGGGCGACATTGTCTGGTTCCTGCTCGGCTTCCTCTTGTACGCCACCGCCTACGCCGCAGTCGCCTCCCTCGTCTCGCGTCACGAGGAGGTGCAGAGCGCCGTCGGGCCGATCTCGATCCTCCAGATCGCCGGCTACCTGCTCATGTACGTCTCGCTCCCGAATCCAGACGGGCCCCTGGCGACGATCTGCTCGATGCTGCCGCCGTTCGCTCCCATCCTGATGCCGGTCAGGATGGCGGCCACCGACGTGCCGCCGTGGGAGATCGGCCTGGCCGCGGCGCTGACCATCGCATCCATCGGCGGCCTGACCTGGCTAGCCGGCCGCATGTACTCCAACGCAGCCATGCGCATCGGAGCCCGGGTGCGCTTCATGGATGCGTTCCATGGCTAACCCTCGCAGACTGGTCCAGCACGTTGCCGCCCCATCGGGCCGACAGATCGGAGGAACAAGGTGCCTTCTCGCGTCCAGTCTCATCCGCTGGCCGCCCTGCTGGCGGTCGTCTCCGCGATCCTCATCGTGGTCGGCCGGGTCAACAAGGACAGGTGGTGGGGCAACTGGGTCGCGATCGCCGGGTGGGCGGTGCTGGTTGTCGCCGCCCTTGTCTTCCTCGTTAGTTAGAGTGATCGGAAACGACCCAGGCCCGGCCCCATCCGGCCGACAGATCGGAGGAACAACGTGCCGCCTCGTGTTAAGGCTCATCCATTCCTGACCCTGCTGGCGGTCGTCTCCGCGATCCTCATCGTGGTCGGCCGGATCAACAAGGACATGTGGTGGGGCAACTGGGTCTTTGCCGCCGGAATCGCGGTGCTCGTGGTCGCGGGCGCCCTCTTCGTGCTCAGGACACAGAGGTGATCGAATCCTCATCGTCAGAAGGGGACAAGCGGGAGGGATGGACCCGGCCATCTCGGTCGCGGCGGATCCGGGTGCAAGCCGAGACGAGTCTCAGCGACGATTGAAGCGCCATCCTCCGAAGAGGAACATCAGGATGAGGACGACGATCACGAGTTCCAGCATGGGACACCTTCTTTCCTCCTCAGCCTGCTCGATACGGCAATCGGAGGCGAGGATGAAAACCCTGCCTCTCCCGGGGACGCCTTCGTAGCCGACGATGGTGGTGACGCGCGGCACGATGAGGAGATGGGGCAGCGGCGCCGGTGCCGGCCTGCGATCGAGCCCGGCGACTAGTTGGGGCCGCGCGCCTCGTACGCTCGCTGCTCCTCCACGGTCCGCTCGGCGAGTGGCTCCGCCTCGAGCCGCTCGTCCGGGATCGGCTTGCCGCTCTCGATCGACTTGCCGTACTGACCCAGCGCAAGGCGCTCCTCGGCGCGTCCAACGGCGGCGAGCTGCTCGCTGAGGTCGGCCATGAGCGCGACGTCCAGCGACTCGGTAAGGAGAGCGCTGCCGGCGTCACCGCTGTCGCCGGGCTGCTGGCGCTGGAGGGAGCCTTCGGCGTGGATCTCGCCGCCCAGATCGGCCAGCGCTTGCTCGATGCGCGCCCGTTCACGGGCGACGAGTTCGCGAGCCCGCCGTTCGTCCACGATTACCTCCTTGCCGGATCGACCCGGTTGTCCGCCCGACCCGGAGCGTCATTGTCCGTCAACTCGGGGTACTCACGTAAGCCGGCAGGGCGGTCAGATCGCCACTCGCACGGCCTCGCCGTGATTGCCGGCTACTGGTCCGCGATCAGGATCTCTATCGTGCCGCGTCCATCGTGGTCCTGTGAGCGACCCGGATGGCGATTCGCCTCGGGTTCGCGTCGGATCTCCGTGCGCTCGGTGCGAGGGTTTTCATCCTCGCGCTCTGGCGTGAGACCGGACCAGACTGGACCCAGCCCCGCGATGGCGCGCTGCGGCAGGTAGCCCGATGGGCACGACCTCCCGGCAGCCCCAGACCGAAGGCAGGCGCATGGAGCAAGAGATGGCGTCACCGACGCAGAACCAGGCCCGAATGGGCCCACCAGTCAACGTGCTCAGCGAGCAGAACCGACCGAACACGCTCGGCGGGATCGGTCCCCCGGCGCTGGTCGGAGTCCGCTTTCCAATGGGCGCGTTGGCGGTAGCAGTAATCCTGATCCTTGCGGCGGCTGCGCTGCTGGTCATCCGTTGAGCTTGGACTGCGGCGGGCAAAGCGGCCCTGGCCGAGCCGCCTCACTGGTTTCTTGAGTCCAGCCACACGCGCGCTAGAATCGGGTGTGCACTCGATTTGAGTGCGCTCGCCGGAGCCACTCGTGACGGACAGCAGTCAGATCCCACCGGATGTCGGCGCCCATCGGGCACTCCTCCTGCACGATCGAAAGCTCATCGTCGACCTGATCGAGCTGACACTCAACCACGGCCTCTTCGTTGTCAGGGCTGCGTCCAACCTGGCGGAGGCCGAGGCGATACTCGGCGAGTGGCACCCCCATATGGCCGTCGTCGACATGGACCACGACGACAGCACGGCACTGCTCGCTAGAGTCCGGGCAGACAACGCCCTGCGGCGGGGAGTGACGCCGATCCTGGGTCTCACGCGCCGCGGCGATCTGCAGACGAAGCTCAAGGCCTTCGATCTGGGCGTCGACGACATCCTGACCGTGCCCTTCTCGCCTGAGGAGCTGCTCGCGCGATCGATCGTGATCACGCGCCGGGCGACCGGGGGCAACCCACAGATCGTTCCAGTCATCAAGCTCGGCGAGATCGAGGTGGACATCGTCCATCGACAGGTAAGCGCCGGAGGCTCGGTCATTCACCTGAGCGGCATCGAACAGAGCCTGCTGTATCTGCTCGCCAGTCGCGGCGGTCAGGTCGTAACCCGCGAAGAAGCCCTCGATGCGATCTGGGGCACGGACTTCGTGACTGAGAGCAACCTCGTGGACCGCCACATCCGGAGCCTGCGGATCAAGCTCCAGAACGGCTATCGGAACCCGCGCTTCATCGCCACGGTACCGGGCAAGGGGTACCGATTCATTCCCACCTTCTCGAACCAGGGCTGGAGCGGCGGTCAGGACTAGCGAGCCACGCGGGCGCCGCGCTGCTACCCGAACGGCAGCTCAGTCGGCTCCTTCAGGCCCGCCCGCCTCTTCGGCGATGGAAATTGCGCGGACGTTGTGTGCCGTGTAGTCGGGCACCGTCCGTTCGTAGGACCCGGTCATGAGTGGCGAGGAAATCATGAAGTCGGCCGAAGCGCGGTCGCACGCCACCGGGATGTTCCAGACCACGGCAATCCGCAGAAGCGACTTGACGTCGGTGTCGTGAGGCTGGGGCTCGAGCGGGTCCCAGAAGAAGACGAGAAAGTCGATGCTGCCGTCGGCGATCATGGCTCCGATCTGCAGATCGCCGCCGAGCGGGCCCGACTGGAGACAGGTTATCGGAAGATCGAGCTCTCGTCCCAGAATCGTTCCGGTGGTACCGGTGGCGACCAGATCGTGAGCGGCGAGCACGCTCCTGTTGTATCGCGCCCAGTCGATGAGGTCTTGCTTCTTGTTGTCGTGAGCCACGAGCCCGATGCGTTTGCGCGGTTTGAGGACCAGAGCCATGAGTCATCCTTGTCCAGCGGGGATCCGGCTTCGCCCCGTTCTGCAGGACCATGGTAGGAAGTGGTCCGGCCGCGCTCCTGTCCTGGCCGCCGAACCACGCGTTGGCACGCAAGATGGTACGCCGCGAACCGCGCGGGCCTGCGTCCGGAGGCACCGGATCGAGCTCGCGTCACCTGGGAGAAACGGGACTCAGGCACTGGAATTCCGCTCGCCGCGCTGACTGGCGTAGATGGCCTCTGCTTGATCAGCCGCTTCGGCCAGTACTTCTTCCGGCGTCGCCTCCGGGTAGGCCGCTCGTATCGCGGCGGTGACAGTGCCGAGATCTACGCCCTCGACTTCCTGAACGGCCTGCACATTGATCACGTAATTGGCCAGGAGCGAGATGACTGCCGCGACAGGCAGCCCGAAGATGGCGCCCCAGATGCCGGCCAGTTGTGCTCCTACGAGAACGGAGACGATGGTCACGATCGGATGCACGCCGGAAGTTCTCTTCATCAGTCGCGGCGTGACCAGATGCATGATCAGCGCCTGCCCCACAAAGAGCACGAGGGCAACCGGGACGACAGCCCCGGGAGCGAAAGCCGCGGCGATGAAGATCGGCGGAGCCAGAGCCAAGCCGGGGCCCACGAACGGGATCGGCATGAACAAGGCGGCCACCAGACACATGAGGAACAGATACGGCAGGCCGAAGGCGACACCGACGACGACCGTCAACGCCACCTGGATGGCGATGAGAATGGCCTGCATCCACAGGAGGCCGCGGAAGGCTCGACCGACGGAGCGGTCGAAGAGATCGAGCTGAGTCTCGAAACGATTGGGAATCACCCTGCGCCACTTGGCCTGCAAGCCCGAAGCGTCCGAGACGATGAAGACGGACAACGCCAGAGTGATCGAGAGTGCGCCGACAATCGAGACCACCGTCCCGGCGATGGCCCCCGACTGGTCGGCGACGGTGGCCTTGATCTCGGGCAGGATCCTTCCCTCGCCCTGGCGGAAGAGGGCTGCCAGATCGATCGTGTTCGTGCTTATTCCGAACTGCCGCTGGAGCGAGATCAGGCTCGCGCTGATCGTCGCGGTGGCTTCATCGGTTCGACCGAGGAGGTTCGTCGCCTCACTCATGCCGATCGAGGCGGCGACCAGGGCAAAGCCGACCAGGGCGAGGGCCACTGTCCCGTAAACCAGACCGACCGCCTTGCTCCGTCCGATGTGGAAACGGATCGCGGCCCCGTCGACGAGCGGACTCACAACGAATGCCAGGAGCCAGGCCAGGAAGCAGATCATGAAGATCTCGCTGTAGGCGCCCACTGCCGCCATGACCCGCTCGAGGATCAGCAGAATGAAGACCGCCGACCCGGTCGCGAAGAAGATCGTCGCCGAGCGGCGAAGACCGTGAGCCGGTCGGAGACTGGTCGATCGAAGACTGGCAAATCGAAGCTTTGGAACCGCGGTGGCCATTCGGCCCTCCACCAATTGGCGCGCGCCGCGCCAGGCGTGCTCCCGCATGCCTCCCGCAATCTGCTCCGAATCGACCGTCGCCGCGAGGATGAGAACCCTCTACGCAAGCGTGTCTGGATTACGACCCGTAATGACAGCCGTGCCGCCCCCGGACACACTCCTGCGTATAAGGGAGTTCCCTAATGTTCCGACAACCCAGAGCAGGATCGGCCCAGACGGGGGCCGATCCTGCTGTTTATTGGCCCAGTTTTCACAGATCGGCAAGACCACGACGTGATCGATCTCTTTTCTCCCGGTATACGGAGCATCGCCGAAGCGGCGGCGCATAAGGGCGTGAAGCTCGACTTACGGCTCGTGCCGCTCTCCGGTTTCTCGGACGAGGAGGCCGCAACTGCGGTGGGGGTCGAGATCGGCCAGATCGTCAGGACCGTCGTGTGCGTGGTGCCACGACCCGGAGGCAGGGTGAGCCCGGTCGTGTGCCTCATCTCGGGCCGGAATCGGCTCGACCTCGATCTGCTCCGAGCGGTCACCGGCGAGCCGGACGTGCGAGAGCTGACCGACTGGGGAGCGGAGGCCCTGTTCGGACATTTCGCAGGCCGCATGCCGCCGTTCGGCCACGGCCACGACGTCCGCACCGTCATGGATCAGAGCCTGGGCCGATACGAGTGGCTGTGGGCGGCCGCAGGCGCTGATTCGACGTTCATTCGAATTGCGCCCGGGACGCTGCGGATGTTGTCCAACGCGGTCGTCGCGCCGGTCGCCCAACCCTCCTGGATGCGACCGCCCGGCATCGCAGCGACCGGCGTGCCTGCGCTTCACGTCCGATTTGGCCGCGCTGACCGTCTGCGAGGGCCCAGAGCCGAGGAGGAGGGACCGTGATGGCGCCCAGAGCGGATGGCAGAAAGACTGAGCTGACGGATGACTCGCACTAGATCCCGCCCGCTCGCCTCCCGGATCGGCCGGAGAGAAAACAGTCGAGCCATCGACGCCGACCGGTTGGCCGCCGATGCCGACCAGACCGCGTCGGATGCCGACCAGACCGCGTCGGACGCGGACCAGACGGCGGCGGAGCGGGACCAGGCCGACGCAGCCAGCGATCAGCGGGCTTCCGACGAAGACCAGGCCAGCGCGGATCGGCAGCGTGGCGATGCCGACCGGGCCGCGCTCGTGATATATGAAGCCTCTCGTGCGGCTCGGGAGGCGACCATGATCCGTCGTCTGTTTACCAAGGTCACCCGATCTGGGACTTCTCGATCACGGTCTGCCTCGGCCGCCGACCGCGACACCGTTGCCGCCCAGCGCGACGAAAACGCCCGTCGCCGGGATCTTCGCGCCGCGGCTCTGGATCACGCGATCGCCGCATCGAACGCACCTTTGTCCGAGCAACTCGAGCACGTGCTCGCACGTGCCGCAGCCGCCCGAGACCGCGCCGCGGCGGATCGCGCCAGGGCTGCCCAGGATCGTGCCGACGCCGCCGCCGAACGAGCGCGCCTCGAGGGGGAGCTCAACCATGCGCATCTCGACGACCTGACGGGCGCGTTCCGCCGCGAGACGGGACGGCTCGCGCTGAGCCACGAAATCGATCGTGCGCTCCGGGCCGATGGGCGTTTCGTCATCGCCTTCGTCGACGTGGATTGGATGAAAGCCATCAATGACCGGGATGGCCATGCTGCCGGCGATCACGTCTTGAAGACCGTCGTCTGGACGATGCGGTCGAAGCTACGCTCATTCGACCCGGTGGTCCGCTACGGCGGTGACGAGTTCGTGTGCGGGATCGGCGGGGTCGATCTCGATGAGGTAGGCCGCCGCTTCGAAGCGATCGGCCAGTCCGTGCAACGTGACGTGGGCGTCACGATCAGCGTGGGACTCGCGGAGCTCGAGCCCGATGAAACGCTCGACCAGGTCACCGCGAGGGCCGATGCCGCGCTTCTCGAGGCGAAGAAGAGGCGTGGTGCGTAGGTAACTGGACAATGCTCAACGGATACCCGGCCCGCCGCCAGGCACCGCGGACGGCACCGTCGCAGGCTCCGGCCGACTGACCTACCACGCAGCCATCAAGGCGGACCGCACCGGATGACGGCACGTAATGACTCCGCTGCCCAGCCCGGAGACACTCCTTATCTGGAAGGTTCCCTGTGTTCCGGTCCACCGTTCCAGCAGGGTTGGCCTGCCGATTCACGCCCCAAGTGAGGCTCACATGGAATCCCTGCAATCCTTCGAACCCGCGGTCGTCACCGTGCGACCGCGCAACCTCGAAGCGGCCCGCCGGTCTGCCGGGTCTGAGGTCCGGTCCGTGGATCGCGCGGCGTTGCTCCTGATCGCCATCGGGGACACGAACGGGGAGGTGGGAGTCACCGAGCTCAGTCGGCGTCTGGGCCTACATAAGTCGACCGCGTCGAGACTGCTGGCCACCCTCGAGAAACGCGGACTGGTGGAGCGCAGTGATTCCGGTCGGTATCGATTGGGGCTTGCCCTGGTGCGGCTCGGAGGACATGCCGAGTCCTGCCGGGACCTGCGAGGCGTGGCGACCGGCCCCCTCGAAGCTCTGGCGCGATCGTTGCACGAAGCGTCCAGCCTGCAGATCCTCGATGCCGACGCGGCAACGACCATTGCCTATTCGGATCCAAGCGGAGCGAGCCGCGAGCGTTACGGTCGCAGTTCTGCCCTCCACGCGACCGCGTCGGGCAAAGTCCTGCTCGCCGTTCAGCCGGAGCGTGAGGTCGTCCGCCTTGCCAGGCTCAGGTTCACTCCCTTCACCTCGCACACGATCGTACGGGTCGATTACCTCCTGGAGGAGCTGGCCCGAGTGCGGACGCGCGGCTTCGCAACGGCCTTTGGTGAGCAAGCGATGAACGTCAATGCGATCGCCGTGCCCGTCTTCGATCAGCGTTCGGCGGTTGTCGCCGCGCTGGAAATACGGGGGCCAAGCATCAGGATCCCGCCGAGTCGAGTCCCCGAGCTCGTCGCCGGCGCCCGCGACGCCGCCGCCCTTATCAGCGATGGCATCGGCGGCGTATCGTCCTCGAGCCTTTGACCGCCACATCCAGTCTCGGCACCACGTAACCGCCCGGGACGGCTATTCGACCGCCGGCGCATCCAGGACTTCGCGGACCTTGCGGGCGAGTCGCTCCGGGGTATACGGCTTGGCGAGGAAGGCGTCATGCAGTTGGGACGCCGTGTCGAGCTCCGCAGCATCCGCGTGGCCGGACATCAGGATGGCTCGTGCTCGTGGGGCGATCGTGGCCAGCTCCCTGACCAGGGCCGGTCCTCTCATCCCCGGCATCATGACGTCGCTCACGATCAAGTCGATGGTATTGCCGGCTCGTCGGGCGAGCTCGATCGCGTCGGCGCCGTTGGCTGCCTCCAGAACCCTGTACCCGTGGCCGCGCAGGCCGAGGACCGCCAACCGGCGGACGAGGGGCTCGTCCTCGACCACGAGCACCGTCTCCTTTCCGTGGGAGGCCGGTGGCACCGACGGCGCGACGGGCGGCGGGTCGGCCGGGCCGCTGCTGCTGGGCAGGTGGATGCGGAACATCGTGCCCTGTCCCGGCTCGGAGTAGACCTCGATGTGGCCCGATAGCTGCCTGACGATGCCGTGGCACGTCGCGAGTCCGAGGCCCGTTCCCTTGCCGAGGCCCTTGGTCGTGAAGAACGGCTCGAAGAGGTGAGATCGGACCTCCTCGCTCATCCCTACGCCCGTGTCGGTGACGCTCAGCCGGACATGTGGTCCCGACACGGCGCCTGGACGAGCTGCGGCGGTCGCGGCGTCGATGGACTCGTTGTTGGTCTCGATCAGCAGCCGGCCGCCGTCCGGCATCGCGTCGCGGGCGTTGATGCTCAGGTTCACGAGCAGCTGCTCTATCTGACCCGGATCGACGACCACGGTCTGCAGGTCGGACGCAAGGGCGGTCTCGATCTCGATGTCGTCGCCGAGCAGTCGCTGCAGCATCTTGATCGAGTCGTTCACCAGAAGGTTGATATCGAGACGCACGGGCGCGAGAACCTGACGGCTGGCGAAGGTCAGCAGCTGTCGGGTCAGACCGGCCGCCCGCTGGCCGGCCCCGGAGATCTCCTGGAGGTCTTGCCGGGCTGGATGCTCCGGCGGCAGCTCCGGCGGAAGGTCGAGCTTGCACATCTCCACATAGCCGAGGATCGCCGTCAGTAGATTGTTGAAGTCGTGAGCGACGCCCCCCGCCAGCCGGCCGATTGCTTCCATCTTCTGGGCCTGGAGCAGCTGACTCTGAAGCGTCCGCTGCTCGGTGATGTCCTCGACCAGGACGTCGTAGGAGACTACTTCGCCGGCCTCGTCGAAGCGGACCACGAATGTCTCCCGGACCCACCTCACCGCGTCGTCCTTGCGTCGAACGCGATGCTCGATCGGAGGGACGCGGACTCCCTTCAAGACCCGGCGCAGGTTCTCTTCGACGAGTTCGCGGTCCTCGGGAAGCACCAGGCTTTCCCAGAGACGAGGGTCGGCGTTCAGCTCTTCCGGTGCGTAGCCGGTGACGGCGACGGAGCCCGGACCGTGCGTTGCCCCGACGGCGACCCCACGGTCGATCTGGACGCTGACCATGTAATTGGTGATCGACTCGATGATGTGGCGGTAGCGCTCCTCACTCTCGCGTCGGCCCTGCTCGGCGGTCTTGCGAGCAGTGATGTCCTCGGAGATCCCGAGCACGTAACGAGGTTTGCCGTCGTCGCCGAAGATGGGGACCTTGATCGTGTGCATGACGATCGTCCCTGCCGTCGGATTGGTGATGGTCTCCTCAGGGATCTCGACGACCTGACCCGCCGTCGCAACCAGCCGATCGATCGCGTTGAAGTGCTCTTCCTCGTGGGGCGGCACCAGGGCGGAGGTGTCCTGTCCAACCAGCCGCTCGCGTGGGTACCCAAGGATCCGCTCGCCGGCCCTGTTCAATCTGACAAAGCGGAAGGTCCGTGCGTCTTTGACGAACACCATGACCGGGATGTTCTCGACGATGCTGTTGAGAAACTCCTCGCTCTCACGCAGCGCCTCCGCCGCCCGCTTCTGGTCGGTGATGTCCTGATAGGACCCCAAAAGCCCGATGACCCGGCCGTTCTTGTCGCGGATGGGCACCTTGCTCGTTCTGGCCCAGCCTTCCGTGCCGTCCGGCCGGGTCATCGGCTCTTCGTACTCGATCCTGGCCTTGCCGCTCCGCATGATCTCCCGGTCGTCGGCTCGGTACCTCTCCGCGTCCGCCTGCTTGTGGATGTCGAAGTCGGTCTTGCCGACAAGTTGCATCGGATCGGCGAGACCGAGATTGCGAGCGAAGGAGGCGTTGCAGCCGAGGAAGACGGACTCGAGGTCCTTCCAGAAGACACGCGCGGGGAAGGTGTCCAGGACGGACCGCAGCAGTTCCTGCGATCGAAAGAGCTCATCCTTGGCCTGCTGGTGCACCGAGACGTCGCGCGAATGGATCGCGCAGCCGCCGCCGAGCTTGCTGATCGATACGGTCAGAGTGGCAGCGGATCGATCGCGACCCGCCCAGTCTCGGCCGCCCTGGACGGCGAGCGACTGCTGAGATTGCGGCCGGCCCGTCTCGACGACCTTCGCGCAGACGTCGAAGAGGCCCTCCGCCCATAGCGGGGACAACTCCAGCATTCGGTGTCCGACAAGCTGGTCGTACGCCCGGCCGACGATCCGGCCGAAGGCCTCGTTGGCGTACTCGACGCGGAAGTCGACGATCTGCCCGCCGTCGTCCCGGATGGCGGCCAGAAAAGCAACCCCGTCGGCCATGCCGCCCACGAAGGTGGCGTGGAGAGGATCGAGCGCGGCCCGCGGATCCGCGACGGCATCGCCGGCGGCGGGCTTGCAGCCGGGGACGGCGGCATCCACATCCTGCGGGCGTGGCTCTGGATCGTGGGACGTCATGCTTACTTCGACCGCCTGTGTCCGCGCCCAAGATGCCGATTGGCCGGCAATCCGTGACCCCTCGGCCCTCTCTGGGTTTCGGCGGCCCACCGCGCCACCTGGAATCCCGACCTGCCCAACGCCGGGCGCTGACCGGCGCGGAAATTAGTCGTCGAGTGCCGGGAGGTCGAGCGCGGCGTCAGAGGTCCACGCAGAACTCATCGTTGGCTCCATGGCTAGAGGCCGGTGCGGGCTTCGAGGGCCTCGGGGTATCGGCCGCCCTGGATCTCGATCTTCGACGCGGCCGCGTCGATCTCGCGCAGGTCGGCGTCGGTCAGCTTCAGCTCAGCCGCGCCCATGTTCTCCTCGATCCGCGAGAGCTTGGTGCTGCCGGGAATCGGCACGATCCAGGGCTTCTGCGCGAGCACCCAGGCGAGCGCGACCTGCGCCGGCGTGGCGCCCTTTCGCTCGGCCATGGACCGCACGAGATCGACCACGCCCTGGTTCGCCTTGCGCGCCTCCGGCGAGAACCGGGGCACGATGTTGCGAAAATCGTTCGGCGTGAACGTCGTCTTCTCGTCGATCGCGCCGGTGAGGAAGCCCTTGCCGAGCGGGCTGAACGGGACGAAGCCGATACCAAGCTCCTGCAACGTCGGGATCAGCTCGTCCTCCGGCCGGCGCCACCACAGCGAATACTCGCTCTGGATCGCGGTGAGCGGCTGAACCGCGTGCGCCCGCCGGATCGTCTGGACGCCGGCTTCGGACATTCCGAAATGGCGAACCTTGCCCGTCGCGATCAGGTCCTTGACTGTTCCTGCGACGTCCTCGATCGGGACGTTCGGATCCACGCGATGCTGGTAGTAGAGATCGATATGGTCCGTTCGGAGCCGGCGGAGCGAGCCGTCGACGCTTCGCCGGATCGCCTCCGGGCGGCTGTCCTGCAGCTGCTCGCCGTTCTCCATGCGCAGCCCGAACTTCGTGGCGATGACCACTTGATCGCGCACCGGGGCGAGCGCCTCGCCGACGAGTTCCTCGTTGACGAACGGCCCGTAGATCTCGGCCGTGTCGAAGAACGTCACGCCTCGATCCACCGCGGCGCGAAGGACGGGGATCATGTCGGCTTTGTCGGGGATGACGCCGTAGCTCTGGCTCATGCCCATGCATCCGAGCCCAATGGCCGAGACTTCGAGTCCCTGGCCGAGTATCCGTGTCTTCATCGTCGGTCTCCTTCGGCCGTTCAGCGGCCGGTCATGTCGAGGGCGGCCTGGGGGAGGCGAGCGCCCTGGAGATGGATCTTCGAGGCGGCTTCGGTCATGTCGCGCAATTCGTCGGGGGTGAGTTCGACATCCACCGAGCCCAGGTTCTCGTCGAGCCGGGTCAGCTTCGTCGTTCCCGGAATCGGCACGATCCAGAGCTTCTGCGCGAGCAGCCAGGCCAGGGCGACCTGGGCCGGCGTCGCGCGCTTGCGCTCGGCAACCGACCGAACCAGGTCGACGAGAGCCGTGTTCGCCGCGAGCGCTTCCGGCGAGAAGCGCGGCACGTGCGCTCGGAAATCGCTCTTGTCGAACCTGGTCGTCTGGTCGATCTTGCCGGTCAGGAAACCGGCGCCGAGCGGGCTGAACGGCACGAAGCCGATGCCCAGCTCCTCGAGCGTCGATAGCAGCTCGTTTTCGGGCTCGCGCCACCACAGGGAGTACTCGCTCTGGACGGCGGTCACGGGCTGGACGGTATGAGCGCGGCGAATGGTTGCCGGAGCGGCTTCCGACATCCCGAAATGCCGGACCTTACCCTCGGCGATCAGGTCGCGGACCGTCCCGGCGACGTCCTCGATCGGCACGTCGGGATCGACGCGATGCTGATAGAGAAGGTCGATGGCATCCACGCCAAGCCGCCGCAGCGACGCCTCGGCGGCCGCCCGAACATGGGCCGGCTTGCTGTTCCCACCGGCACCGCGCTGACCGGTCGTCGGGTCGATGTCGAAGCCGAACTTGGTGGCGATCACCACGCGGTCGCGGACGGGCGCCAGCGCCTCGCCCACCAGTTCCTCGTTCGTCAGCGGGCCGTACGCCTCCGCCGTGTCGAAGAGCGTTACGCCGCGATCCACCGCCGCGCGGATGAGCCCGATCATGGCGCTTCGATCGACGGGTGCTCCGTACACGCCGGTCATGCCCATGCAACCCAGTCCGAGCGCCGAGACTTCGAGGCCTCGGCCGAGTAGTCGTGTCTTCATGTCGTCCTCCGTTTGGCGACCATCCAAGCACCATCCGCGGCGACGAGAGAGGCCACGCTGAGACAGGTACTAGCACTACCTCCCACGTGTTGCGTCAAGCGGCGTACCTTGAACCGGATATGAGTGAAACAGCGGAAATCCGAGAGTTCTTGACGTCGAGGCGGGCGAAAGTCGGCCCGCGGGAATCCGGTCTACCGGTCTATGGCGCCAATCGCCGAGTCTCCGGGCTGCGGCGCGAGGAAGTCGCGTTGCTCGCCGGGATCAGCGTCGAGTACTACACGCGGTTGGAGCGTGGCAACGTCCGCGGCGCTTCGGAGGAGGTCCTCAACGGGATCGTCCGGGCGCTTCGTCTCGACGAAGCCGAACGCGAGCATCTTTTCGACCTCGTCCGAACGGCGAGCGCGGGCGCGATCCGGCAGAGCAGGCGCACTCCGGCCCCCGAGCGGGTCCGTCCCAGCGTGAAGCGCCTCGTCGACGCGATGGCGACCGTCCCGGCTCTCGTTCGCAACCGGCGCAGCGACATTCTGTACGCGAACCCGATGGCGGAAGCGCTCTACTCCGAGTTGTATCGCTCGCCCATCAGACCCGTGAACTCGGCGCGCTTTGCGTTCCTGGACCCGCGGGCCAGGCAGTTCTACGGCGACTGGGAGGCGAGCGCCCACGACATCGTCGCGGCTTTGAGAGGGGAGGCAGGGCGCAGTCCGTACGACCTGGGCCTGAGCGATCTCATTGGGGAGCTTTCAACGCGCAGCGAGGAGTTCCGCCAGCTGTGGGCCGGCCACGACGTCCGGTTCCATCGGTCGGGCACGAAGGTCCTCCATCACCCGCTCGTCGGCGACCTGGCGCTCTCCTACGAGGTGCTCGAATTGCCTGCCGATCCCGGCCTGGAGCTCGTGACGTATTCGGCGGAGCCCGGAAGCCAGAGCGAGCGAGCGCTCGGGCAGCTGGCCGGCTGGAGCTCCACGCGCGAGAAATACGCGGCGGCCGAGGTCGCGGAGGACCGATAGCCTGGTCACGACATACGCCCCGAGCTCTGGCACGGCTTTTGCGTCATGATCGGCGGATGCCTACCCGACCACCGGTGCGTGGCTCCTCCTGAGGGGCGCACGAACGCGATAGTGGACGAGCAGACAGCCAGTCGGTGAGGGCTCGCTTCGGAGCAATTCGAGCCGGATCGACGGCAAGCCGTCGAGGAGTCGTGG
>DAHXON010000054.1:0-6563 GCA_027364875.1 Chloroflexota bacterium
ATCCTTGGCCGGCTGCGGCGCGTGCGGAGGTGTTTGCGACAGCGGTTGGCGACGATGGCATGGAGCCATGCTCGGACGCGCTCCGGATCGCGGATCCGGGCGAAACCACGCCAGGCGTCGAGCAGCGCTTCCTGGGTCACATCTCGGGCGTCCGCTTCGCCGACTATCGCGGCCGCGGCACGATACATCTCATCCGCCCACGGGCCCACGAGTCCCTCGAAGGTCGCCGCCACCCTGGCGGCGTCAGCCTCTCGAGGCGCCATCGTCGTCTCCACCCCCTATGTGATCCGCCGCGCGCTCGTTTCGTTCGATCGGGCCGTGATCCCGTCGGTCCGGGCGCCTCGACTCGCGAGCAACGGCCGACCCTCAAAACGGTGACGCACCCACGGCCGGTGCCCGGCCGGAACGACCGCCGATCCGAAGACTACGCTCTCGGTCAGCTCCGCGTCAGGCCCGACACGGGCGTGAGGACTGACACTCCGCCGGGTCGGCCGCGCCCATCGTGAGACCCGGCTCCGGGGCCGGACGCTTGCGGCTTCGAACGTCGATCAGAGCTCCTGCCCGCGGAAGGCGATCCCGGCCGCGCCGAGCGCCAGGACGACCAGAACGAGGTTGATGAGGATCGGGCCCGCCAGGTCGCCGCCCGGCAGACCGAGGGCCAATGACACGGCCGGCGCGGAAAGGCTGCCCGGCATGTATGGGCCGATCGCGGGAAGGGCGGAGACGATCCCGACTCCGATGAAGGCGCCGAAACCGACGCCACCCGCTACGAGCGCCGAGCGTGTGACGACCGACGCGAGGAACGTTATCGCGGCGTAGACGGCGAGCGATAGCCAGAGCAGCGCGATCGACGCGACCGTACCAGCCATCGATAGCGGCTCGAAGAGGACGGCCGTGTAGGCGGCCGTAAGGAGTCCGGCCAACGCGAGGCCGAGCCCGAGGAGGATGGCGATCGAAGCGATCTTCCCGAGAAGGAACTCCTCGCGCCCGATGGGCTTGGTAAGCATGAACCCGGCAGTGCCGCGCTCCTTCTCGGTCGTAACGGCGCC
This sequence comes from Chloroflexota bacterium, assembly GCA_027364875.1. Taxonomy (GTDB): domain Bacteria; phylum Chloroflexota; class Limnocylindria; order Limnocylindrales; family CSP1-4; genus Fen-1039. The sequence goes on from DAHXON010000054.1 coordinate 1,050, forward strand.
CATTGAGATCAGGATCGCGATGAGCGCACCCATCTGGCCCACGTACTTGGTGAACTGCACCATGGCATCCCGGACCGTCGGCGTCGGAACGGTGATCTGGAGGTTGCCTCCTGCCGATTTGATGATTTCCGGCATCTCCTTCGCAAGCACCGGCGAGAAGATGCCCAATGCGCCGAAGACCGCCAGAACGACAAGTAGCCGCATCGTGCGGAGTTGCTCGCGCATCTCCTTGGCGAGTAAAAATCCGAAGCTGCTCATTGGGCTACACCCCCGGCGTGTTGATCCAGGCGATCGGCGCCGACGACCCGGAGGAAGACGTCCTCCAGCGACGGCCTCACCCGCTCGAATCGGGAAAGTGAAACGTCGGCTCTGCCGACCAGCGGCAGGATGGCTTTCGAGGCGGGGGCCGCATCGTCCACGATGACCCGCAGGATGCCCTGCTCCTCGCGGACGTCTCGGACCCAGGTCGCCGCCCGCAAGGCCGTGACCAGGCCCGCGACGGCGCCCGCCTGGTTGGGCTCGGGATCCAGCTCGAAGATCGGCTGAGCGTTCCGCTCGAGCAGCTCTTCCATCGGTCCTTCCGTCACGAGGCGGCCGCGGTCCAGGATCCCGACCCGATCGCAGATCCGCTCGACGTCGCCGAGGATGTGGGTGCTCATGACCACGGTCATCGCCCCCCGAAAGCTGCCGATGAGCTCGAGCACGTCCCGCCGGCCGGCGGGGTCGAGCGCGCTGACCGGTTCGTCCAGGAAGAGAACGGCCGGCCGCGGCAAAACTGCCTGTCCCACCCCCAGGCGCTGGCGCATTCCGCCGGAGTAGCCGCCTATCCGACGATCGGCGGCCTCGGCGAGCCCGATCAGCCCCAGGACCTCGTCGACGCGAGTCCGCAGTTGGCGGCCGTCCAGGCCGTAGCATCGCCCGACCAGCGTGAGCAATTCGCGTCCGGTAAGCCAGCCGTAGAAGCGGGGATCCTGATCCAGACAGCCGATCCGACGCCTCAGCTCGCGACCGCCGGTCGTGGCATCGATGCCATCCACGCTCGCCTTGCCGGCGGTCGGCCGCCCGAGCCCCGTCAGAAGGCGAAGGGTCGTGGTCTTGCCCGCGCCGTTGGGGCCCAGGAACCCGAAGATGCTGCCGGCCGGGACGTCGAGGTCGAGGCGGTCGAGCGCGAGGACGTCTCCGTATCGTTTCGTGAGGCCCCGGACCACGACGGCTCCGGGCGCGACCGGCGAGGCCATCACGCCTCCTCCCGGCCGATGGCGAAGTACAGGGTGGGGCCGATCCAGCTGATCAGGATGATCACGAGGGCCCAGACGAGCTTGTTGTCGCCGCGCACGCGCCGTTCTCGCCGGGTCAAGTCGCGCAGCCCGAGGACGATCAGGCCGAACTCGATAGCAATGAGTGGAGCCAGGATCATGAGGAGCTGTCCGGTGTTCATGCTTTGTTCCTTTCCGATTGGCCCGCCGGTTTCGGATCGGCGGGAAGCAGGATGGTCGCGAGGAGACGGGGCGTCCGCCCTTCGCCCGATGGATTGGCGGCGAACGGCCGCAGGGCGGAATTCACGGCGACCGACATGGCCGCCAGTTCCTCGTCGTTGAGCTGCAGGACGACCGCGTTGTACCCGACGCCGTCGCGGGCCAGGTCCGGAACGCCGGCCGAGGCGTAGCGGCCGAAAGCGCCGATCAAGCTCGCGACGAACGACGCAAACCACCGAACGTGGTCCTCCGCCTTCGCGTTCGCGAGGTCGTTCGGGCGGAGAAAGGCCGCTCCCGACTGAAGCACGAAGCGATGCTCTATGGCGCCGCGCTGCCGCTTCTCGGTCGGAAAGATCGGTTGCTCGTCGGCCACCGCGACGATCCCGCCCTCACGGAGCGCCTTGAGGTGCCGATAAAGCGTGGCCAGCGGGACGTCGGCCATTCGGTCGTGGATCTCGGACACCGCCATCGGAACGCCCGAAGCAAGCGCAACGAGCACGCGCATTCGGACTGGATGCAGGATCAGATCCGGGCCACGGGTCTTCTCCGCTGTCGTTGGCGCTTCGTTCTCATTCACGAGAATGAGAATAATATGGCCGGGGCGGAGTGTCAAGGTGCGAGATTCGCGGATGGTCGAGGTGGTTGTCGGCGCCGCGGCCGGGCCAAGATCCCGGCCGGGTAACGGTCCCGCTTTGATGGCTACGTCGCCCGGCCGAACGAGTCGAGTTTCAAGCGGGTAGGACTACTGACGTGATCGTGATCGCAGGCAGGAGCCCTTCAATCGCATCGGCCGCGGACCTCGGTACACCGGCAACCGCGAAGGCGGCCTGGATCCGCGTGGCGCCTGCCCTTAGCTCCATCGCACGCCGGACGGCGCATCGAAGGCGGGCGGGTGTGAGCCGGCCCTTCGGAAGCCGGACGCCGGCCCCGGCGACCTCGACTCGCCGCGCCACTTCCGGCTGGTCCCGGCCGAACGGCACCGCGACGATCGGCACGCCATGTGCGAGCGCCTTCTGGGTGATCCCCATCCCGGCATGGCAGACGACGCAGGACGCACGCTCGAGCACGGGACCGTGGGGGACGAAGCGTTCGATTCGGACGTTCGGCGGGGGAGTGAGGCCTGCGGCATCGACGTCGGCGGTCGTGACGACGACCTCGAAAGGTTCTCCGGCGAACGCCTCGCAGGCGAGTTCGGCCAGCGGGCGATCGTTCTGGAAGAGCGTCGAGCAGGTCATGAGCACGAGCGGCCGGTCGATCGTGTCGAGCCAGGCCGGCCGCGGAGCCTGAGGCTCCCAGAGCCCGGGACCGACGAGGTGGACTTTGGCGGGCCAGTCCGTGCGCGGGTATTCGAACGGCTCGGCGGTGTAGGCGAGAACGGCGTCGGCGGCGAGATAGACGTCGCCGATGCTCCGGACCGGGCCGAGGCCGAGCTCTCTGCGCAGCGGGTTCATCGATCGGCCGATGAGCCGCTCGAGCGCGAACAGGCCGGCCCTCGCGACGGTCGCGTCGCGGAGCCGTCCGATCAGGTCGTGCCGGGGCGCGAACCCGAGACCGAAAGGAGGCGCGTCTCTCGAGCGCAGCGGCACCGGCGACACGATCGAGTACGCCCACGGAAGCCCGGAGGCTTCGGCCGCCGCGGCGGCGCCCCAGGCGCCTTCGTCGATGAACAGGATGTCGGGATGCTCGGCCTCGATCGCCCGCTGGAGATCGGGGATCTGGTACTGCGCGCGCTCGCCGAACCGGCCGAGGCCCTTGATGAGCGCGGTGATCGGCGTCCGCGCCCGCCAGTCGTCGGGCGCGAAGCGCTCGATCGGTGGGGCGAGCGGCTCGGCAGCGAGACCGGCCGCCCGCATCCGTTCGACGTCGTCCAGGCCGCACCGGAGTGCGACGCGGTGACCCCGGTTCTGGAGCTCCAGGAGGGTCGGGACCAGGGGATAGAGCCGTCCCGGCACCGCGTCGACGTAGGCGAGGATCGATGCCATCGTGATCCCTCCCTGTGCTGCCGAACGCCGCCGGTCAGGCGGCGTGGGGGCGGCGGATCAGCTCGCCGAATGCGAGCGCCACGCCACACAGGACGAGCATCAGCGCGAACCATGGCACCGCCACGCCCGCTGCCTCGCCGAGGCCGGTGGCGACCAGGACCAGTGCCATCATCACGCCGAAGGTGCTGACCGGCAATCCAAGCATCGCGCGCAACGCCGAGAGCCCGATGAGGAGTGTGCCCACGCCCGTGAGCCAGCTGCCCTGGGGCAACCCGGGCACGAGCAGCATCGCGCCCGACATGAGGAAGAAGAGGCCCCAGCCGGCCGAATCGATTCGGCTCTCCAGGTCCTTCTGAACCGGATCCATCGTCGAAGTCATTTCGCTACCTTCCTTGCTTTCCTGCTTCCCGAGGCCTTCCCTGGCCTTCGCGATGGAACAATAGTAGAGCGAGCGCTCGCTTTACATGGGCCATTCGGCCCTATTTGTCGAGCGCGAACGTGGCATGATAGGAGTGTGAGCGCTCGCTCGTAGATATCGGGAGAATGGGATGCCGCGCATCAGTGCCGAACGAGAAGAGGCGACCCGCCGGCGGATCCTCAAGGCCGCCAAGCAGGTCTTCGTCGAGAAGGGCTTCGCCCGCGCGACGATCGACGACGTCGTGGCAGCCTGCGGGCTCTCGGTCGGCGCGATCTACAACTACTTCCCGAACAAGGACGAGCTGATCAGGGCCAGCATCGACACGACCAATCAAGAGGAAACGGACGCGCTCCTCGCGGAGACGCAGGCCGCCGGCCCGATCATGGATCGCCTCGACCGCTCGTTCCGTGGGTGGTGGGCAGGGTCAATCGATGTCCCGGGAGGACCGGCATTTCTGATCGAGGCCTGGTCCGAAGCCACGCGACGCCCGCTCATCCGGGACCTGATGGCGCGTCGCCTGGAGCGCGCCGTTATGTTCTGCTCCGTGCTCCTTCGCGAGAGCGTCGAACGCGGCGAGTTGCCCGCCGATCTCGATGTCGATGCTCTCGCCCACACGTTCGCGGCCCTGCTCGAGGGCCTGGTCATCGAGTACGTGGAGACGGGGGGAGCGCTGCGGCGCGTCGATGCCCAGAAGCGCTTTCGTGTCGTCATGGACGCCTGGATGACTGCTCGCTCGTAGACCACTGCCCTGGAGGCCGATCAGCCCTACACGTGGACCGGCCTGCGCCGGCCGACTCACGCCGCGTCTGCGGAGGACGGTTGGGTTCCCTCGTCAGCGCAGCGACGCGCTCGCTGCCCGCAGTTCGTCCAGGGCCGCCAGGGTGGTCTGCGCGAGGTCGTCGGTCGCGCCACGGTCACCCCCGGACCATTCCGCGTAGCCGCGCTTGAACGCGAGGACGCCGAGCTCCGCAGCGAGTGCGGCGGTCGTATCGGGCACGCCGCGGGCGACCAGGGCGGTTGTCATCGCGGCCGCGAGGTTGACGCTCTTGAGCGCGTCACGCGCCTGAAGCTCGGCGCTGGCAGCGATGGCTGCCTTCAGGCGAGGGGCGAGCTCGCGGTTCACCGAGCCCATCGCGCACGCGGCACGTTCGAGACCGGCAGCGACCGACTCGAGCGGGCTGGCATGGGCGGGCGCCTCGGCAATTCCCTCGGCCAGGAGCCGGCTCAGCGTCTCCTGCCCGGCCGCCAGTAGTTCGCGCTTGTCGGAGAAGTGCCGGAAGAAGGTGCTCTTGGTAACCCCGGCGCGCTCGGCGATCTGCGCGACCGTCGTGGCGTCATACCCCTGCTCGGTGAACAGGTCGACCGCAGCCACGACGAGGCGTTCGCGCGCCCCTGGTTCCCACCGACTCATGGGTCCAATCATATGCGATCGGACTGTTGTCCCATCACTCTGCTACACTCATGGGACAAGAGTCCCATCACTCGCGGGAGCACTACATGCACATCTTTGTCACCGGCGGCACCGGTCTGATCGGGTCCGCCGTCGTGGCCGAACTGCTCGGCAATGGCCACTCCGTTCTCGCCCTCGCCCGCTCCGACGCGTCGGCGCAGGCCGCCCAGGCGGCCGGCGCCGAGCCAC
>DAHXON010000054.1:6573-24533 GCA_027364875.1 Chloroflexota bacterium
CCCAGCCACTCCGGGGAGCGCTCGCCGACCTGCATATCCTTCGTGCCGGCGTCGCTCAGGCAGACGGGGTGATCCACCTGGCATTCGCCAACGACTTCAGCAGCCCCGAGGCACTTGCCAGGGCGGTGGCCGAGGAAAGCACCACCCTCGCAACCCTGGGCGAGGAGCTCATCGGCAGCGGCCGGCCCCTGGTCACCGTCTCGGGTACGCCACCTGTGCCGGGCCGCCTCTCGACCGAGGCCGACCCGCTCTCGACCGAGGGGCCAGTCGGTGGTCGCGCTCGCGCGGTCACCGCAGTCCTCGGCCTGGCCTCCCGCGGGGTCCGGAGCGCGGCCGTCCGCATGCCACGTACGGTCCACAACCAGGGCACGGGCGGGTTTGCCGGCTTGTTGACCCACATCGCACGTCGGACGGGAGTGTCCGGCTGTCCGGGGGACGGGGCACAGCGCTGGCCGGCCGTGCACGCGCTCGACGCGGCAGTACTCTTCCGGCTCGTCCTCGAGCGAGCGGAAGCGGGGACCTCCTGGCATGCCGTCGCGGACGAGGGCGACAGAGTGCGCGACATCGCGGCAGTCATCGGCCGACGACTGGGCCTGCCGGTCGAGTCGGTGCCAGCCGAGACCTACGGCCCGCTCGGTCAGATCTTCGCGACCGATCAGCCCTCGTCCAGCGCCCACACCCGGCAGGTGCTCGGCTGGGAGCCCAGGCATGCAAGCCTTCTGGAGGATCTGGAGCTCATTCAGCCCTGACCGGGCTGGCGGGAAGATCCGAGCGGGCGAGCCGATAGGGCCGTGCAGGCGCTCCAGCCCGAGATTTCGCGCAGGTCGCGGCCGATCGAGCTCAGGCGTCGGAGCCCCGGCGCAGGCGCTCGAGCTCGCGCCGGAGACGCTTGCCGGGCCGGCCCTCCCCGCGGATCCTCTTCATCCCCGGCTCGGCTTCCGTCACGACCGGCGGGCTGTGGTCCACGTAGCAGGTCGCAGCGGCGGGAGCCCCGACACGCGACTCGATCGGCCGCACGACCTCGATGACGCGCTCGCGATCCGCGATGAGGGCCTCCACTCGATCGCCCGCGCGAACCTTGGTCTACGGCTTCGCCGGCGACCCGTTCAGGAGGACGTGGCCGCCCTCGCACAGCTGCGTCGCGAGCGGGCGGGTCTTCACGAGGCGCACCGCGCACAGCCAGCGGTCGATGCGCGTCTCCTCGGCGGCGCTGGGATCAGTCACGCGATCCATGATCCCACGGGGTGCGGGATTGCGCGGCGGCCGCTGGGAGCCTCCCGGGTATTGCCGACTCGCTACCCGATGGGAGGTCGAGCGGGATAAAGCTGCGACGAGAGGAGCGGGAACGGCTGGCGGCTGAAGATCGCCTCGACCGGGAGTCCGAAGTAGTCGGCCGCTCGGAGCGCCAGATCCAGGCTCGGGTTGTATTCGCCGCGCTCGAGGTAACCGATGGTCTGGTAATTCACGCCGAGTGCGTCGGCCAGCTCCTGACGCGAGAGTCCGCGCTCGGCTCGCAGGACGGTGAGCCGGTTGTGGAGGACGGGCTCCGTCCGAACGACCGCTCTTCTCATCAGATGTCGGCGGGCGGGTCGGGCTCGAGCCAGGCCACAGTTGCGATGGGTAGCAGGTTCAGGCAGATACACAAGACTGACAGGCAGATCAGCAGGGCAAACAGGCTCGTTGGGTCCAGGGTGACCATTCCCCAGGAATTGAGCGGGACCGTCAGCAGAGCACCGAAGAGAATGAACACGGGTATCACGGCCGCCACACGCACGATCCGGTAGCTCAGGTAGGCGGCTCTGTCACGCAGCTGCCGCTGCCGCTCGTCGGGCCCGCCTGGCCCAATCGCGGCTCTCCAGCCACGCTGCAGAACCTCGCCGGCCAGGTCCGCTTGAGCCACTACGAGGAACTCCAGCAAGGAGACACTCAAGCCCCACGAACGAGGTGAGGATGAGGGCAGGCTTGGGGCTCCTGCGTGGAAGTAGAACAAGGCGGCCGCCTCCGGAAGCGACAGATAGGCAACCACCACGATCAGGCGCCTGGCCCTTTGAGACAGATGATCGATCGCTCGCCCGGCGAAGCGGGGTCTGGTCGACCCTGACGAGATGGACATGACTCTTCCCTCTGCGAGTGGTATTACCACTACGGAATGTAGTATAAGTACTCCGTCACGTCAACGTGGAATACAGGTTTCACCCAAGTCTCAGGCTCTGCGGCGGGCCGAGGTAGCTCCAGCGGAGCCCGCCGGTGTCGACGACGAACTTCTGGGCGACGATTGTGGGATCCACCATCCAGAACTTGAGGGTGTGGAGGCCGGGTGTGGAGATCGTGAACGTCGTCGAGGTCAGGTTCACGTTGTTCGACGTGTTCCGTTCCCACTGCTCGTTCATCGTCCCCTCGTCGGCGCCGGTCGCCGTCGTGATGTTCAGGATCTGCGGCGCTTCATCGTCGACCGAAATCGCGTAGCGGAGGCCGCCGTGGGCGAGGACGTCGTTGCGCGGTGAGAGATATGCCCAGACCGTGACCCGGCCGGTCGAAAAGAGCGTCATCTCGTATTCGAGGCGAGCGCCGTTGGGGCCCGGCGCCCGAGGCCGCGCGGTCTGCGGAAACGGCTCCACGCCCGAGCCGGTCCGGCCGACGCGGGGGATCGTCCGCCAGTGGGCCCCGCCCGCGTTCACGGCCCGGCTGTAGTTCGCGGCGTCGATCGATACGTAGCCGCCCGCCTCGACGAAGCCCGCCAGTTGTGAGAGAGCGAGATCCGGATTCTCGACCACCGCCTCGACTGTCACCGTGCGGCCGGCCCCGCTTATGGTGATCGGCACGGTCGTCGTACCTCTCGGTGCCCGGTCCCAGTCGATCCCTACGGTCGCCCGGACCTGCTTGTCGACCGTACCGGAGCTGGAAGCGACCCTTACCCACGGTTCGGCCGCCGCGATCGAGTAACCGAAGGGCGTCGCGCCCCGATTGAAGACGTCGATGTACTGCGCGGGCGCCGTCTGATACGGGCTGAAGGCGGGAAGGACGGCGGGGCACGAAGCGTTCGGCCACCAGCCGTCGGCGCCATCGATCGCGACGCCCATCTCCGAGGCCGGCGGGAGAGCGATTCGCTCGACGTCCGGGAAGAGGACATCGGGGATCGCGACGTCGTCCATCTGGGGCTGCTGCCAAGGGGCGTCCGGACCGTATCGGGCGACGTCCCCGTAATCGATGTGCGGCTGGAGGTTCCAGCCGTGCCACTTCCCGCCGGCCAGCTCGGTGTTGTAGTAGGCCATCATCACCTGATCGTCGGCGAAGCGGGCCTCCGCCTCGGCCGCCAGGTCGTTCGTCGTGGCCCGGCCCTGTGACGCATGCAGCAGGTTCTTGAACTCCGCGGCGCGCATCGCGTAGAGGTTGGCCGTCGCCTTCACCTCGTACAGCACCAGCTCGTAGAAGGCGGCCTGTTTCGAGGCTGGAAGGTCCGCGCCCATCGCTTCCGCGCGTGCGGCCAGGTCCTGCCACTGGGCGGTGACGCGGTCGAGCTCCTGGTAGTTGTTGATGCTGTACGGCGTCGCCTGGTCGTCGTACACGACCGCGGTTGGGTCGGTCGGGAGGTTCTTCGCCGGATCGATGGTGATCTTCCGGTTGAGCAGCTCGGGCTTGCGCTGCGACTGCAGGTGGCCGTATTCGGCGAGGATTTCGCCAATCGCGCCGCCGGCCCGAGGGCCGAAGTTCTGGGTCGCGTAGCCCTCGATCCACTCGTCGAGATTGCTCGCGTTCCAGCGGTTCGGGTTCCAGGCGTAGTCGAGCGAGAACTGGAGCGGTTCCTCCAGGTTCTTCATATCGCCGACGTTGAACATCCAGAGGCGACGAACGCCATATGCGTATGCCGCGTGGAGCTGCTCCCAGGTATTGGGGATCGAGGCCGTGTCGACCCACTTGTAGTTGCGGCCGCCGCCGACGTAATCGAAGTGGTAGTAGAGGCCGTAGCCGCCGGCGCGAAGCGGAGCCTGCCGGTCCGGCAGCTCGCGGATATTGCCCCAGTTGTCGTCGGTGAAAACGACCGTCACGTCGTCGGGCGGCCGCAGCCCTTCGTCCCAGTATCGGAGGACTTCCTTGTAGAGCGTCCAGATCTGCGGTGTGTTCTCGACGGCCTTGCCGTTCGCCTTCTCGATGATCTGGCGCTGTGTGCCGAGGATCTCCGTCATGAGCTCGATGCCGGCGTCGTCGGCGAGCGCCGTGTCGCCGTTGCCGCGCATGCCGATCGTCACGGGGCCATGGTTGTGCTGGGCGACGTAGCGCTCCATACACCGGGTCCAGTGCGCCCCGATCGCCGCGGAGTTGTAGCGAAAGCTCCACTCCCCGGTGCCGCCGTAGGGGTCGCGGCCCGGCGCGACGACGTTTCCCCTCTCGTCGCGAACGGCCGGCAAGGCGTTCCTGTTCCACTCGTCGATCGCGGACATCATCGGGGCCTCGTGGGAGGTGCCGATGTAGATGCCGTAGTAGTTGGCCGTGGCCTGGTTCTCGGGATCGTCGGCCCAGAAGGCACGGCCCCAGGTGGCCGGCCAGAGATAGTTCGCCTTGAGCCGAAGGGCGACCTCGAAGACCTTCGCGTAGAGCTTGTGGTTGAAGCCGTCCGGAAAGCCCGTGGCCAGGCCCGGGCCGAAGGTCTGCGGACCCCAGGTGCCGAGGTTCGGGTTCTCGTCGTTGATGAAGAAGCCGCGGTACTTGACCGCGGGGGTGCCCTGGCTGTGCCGGCCCGGCAAGACATAGAGCGCGTCCCGGTGGGCAGGGGTCACGTCGTCCCACCAGTGCCACGGCGAGACGCCGATCTCCTTCGAGAGGTCGTAGGCACCGTAGATGGTGCCGAGCTGGTCGCCGCCGGCGATGACGAAGGCCCGATCGACGCCCGGCCAGGGGTGGTTGACGACGGTCTCGAGGGTCGTCTCCCATTTGCCCTCGATGTCGCCGACGTCGAGCCTGCCTGCGGCGACGAGGCCGTCGACGAGCGGGCTCCTGCCGATGGTCCCGACCACGACAATGTCCGCGCCGGGAGGGACCTGGTCGTACGAGATCGTGGGCTTGACTCCGGTCACGCTCTCGATGTCGCCCTGTAGGTCGTCGACCACGCGTACGACACCCGGATAATCGGCGGCGCTCACGACGAGCGGCGCCGCCCGACCGCCCCCGGCGAGCGGAAAGCGACCGGTGCCGGGCGAATCCGTCACGTAGGCGCCGTTCATCGCCGCCTATTCTCCGCCCTGCGTTGCGTGGCCGGTCGTCCACCACTCACGCGTCCCTGTGCGAAATGACGATCGCGCCGGCGGCCAGCGGAACGGCAATGTAGGCGAGCATCACCAGGAAAGCCTCCGGCGGTGAAAGCACGGCTGCGAAGACCGAGTTGGCGTTGCCCGCTCCGGCGAGCTCGCCGGCCAGGGCGCCGGGCACCAGCGACGAGACCCACGCGGCCCAGGGCGCCGGCAGATGCATGGAGAAGAGCGGGACCACGTACCAGAGAAGCGTCAGGCCGACGACGCTGGCGACGGCCGATCGGGTCACGGCGCCGAGCCCGAGCCCAATCAGGGCGAAGGCTGTGACGGCCACGGCGGTTGCGGCCACGAGGGCGAAGCCTGAAGGGTTCAGCGGGGTCTGGTCCGCAATCGGACGCCCGCCAACGATGATGGCCCCGCTTACCAGCGTCGCCACGAGCGCCGCGCTAGTGACGCCGAACGTCACCACGGCGACGATCGCGCCCTTGGCGGCGAAGACGGTTCTCCGTCGCGGCATCGCCGTGAAGGTTGTGCGGATCATGCCGCTCGAGTATTCCGAAGTGATGGCGAGCGCGCCGAACACGGCCATGCACAGTGACGCGATCCATCCCAGGAACTCTGGCAACGGGCCAAGCGCGGCATGCGCCCGCGCCGCGGGCGTCAGCGAATCCCACGTCGTGACGAAGTACCAGGCGAGCAAGGGCATGAGCGCGGTGAACGCGGCGAACACGCCCAGGACGTATCGCGCATATCGGGCCGTCCGGATCTTGAGCCACTCGGCGGCAAGGACGTCAGCCATCGTCACGCTCTGAGGTGGATCGCGCGTGGAAGTCCGAGCGGTCCGCGGTGAGTCGCATATAGGCCTCCTCCAGCGAAACGGGTTGCCGCATCAACTCGGTCAACGGGATTGCTTCCCGAGCGGCGAGCTCGCCGATCGCCGCCGCGTCCAGGCCGGTGACCGACATCCTCCCGTTGGGCTCGGGGACAACCCGCGCGCCCGCGCGTTCGAGCAACGAGCGCAGCTCCGCCTCGAGCGGTGTCCGGACATTGACGGCGGCGCCGTGCTGGCCGGCGAGCTCGTCGACTGTCCCGTCCGCGATCAGGTGTCCGCGCGCGATGACGACCAGACGGTCGGCCGTGATCGCCATCTCGCTCATGAGATGGCTCGACACGAGCACCGTTCGCCCCTCCGTCGCGAGCGATCTCAGGAGTTGCCGAATCCAACGCACTCCATCCGGGTCGAGACCGTTGACCGGCTCGTCAAGGACCACGATCGGCGGGTCGCCCAGGAGCGCCGCCGCGATGCCGAGTCGCTGCTTCATTCCCAGCGAGAACTTGCCGACCGGACGCCGGGCGACTTCATCGAGGCCGACCTGCTCTAGAAGCATCCGCGCGCGGACGCCGGGGATTCGATTACTTCGCGCCTGCCAGCCCAGATGGTCGGCAGCCGTTCGAGCGCCGTCTACCGCGGTCGCGTCGAGCAATGCGCCGACATTCCGCAGCGGCGATTGGAGGTCGCGGTAACGGCACCCGGCCACCAGAGCTTCGCCTTCGGTCGGGGCGTCGAGGCCCAGCGCCAGACGCATCGTGGTCGATTTGCCGGCACCGTTGGGCCCAAGGAAGCCGGTGACGACCCCAGGCCTGACCGCGAACGACAACGAGTCGACGGCCAGCGTCCGGCCGTAGCGCTTCGTGAGGTTCCGAAATTCGATCATGGCTTCGATGGTCGCTGGGCCGCCGGCTGAACGCATCGGAGCGTGGGATGGATCTGGTTGCGATCCATCCGCCTGGGGTATGACAGCCTGGGGGCGGATGCCGGCCGAGGCCGACGCCGCTACCCTGCAACGAGATGGAACGCGAAGATGAGCGGCTCCTTACTCGACCGCTTAGCCCGCGGCAGCTGATCGCGCTCGATGCGCTGGCGGCCGCGGCCTACATGCTGGTGCTGGCGACTCTGGCCGTCCCGCAAGCAGGGGCCGGCGGCGGTTCGGGAGTGCCGCTCTTCGGCCGCCTGGTCGTGATCGCGGCGATGGCATTGCCCCTGCCGGCTCGACGGATAAAGCCCCTTCCCGTACTCGCCGTCGTGTTGGTGGCGTCGGCGATGGCGCTGGTGCTCGGCGTGGTCCGCGACGGTTTCGTGGGAGCCGGGTTCGCGTTGTATGTCGTGGCCTCGAGCGAGCGCTATGGGCGACGCGAGCCAACGCTTCTGATCGCAGGACTGGCAGTCGCGGGCGCAGTCACCCTGGTGATGGCGGGCAGCACCGTCCCACTCGCACCCGACCTCGGGTCCGTCGTCGTCGGTGGAGTCGTCCTGGCTGGAGCCTGGACGGTGGGCCGCGCCGTCCGCGAGAGGCGCCGCTTCGCCGAGCGCTCGGCGGCTCAGCTCGTCGAACGAGCCATCGCGGAAGAGCGCTTGCGCATCGCCCGGGACTTGCACGACGTCGTGGCACACGGCCTGAGCCTGATCGTGGTCAAGGCGAGCACGGCCAACCACGTGATAGGCGTCCAACCTCAGGAGGCGCAGGAGTCCCTCAAGGTGATCGAGACGACCGGTCGGGCCGCCCTGGCCGAGATGCGCCTGATGCTTGGCGTCCTTCGCTCCGAAGGATCGGGTGCGGAGCCCGCCGGAGTCGAGGCCGCCGGAAGCGAGGCCGGAACCGAGGCGGCCAACGTGCAGCGGGCCGATCTCGCGCCTGCTCCAAGGCTCGATCAGCTGCCCGCCCTGGCCGAGCGCGTTGGGCTGGCGGGAGTTGAGGTGGATCTCGTCGTGAGTGGGTTGGAAGAAGTGCCCGAGGCCGTCGGCCTGACCGTGTACCGAATCGTGCAGGAAGCCCTGACCAACGTCGTCAAGCATGCGGCGCCGGCCGAGTGTCGCGTAGCCATCGCCACGGAGGACGGCGCCGTCCAGGTCGAGGTCATCGACGACGGCCGGGCCTCGAATCAGGACATCGATCGCTCTCAACGAGGACCAGGGCACGGGTTGATAGGTATGCGCGAGCGAGTGAGGATGCTCGGCGGCGAGTTTTCGGCCGGGCCGCAGCCCGGGCGCGGTTTCCGCGTCTTCGCCCGTATTCCCTACATGTCCGCGGTGCACGCCGAGGCGGATCGATGAGCGACGCCATCCGTGTCCTCGTAGTAGACGACCAGGCCCTCATCAGGGGCAGCTTCCGCGTGTTGATCGAGACGACGCCGGGTCTGACCGTCGTGGGTGAGGCCTCGACAGGCCTCGAGGCGATCGAGCTGGCAATCAGCGAGAGCCCGGACGTGGTGTTGATGGACATCCGAATGCCGGTCATGGATGGCATCGAGGCGACTCGGAGGATCTCCACGGCCGCCGGCGGAGGCCCGCCGCACGTCCTCGTCCTGACCACCTTCGATCTCGACTCGTACGTGTACGAAGCCCTGCGCGCCGGCGCGAGCGGCTTCCTTCTCAAGGACGCGCCTCCACCGGATCTGCTGGCGGCCATACGGATCGTGGCCGCTGGCGACGCCCTCCTGGCCCCATCGGTCACGCGGCGGCTCATCGCCGAGTTCGCTCGCCGCCCCGAGACGGCCCGGCGCCGTCCGGCCGACCTCGCGTCCCTCACCGACCGCGAAATCGAGGTTCTGGGTCTCGTAGCGCGCGGTCTCTCCAATGCCGAGATCGCCGAGCGCCTCGTCGTAAGTGCCGCGACGGTGAAGACACACGTCGGCCATCTCCTCGCCAAGCTCGAGGCGCGCGATCGCGCTCAGCTTGTCATCGCCGCCTACGAGAGCGGCCTGATCTCGATGGGATCGGACCGAGCCTGAGGATGCGCACGTTGACGGCGCCAACCTGTCAGGTTCGTTCGCTGGATGGCCACATCCACGCTGCTACAAAGGCCGCAACGAGTAGCGCGACCAGGCTCGTGAGCCACCCCGCGGCGGCAATCAGTTCGGCGTTCCACTCCTGCTCTTCGACTCGCTGAAGGGAACGACCGACCAGGACGGTTCCGCCGCTCCAGGAGACCGTGACGGACGCGATCCGCACTCCGGCCCGCGGTTCCCACGTCACTGCGTTGGGCGATCCCATCCTGGCCGCGTCAAGAACCCCGCTAGGAGGGACCGGCACGCTGCCGTCCAGAGTGGCGTTCGAGGCGAGGACCTGATGCCTCGAGTCGAAGATGGTCATGAAAGGGGCGAGACTCGTGGCCGCGTCCACGGTGGCGGGACCTTCAACCGATGCGGGGCTGGCGCCGGCGTCGAGCCGTGTCGCCGCGTCCTGGGCCATCTGGAACTGGGGATCGTTCCCGCCGCTTCGCAGCGCCTGCTGAGTCTCCACGTACGCGAGCCCGCAGGTCAGCGTCGCGAGGACGGCCAGTGGCACGAAGATGGCCACGGCGCGCCTCACTACGACGGGAGAAGGAAGCTGCCGAAGATGGACTTGCATGGGCGGAGGCTAGCACCAGAGGCGCCAGCGCAATGCATGGGCCGTGCCACTCCATACGAATGCCGGGTATTCCCGCGGGTCGACTGACGAATTCGGGCTTTCAGCGGTGCTCGCCGCACTCCGCCAGCCGGCCCGGTAGAGGGAACCGACAATCTGAACGTCCCCCGCTCCCGTTCGTGACAGCCGCCGTCGCGGCGGGCCGCCGGCGAGCAACATCGATCGGCTACGTCACGACTCTCCCGCACTCGCGCCCAGGCCGAGGACCAGCTCGTCCAGCTGCGCCAGCGCCTCGGGCATCCCGGACGTCGATCCGGATGCGATCGCACCGTCGAGGGCTTCCTTGGAAGGATAGAGATCGTGCACGACCAGCAGCGTCCTGCCGTCCGCTTCCTCGAAGGTCACCGTGGTGATGGTCTCGCCGCCATCTCCTTCGTCGTTGGTCCAGACCAGGCGCGAATGCGGCGTCACTTCGAGGTACCGGCCGAAGAACTCCATGGTGGAGCCCTCGTAGCCGAACACCAGGCGGTACCTGCCCCCGACACGAACATCCGTCTCGCAGGAAAGCAGCGAGATGGGGAACGACTTCGGCGTCCACCAGCGCTCGAGCAGCTCGGGCCTGGTCCACGCCTCGAACACGATTCGCGCCGGCCCGTTGATGGTTCGCGAAACGACGAGCTCACGATCGGACTTCCGATCCACCGTCGTGGTGTTCTGCACGGGCCCGCGCTCACTCACCGCTCTTGGGTCCATGGACATTCTCCTTCCAATGCAGCTCGTCGACGAGCTTGTCCAACTCGTCGAAGCGTGAATCCCAGAGCTGGCGGTATCGCTCGATCCATGCCGTCTCGTCCTCGAGTCGGCGCGGGCCGAGGCGGCATGTCCGCACGCGTCCGATCTTCTCCGTGGTGACGAGCCCGGCCTGCTCCAGGACGCCGACGTGCTTCCGCATGCCCGTGAGGGTCATGTGGAACGTTTGGGCCAGATCCGTGATCGAAGCGTCGGCACGTCCGAGCTGCTCCAGGACGCCCCGTCGGGTGGCATCTGAGAGCGCGGCGAACGAGACATCGAGTCGAGCGGTTGGATACTGAACCATACAGTTCAGTATCTGGCAACGAACGGGCGAATGCAAGGAGCGGGCCCGGCCGTCACGCTCTCGTGTCGAGTGGCGAGACTCAGTCCGCCCGCAATGCCGCCCGCTTGGCAGCCATCTTCCGGCCTGGGACGAACGAGGACGCATCTCGGAAACCTGACAGGAATTGCCGGCATGGTGGTGTACGTTTCCGATCCTGATGCCGAACGTGAAAGCCACGGAATTCGTTCCGCCGGAGGCCCTGCTCGAGGGTTTGCCCGATCCGATGCCGGATCTGGCGCATCGGCTGCGAGAACTCGTGCGGCAGGCGGAGCCGGACGCCGTCGAGCGCGTCAGGCCGGGCTGGAGGGTCATCGGCTACGACATGCCCGTCGGACGCCGCCGACTCCGCTTCTTCGCCTGGATATGGGCCCAGCCCGAACACGTCCATCTCGGCTTTCCGAGGGGCGTGCTCCTCGCGGACCCCAAGGGCCTGCTCTCCGGAGACGGCGTCACCAAGCAGGCTCGCTGGCTCACAGTCAGGCTTGCATCCGACATCGACCGGGCGGCGTTCGAGGCCCTCGTCCATGCCGCGGCGGCGCTGTCGGGGGTGCCGCGATCGATCCTGGCCGACCAGGACGTTGGCGTCATCGGCCCGGGAATTGGGCCGTGGAGACCGTGAAGAGAATCGATCCGGTCACGATCCTTGGGCATGGCGCGTCCGGGACGGCTGCGAGCATGCGTCCCTGGATCGAGGCGCTCGCCTCCCATGGTCTGGCATCGTTCGCTATCGACCTGCCCAGGGGCCGGGCAGAGAGAGCTGTGCCCGTGTTCGACAAGGCAATCACCGCGAGTGGCGAGCCGGTGGTCATCGGCGGCCATTCTTTCGGCGGCCGAGTGGCGAGCATCGTGATCGCGAACCGCCTGGAATCCGGCGAGGCAGGCGTCAGGGGACTGCTCCTGCTGAGCTATCCGCTGCACCACCCGGGGAAGCCCGAGCTTTGGGCCGATCGCACCGCCCACTGGCGGCAGCTGCGGTTGCCCGTGCTGTTGCTGTCGGGCGAGGCCGATCCGTTTGCGAGGCTCGACCTGCTTCGCGAGGCCGTGGAGCTGCTGCCGGACGGGCATCTCGTCACGTACCCGCGAGTGGGCCACGAGCTCAAGCCCGTGCTCGGCGATGCGGCGGATCAAGCCGCGAGGTTCATTCGCGCCGTTACGGCCGGCGATGGAGTCCAGTAAGAGACGCCGGCCGGGGGCCGAACAGCCGTTGTCATGACGGCGTCAGCGCGCGATGACCGGCGACGCATCCAGGAAGGCCGCCAGCTCGAGAGGCTTCGTGAACATCGGCCAGTGACCGGTATCGATCTCCGTGTAGGCCCATCCGGGGGTATCGGGCGTAATCGACGACCAAGCATCCGCCGCGGCGCGGATGTAGGTCCGGTCGATCGTCTCGGCGGCGGGATTGCCGAGCGACAGACGTTCCCGGTAGGTTCCGATTGGATGTGGCGTTCCCTGCGTGGCCAGAACCTCGAACAGCCCGTCCTCGAGGCCGTGCGCTCCGTAATAGAGATCGAGCTCCGCCCGGCCGATAACCGGCAGTCGGAACGGATCTCCAGCGGCGGCGGCGCCCGCCTCCATCCCTGCCTGCGCCTCAGGACCGAT
The DNA here is from genome assembly GCA_027364875.1 of Chloroflexota bacterium. GTDB lineage: Bacteria > Chloroflexota > Limnocylindria > Limnocylindrales > CSP1-4 > Fen-1039. The sequence continues at coordinate 18,959 of DAHXON010000054.1, forward strand.
CAGATCGAAGAGCGACAGGCCATCGGGCAGCACGACGCCGGCCACGTACACCAGGCGTGCGATTCGTTCTGGGATTCGGTGGGCGACTCCGGTAATCACGGCTCCGCCGTAGGAGTGTCCGACGAGGATGACGTCCCGGAGGTCGCCAATCTCGAACACGGACACGACATCGTCGATGTGGCTCGTGAGATTCGTTTCCGGCGTCGCCTCGCCCGCGCGTTCGGCCAGGCCGGTAAGTGTGACAGGGCGGACGTCGTGGCCACGGCGACGGAGGTCGGCGGCGACGACATCCCATGCCCAGGCACCGAGCCAGGCTCCTGGGACGAGGACGAATGTGCTCACGTTTGTCTCCTTCGATCGGCGCGTTCGATGTTTGCGCTCTGTCGCCCACGATGCCACCGAATGAGGGCCGATATTGTCCTCATTCTCGGTATTCTTCTGCCATGGCCGCAACTCTTCGTCTCTTTGCGCTCCTCGACGTGCTTCAGGGCCGCGGCTGGGTACCGGGTCCAGAACTGGCGCGGCGACTCGAAGTCGATGCGCGGATGCTGCGCCGCGACCTCGTCCGTCTCCAGGAGATCGGCATCCCAGTCGAGTCGGAGCGCGGCCGCAACGGCGGCTACCGCCTTCGGCCCGGCTACCGTCTGCCGCCGCTCATGCTCAGCGACGACGAGGCGGTCGCAGTCACCCTGGCGTTGATGTCGGCGCGGGAACTCGGGTTCGTGACGGCCGCGCCCGCGATCGAGACGGCAAGCGCGAAGATCCGTCGTGTCCTGCCCACTCCGTTACGCACGCGCGTGCAAGCGCTCGAGGAGACTCTCGCGCTCTCCGGCCCAGGAGGGGCGGGCGACGGGCCCCAAAGCGGAGTGCTGCTGGAGCTCGCCGAGGGGATCCGTCGACAACGCCGCGTGGTAATTCGGTATGCGTCGCCGGGACGCGAGCCTCGCGAACGAGAGGTCGACCCCTACGGACTGGCGGTCATCGAAGGACGTTGGTACCTGGCAGCGCTGGACCACGGTCATGGTGAGGTTCGGGTCTTCCGCGTCGACCGCATCCTCAGCATCAAGCAGGGGTTGGAGGCCGCCCCCGTGCCACCCGGATTCGATGCCGTGTCGTTCGTCTCGCGCTCGCTCGCGCGGGTGCCGTGGCGGTGGGAGATCGAGCTCGTCGCCGCCGCGAGCCTGGGCCAGGTTCGAAGGGACATTCCGGCAACCGTGGCCGAGCTAGAGGAGCGACCCGACGGAGTGCTCGTGCGTGTCCGCGCCGATGACCTGTCGGGCGCGGCCAGGATGTTGGCGGCCGTCTCGTGGGCGTTCGTCATCGTGAAGCCGGCCGAGCTGCGCGCCGCGCTTCGAAAGCACGCCGAGGCGCTCCTCCAGATGTCGAACCGGTAGCAGGGGCTTGTCGTGGCTCGAAAGCCACCTACTCGAATGGTCGGGCGAGGACTCGGGGCCACGCTTTCGAACTGACCTACACGATCGCGCCAGGTGCTGGACTGGCGGTCCACGTGGCACAGGGCGCCATTGAGTTCTCAGCACACGCCTAGAGCAACAAAGCGTCGTTAGCGGCCACTAAGGCAACCGCTGACGCAGAGCAACCGCAAAGGCCGAATGTGGGGACCTTCAGGTCGGTCGGTTCAGGATCAATCCTCGACCGGGCAGGGCCGCGAGCCCTCACCAGGTGCCGGAAGGAAGATCAAAACGAGCGTCGGACGGAGCGCTCCGAAGACGCTCGCCTCGGTGAGACACTTCGATACGCAACCCGTGAGAAAGGGCATTCGATGACCACGTACAAGGTCGGCTACTTCGTTGGGAGCCTCTCTTCCACCTCGATCAACCGCGAACTCGCCAAGGCGCTGATCCGCTTGGCCCCCAAGGAACTGGAGTTCACCGAGATTCCGATCGGGAATCTGCCGCTGTACAGCCAGGACTACGACGCCGATTTCCCGCCGGAGGCCAGGGCGCTGAAGGAGGCGATCGCCGCGTCCGACGCCATCCTGTTCGTCACCCCGGAGTACAACCGCTCCATTCCCGGAGCGCTCAAGAATGCCATCGACTGGGCGTCGCGGCCGTGGGGTCAGAACTCCTTCGACCAGATGGCAGCTGCCGTGATCGGGGCATCAAGCGGGCAGATCGGCACGGCGATGGCCCAACAGAGCCTGCGAGGCGTGCTCAGCTTCTGCAACGCCCGGCAGATGACGGCGCCCGAGGCCTATATCCGGTACTCCCCGGAGATCTTCCCCGGCGACGGAGAGGTCACGAACGAGTCCACCAAGGCCTTCCTCACCAACTACATGGAACAGTTCCGGATCTTCATCGTTCGCGTACTGACGGTCATTCCTCGACCGTAACAGGGCTCCGCGCGCACGCCTGGCTTCCCGCTGCGCCGACGATCCCTCTTCAGCAGACGTGTGCCTCCGCCCCGGCCGAGGGCATACCGGCCGTGGCGCCGCTCTTTGATCCTGACACGCCGGATGGACGACTTCTTCCTGCTGCACGAGCTCTATCTCCGCTCACCCCTTCGAGCGATCGCGACCCCCGGAGAAGCGCAGTCCAGCGATCCGAAGGTTGCGCCGACTTGCGGCCTACGCCGCAGGACTGCCTCCGAGTTACCTGCCGTGACCGACATCGCCAGTGCGATACTTCGCCTAACATGGATCAGCCGCATCCTCACGCCGCCCTCGGAACCGAACCCATCAGGACCATCGGCCGTGAGGAGCTCCGGGAGAAGCTCGAGCGGGGCGTTCCTATCAAGCTGATCATGGCCCTCAACCGCTGGGCCTTCGACGCCAAGCACATTCCGGGCTCGGTCCATTTCGACACCCCGGAGGCCCTATTTGCCGCGGTTCACTCCGACGATGAAGTCGTTGCCTACTGCTCGCACGTGGACTGTCTGTCTAGCGTCGCGCTCTATCGCGATCTCGTCCGGCGGGGCTATTCCAACGTCCGGCGCTACTCAGGCGGGCTCCTGGATTGGGAGGACGCCGGTCTCCCGCTCGAGGGCGACTTCATCGTCGCGCCATGAGCGGCGCCGATGACTGGCCCGCGCTTCCCTACGAGGGTGGCTCCCACCCGGACGACCCTCCACATGGTCGCGCAGATGGTCGGCAAGGTACGTCTCAGCCTCGCGCCGCCGCAGCCATGCCGTTTGGTACGGCCGTGGTCACCATCGGCATCGACGTGTACGCCAATGCCATCTGTGTCCAGGTGAGTGATGGTCGCTGCGCGACTGTTCCGCTTGGGCCGAACCGCTCCGTCGCCGACATTTGGGCACCCGGTCCGCTCTCGCCGACCTGGGCATCGAAGTCGACATGTGGGAGCCAGGAGCCAGGGGACGGCTGCTACCGCCCAGCGTCGCCACCATGGCCGATCAGCACGAAGGCGGTCGGCTCGCCGGTGGCGCGAGCTGTCAGCCACGTCGACGCGTCGCCGATTGCCAGAGGGGCGGTCCGGCACTGGGCAGACCACGAGCCCCGTGTAGGCTCGACCGGTGACAATCGACGGCACGTTGGCGCTTCCCGCACCACGCCCCCGGTCATAGATGAAGGAGACGGCGGACAGCCATGAAGGGCTTCGTTGACGACATCGGGCGGCTCACCGAGGGCAACGCGGACTTCCGCCGCGTGCTCTACACCGGTCAGCATCTCCAACTAGTGCTGATGACCCTCGCACCCGGTGAGGAGATCGGCTCGGAGGTGCACGAGGATCGTGACCAGTTCTTCCGGGTCGAGGCCGGCGACGGCGAGATCACAATCGACGGCACGACGCACCACGTGACAGCCGACTTCGCGATGATCGTGCCCGCCGGCGCCCGTCACAACGTGCGCAGCGTTGGCTCCACGCCGCTCAAGCTGTACACGCTCTACGGCCCGCCCGAGCATCGTGATGGTGTCGTGCGCCGGACGAAGGCAGACGCCGACGCCACGCCCGAACATTTCGACGGCAAGGCCACCGAATAGCGGCCGCTCGTCAGCAAGAGAAGCGAGACTCGACCGCGAGCGTTCGCTGCGTGACTGCGCGGGCGGGCCCCCGAGCCTCGCCCACGCCCCCGCCGGCCATCACTCCCGAGCCTTCTTTCCGCAGACGCGGATCTGCGTGCCGACATCGGCAGCCGAGGCGGGGGAGTGCAGCTTGGAGATCGGATGGGGTAGGTGGCCGCCCCCACGCTCAGAATGCAAGGATCGGACCCTCACTGAGCACACAGCCAGCGACCCGTAACGCGACGATGGCTACCGGGCCCCCGCATATTCTGCGGCGACGGCATCGAAGGCTGCCTTGTGGCTTGTCCGCCCATCGGGCCAGGATCGGACCAGGGCGTACGAAGCCGTATCGAGGTCTGTTTCAGGTACGTCGCTGGCTGGATAGCTCGGCGCTACATACGTGAACACGAAGCAGCCGTCCGTCCCGGTCTGCTCGATTAGCCGCAGCGTCTCGGCCAGCTCGATGGCCTGCGCGGCCTCATCGCGTACGATCCCCTGGCGCAGCCGTCGTGGCCGGGAACTCCGATCGACGGCGGTCCAGGCCAGGCCGCCCGCATCCGCCGCCCCACGGTAGGTGGCGCAGCCTAATTCGGTTATGACGACCGGCTTTCCGAACCTCGCATACGAACGCAGCTGATCGACATAGCCCGCCCTATTGGCTGCGTCGCGATAGGCGTCCACTCCGACGATGTCAAATAGCGACCAGTCGACCTCTTCCCAGGCACCAGAGGCGTACGTCACCTGGCCGCTGAAACGGCTGCGGGCGGCACGAACTGCCTCGGCGAGGAACTCGGCAAAGCGTGCCAGGGGATTCAGCCCGGATGCCGCGACCGCCGCCATGAGGCGATTCGCATCGGACAAGAGATCGAGGCGTTGGGCTAGGTTCTCGCCCGGAAGGATGCCGGTCATGACCGCCGAGAGTTCGCAGCCAAAAACGAGAACGGTGCCGGCACCGGTTCTTCGAAGTCTCTCCGCCTCATCCGCCGCCTCTTCTATCCGCGCCATAGTCGTGGCAATGTCGGCGTTCGGATACATCGGTGACACCCAGGCGTCGAGTCCACGCTCCTGCGCAAATCGGCCGGCAGTGGCGATCCGCCCGATATGGCCGCCGGTGATGCGTATCGCGTTGGCGTGCAGCTCGCCCGCGATCTCGGCGAGCTCACGTTCCATGACGTCTGGCGTCAAGCTCTCGCGCGTCGAGGCGCCTTCAAGTGTCTCTGTTCCGATGTCGTAGTGAACGCCACGCAGTCTCATTCTTCGCCATCCGGCTGCACGCAAGCATTCGCGCCAAGCGCTCGGCCGGGATCCTCGGTATCCGGGCGACTACCTATTGGCCGAACACTCAGATCCAGCAGAGTGTAGATCGGGAGCCGAGCAAGCCGGACATTCCACCGCGCGGAGTGCTCCTGATGCGTGGGATGCAGATCCCAGATGGCCCGATCGACGGCAGCCGAGGCGGGGAGTGCAGCTTGGAAATCGGATGGGGTAGGTGGCTGCCTACCTGAATGGTCGGGGCGAGAGTGTCAGAGTTCAGGACATAGGTGACAACTGATCGGTTACTGGTGAGTCGGGACATGCGTGACAGTCCGCTGCATG